>DASYMP010000261.1:0-28127 GCA_036009005.1 Thermoleophilaceae bacterium | reverse complement strand
GGCGGAGGGAGTGGGTCGCTCGTGCCCTCGGGCTCGCCCGCGGGCGGAGCGGCCGGGGACTCCCCGCCGTCGGCCGTGCCCTCGCCCGCGGGCTGCGTGCTCGGGTCGCCGGCGGGCTCGCCGGGCTGGGCCGATCCGCCGCCGGGCTCCTCGTCCCCGCGCGGAGGGAGCGTGACGGTCGAGCCGTCCTCCTGGACCGGAGCCACCGGCTGCTCCGGCGGCGCCGCGGGCTCGGCGGCGACTGGGTCCGGGGCGGCGGCGACGGCCGGCGCGGCGGCCACCGGAGCGGGCGCCGTCTCCACGACCGTCTCCTCGGGCGGCTTCGCGGCGGGCGCGGCTCGCTTGACCGGCGCGACTGCAGGATGTGCGGCTGCGGTGGCGGACGCGACCTGTGCCGCCGGTGCCGCATCGCGCTCGCGCACGTGCTTCACCTCGACCGCGCCGGCTGTGACGATCACGGCGGCGGCCATGCCGGCGGCCGCCTTGCCGGCGAGCGTCGAGATGCCCGCCGACACCGCGCCGCTGGCTGTGATCCCGCCGGCGGCGCTGGCCGCCACGCCCGCCATGCCCGTGCCGCCGGCCGCGCCGCCGCTCGCGGCGGCCCCCGCCGCGCCGGCACCGCCGACGCCGACCTTGGCGACCCACAGCTTCTTCAGGAAGATCATCGGGCCAAGCGGGTAGACGGCCGCCAGCGCGCGCGTGGTCTTGCGCAGCTCGCCGCGGAACGTGCGGCAGCGCTCGCAGCTCCTGACGTGGCGGCGCACCGGAGCGGTGGTCCGCCTGAGCCCCTCGGCCACCTGCCCGAGCTCCACACGCACCTCCGCGCAGGTGAGCAGGCGCGCCTCGGCGGCCTCCGCGAGCGACACCCGCGCGCGCACGAGCAGCGACTTCACGCTCGGCACGGTCGTGTCCATCGCCTCGGCGATCTGGTCGTAGGAGAGCGCGTCGATCTCGCGCAGCAGCAGCGCGGTCCGCTGCGTCTCGGGCAGCTCGTGCACGTCCGCGACGATCTGGCGGAACTCCTCGCGCTTGTGGACCGTGTCGGCGGTGGTCGTGCCGCCGTCGCGCTCGAAGATGTCCATCGAGTCCTGGCCGGTCGCCTGCGGGCGACGCAGGTGGTTGAGCGAGCGGTTGCGCGCGATCCGGTAGAGCCAGGGCCGGGCGTTGATCGCCCGGTCGTCAGCGAGCATCGCCTTGAACGCGGCGGCGAAGACCTCCTGAAGCACATCCTCCGCGTCCTGCTGCGAGCCGAGCATGTGGCGGCAGAACGCGAGCAGCCGCGGCTGGTAGCGCTGGACGAGCGCCTCGAACGCGCCGTGATGCCCGCGGCGCGTGAGCGCGATCAGGCGCTCGTCGCTCTGGAGCCGGAGGAGGGGCGACCGCCCCGCAAGAGCCGGCAGCGCGGTGGACTGTCTGAGAGCGGAAGCTTCCATGCGTCGACCACGGGGTGCAAATCCCCACCCTGTGGACACGGTAGCACCGCAAAAGTTGCGCTTAGCGGCGCTGTTGCAGCTCTTCCAGGCGGTGATGGGCGAACGCCACGCCCATGGAACCCTCGCCCACTGCGCCCGCGACCCGCTTCACAGAGCCATGCCTGACGTCGCCCGCGGCGTACAGCCCGGGGATGCTCGTCTCGAGCGCCAGCGGGTCGCGGTCGAGCGGCCAGCCCTCCGGGCGCTCCCCACGGTCGAGCAGGTCCGGGCCGGTGAGGATGAAGCCCTTCGGGTCCGTGCGCACCCCGCTCGCTGCCGCCCACTGCGTGCGCGGGACGCCGCCGATGCAGAGGAACAGGGCCGTGACCGCGATCGTCTCTGGAGCGCCGTCCTCGCTCTCGATAGTCACGGCGCCGAGGTGGCCCTCCTCCTCGTGGACCGCGGTCACGCGCGTGCGCAGACGGACGTCGATCGCCGCGGACGCCTCCACACGTTCCACGAGGTAGGCCGACATCGACTTCGCGAGGCTCTCGCCGCGCACGACCATCGTCACCTGTGCGCCGGCGCTCGCGAGGTTCATCACGGCCTGGCCCGCGGAGTTGCCCGCGCCCACGACGATCACGTGCTCCTGGGCACACTGGACCGCCTCGCTCCGCCCCGCGCCGTAGTAGACGCCGTGCCCGATCAGCTCGGCAACCCCGGGGAGGTCGAGCCGCCGCCATTCCATCCCGGTGGCCACCACGACGATGTCGGAGCTCACCTCATGCCCGCTCGCCAGCGTGGCCACCGGCGTTCGGCCCGCCTCGAGCGAGCTGCCGACGACGCCGTTGAGCAGCAGGAGCTCCGCCCCGAAGCGCTCGGCCTGCCTACCGGCCATGCGAGCGAGCTCCGCGCCGCCGATGCCCTCCGGGAAGCCGAAGAAATTCTCGATCAACGAGGTGTACGAGGCCTGGCCGCCCGGCACGTCGGCCTCGGCCACGGCCGTCGAGAGGCCGTCAGAGGCGCCGTAGACCGCGGCCGCCAATCCGGCCGGCCCGGCCCCGACGACGAACAGGTCGTAGTGCGCCTGCTTCGGCCGCGCAAAGGTGCCCCAGGCCTCCGCCAGGCCCTGCACGGTCGCGCCCGCGTGAACGGTGTCGCCGTCGACCACCACCGGGAGGAGCTGCCCGCTCGCCCCGGCGGCTTCGAGCACCGCGTCGGCCGCCGGCGTGCCGGCCTCGTAGAACTCGTGCGGCTGCGCGGTGCGCGTGAAAAAGTCGCGAAGCCGGTAGTCCTCGGCGTCGAGACGGCGGCCGACGACCTTCAGGGACGGGCGCGGAGGGCTCACGGTGCGAGTCTACGTCCATAATTCACCTGCCCGGGTGGCGGAACTAGGTGAGACGCGGTCGGCTTAAACCCGACTGCCCGAGAGGGCATGTGGGTTCGAATCCCACCCCGGGCATAGAACCCCTTGCCACTTCAGACATCTTGAGGGATACTGGTCGCATCGCGCGACTGGCCCTCATCGCGGCGGTCCTCGCAGCTCTCCTCGTTCCTGGGGCCGCTTCGGCGCAGTACGGCGGTCCCTTCCTGCCGCAGAGCGAGGACTACGGCCCCGGCATCACGGTCGGTGGCACCGGGTTCGCGCCGCTCGGGAAGCGCGACCGCGCGAGCGGCCGCGGCGTCGCCGACGCCCGCCGGCGCGCGGAGGCGATCGCCTCGGCGCTGGGCGTCTCGCTCGGAGGCGCGCGTGCGGTGGAGAGCGATTCGCCGTTCGACCCACGGCCCGCGTGCCTGCACTCGACGCGCCGCCGCTGCGCGCCGCTCGAGGCCGTGACCGTGAAGGTGACGTTCGAGATCTCCGGAGGGCCCACGTCCGACGAGGGCGTTCGCGAGGTGAGCGCCACGGGGTCGGGAGTAGCTCCGGTCGACGTGGCGCGTCGCACGAGCCCTGCGATCAGGCACGGACTGCGGGCAGCGCGCCTGGCCGCCACGCCGCCGGCCGCAGAGGCCGCGCGCGCGAGCGCGGAATCCGCCGCCCGCGGAAGCGGGATCACGCTCGGCCCGCTCTTCTCGGTCACCGAGGCCACGAACCCGTTCGGCTACGGCTACGACCCGTTGCTCGGCGTCTTCGGCCCCGGCCAGTTCTGCGGCGCCGTGCGCAGCGTCACGGTGGAGGGCGGCTCCGGCGGACGCCGGATCGTGCGCCACCGGCGCAAACGCCGCTGCTTCAAGCTCTCGCGCCTGACGGTGCGGCTCGAGGCGAAGTACCTGGCGGGCTAGGGCGCCGGCGCACCCGGAGTGCCCGTGCCCCGGGTCGGGTATACACCGGTGCATGGCCAGGCTTCTCTTCGCTCCGGTGTCGATCGCGGCGGGGCTCCTCGCCGGGCTGATCGGCAAGAAACTGTTCAACGGGCTCTGGGGCGTGATCGACGACGAGGAGCCGCCCGACTCGAAGCACCGCGACATCACGTGGGGCCGGCTGCTGCTCGCCGGTGCCATTCAGGGCGCGATCTTCCGGGCGGTCAAGGAGGCCACCGATCACGGCTCGCGGCGCGCCTTCTATCGCACGACCGGCACCTGGCCGGGCGACAAGCGGCCCGATCCTGAGTAGCCGCGGCGCAAGAACCGGCGCATCCGTGCGTTTCCGGGTGTAAGAGTTCACGGCTGAGCTCGGATTCGGCTTGGGAGCCTCGCCATGGGAGGGCGGGGGGCCGGAACTGCGCGAGAGGAGCAAGAGGGGTAGGTGCGATCGCTTAGCGCCATCGGACGCGTAGCCGCTGTCGGCGCGGTCATCGCTGCCATCGTGCTCGTCGGCCTGATCCTCTTCGGCGGCACGGGCGCGGGCGGCTACAAGGTCAAGGCGCGCTTCATCAACGCCGGCCAGCTCGTGAAGGGCAACCCCGTGCAGGTGGGCGGCGTGCCCGTCGGCTCCGTGAAGGGCATCAAGATCACTCCCGACGGCCAGGCCGAGATCGAGATGTCGATCGACGGCGACCACTCTCCCCTGCGGCGCGGCACGCGCGCCGAGATTCGCCAGTTCTCCCAGTCCGGCCTGGCCAACCGCTACATCGACCTGAAGCTCCCGCCGGACACCGATGACACGATCCCCGACGGGGGCGTCATCGAGACCGACAAGACCGTCACCCAGGTCGACCTAGACGAGCTCTACAACACGCTCGATCCCGAGACCCGGCGCTCCCTCCAGGGTTTCTTCAAGGGCTCGGCCGACCAGTGGCGCAACATGGCCGACGAGGCCAACGTCGGGTTCCAGTACCTGAACCCGGCGCTCTCCACCTCCCGCCGGCTCTTCAACGAGCTGACCCGCGACACCCCGCTCCTCCAGCGTTTCCTCGTCGACAGCTCGGAGATGGTCACGGCGCTCGCGGAGCGCCGCGACGACCTCGCGGGGCTGATCGGGAACCTGAACGACACGACGCGCGCGCTCGGCAGCCAGAAGGAGGCGCTCGCCGAGTCGATCGGCCGGCTCCCGCCGTTCATGCGCCGCGCCAACACGACGTTCGTGAATCTGAGGTCGACCCTCGACCAGGTCGATCCGCTGGTCGAGGCCTCGAAGCCGGTGGCGAAGCGCCTGCAGCCGTTCCTCTCGCAGGCTCGGGCCTTCGCCGCCGACGCCCGGCCCACCGTGCGTGACCTCAGCCTCACGATCAGGCGGCCCGGCAGCTCGAACGACCTGATCAACCTGCTCAACACGTTCCCGCCGCTGGCGGCGATCGCCACGGAGACGAAGAACCGGAGCTACGCGCCCGGCGGCAAGAGCTATCCGGTGGGCGAGACGCGCGGCGCGTTCCAGGAGATGGTGCCGGCTCTCGAGGGCGGCGCGCGCGAGTTCGCGTTCTCGCGCCCCTACACGACCGACTTCCTCGGCTGGTTCGACGACTTCTCGACCACGGGCGGCGGCTTCGACGCGCTCGGGGCCACGGCACGCGGCTTCATCACGATGTCGCCGTTCATGCACAAGGACAGCCTTGCGATGAAGCAGTACAAGCGCTGTCCGGGCTCCGCCGAGGCGCCGCTGCCCGACGGCTCGAACGTCCTGTCGGCCGAGGAGCGCGCGCGGCTCGACTGCGAGGAGAGCGACCGGGGGACGCCGAGATGAGGCGCGCGCTCGTCGTCCTATCGGTGCTCGGCGTGTGCGCGGGCGCGTTCGTGCTCGCCGGTGCGTCGGACAGGCAGGCCGACGGCACGACCTACAAGATCCAGTTCGACAACGCGTTCGGTCTCACGAAGGGCGGCGACTTCCGCGTGGGCGGCGTGAACGCCGGCCAGACGACGGGCTTCGAGGTCACGAAGAAGCCCGGTGAGACGCCGAAGGCGGTCGTGACCGCGGAGGTCTCGAAGCCCGGCTTCGACGGCTTCCGCGAGGACGCCAGCTGCGACATCCGCCCGCAGTCGCTGATCGGCGAGTACTACGTGGACTGCCAGCCGGGCACCTCGGACAAGCCGCTCCCGAACAACACGGTGACGGTCGAGCACAACACCTCGACGATCCCGACCGACATCGTCAACGACATCATGCGGCGCCCGTACCGGGAGCGCTTCCGCCTGCTCATCACGGAGCTCGGCACCGGCCTCGCCGGCCGCCCGGACGACCTCTCGGAGGTGCTCCGGCGCGCCCACCCGGGCCTCCGCGAGACCTCGCGCGTTCTGAGGATCCTCGGCGACCAGAACGAGGTCATCAAGAACTTCATCACCGACTCGGACACGGTCGTGAACGAGCTCGAGAAGAACAAGCGCGACGTGGTGCGCTGGGTGCGCGAGGCCGGCGACGCCGCCGAGATCTCGGCCACGCGCCGGACCGAGCTGCGCGCGCAGTTCCAGCGCTTCCCCGAGTTCCTCGACGAGCTGCGGCCCACGATGGCGCGCCTCGGCGAGCTGGCCGACGAGCAGACGCCGCTGCTCGCGGATCTCCAGCGCGCCGCCCCGGACCTCGACACCTTCTTCACGCGCATCGGGCCGTTCTCGGAGGCGAGCCGCCCGGCGGTCCGCTCGCTCGGGAAGATGGGCAAGGTCGGCACGAGCGCGTTCACCGCCGGCAAGCAGGAGGTCGCCGAGCTGCGGCGCCTGGCCGTGAACGCGCCGCCGTTCGCCAAGCCGCTGCGCCAGTTCCTCCAGACGATCGACGACCGCAAGCGCGCCATCGAGGTCGACCCGCGCGCGAAGGCCGCCGCCCCGCCGGCGCCGGACCCGACCGCCATCAAGGACAGCGGCGGGTTCACCGGCATGGAGGCGATCTGGAACTACTTCTTCTGGCAGACGCTCAGCATCAACATGCTGGACGACGACGCCCACATGCTGCGCGCATCGCTGTCGGCCCAGCCGGACTGCATGGAGTGGCGCAACGAGCCGCCGAAGAACGCGGCCGACATGGAGACCTTCAAGAAGTGCAACTCCTACCTCGGCCCGAACCAGCCCGGCATCTTCAGCCCGGACCCGATCGCGGGCCCGAACGCGGCCAACCTTCGCGCGCAGAGCGGCAAGCCGGCCTCGCGCGTCGGCGAGCGGCGCGCCGAGGGCCAGCCCGAGGCGGGCCCGCTGCCCGGCCAGGTGGACCTCTCGAAGCCGCAGATCGTGCTGCCGCCGGACCTCCAGCGCCTGCTCGACTCGCTGACGCGCCGCCAGCTGCGCGAACTGAACACGAAGGACCTCCGCGCGAACCCGGAGCAGCTGCGCGACGAGCTCCGCTCGATCGGCGCGCCCGCCCCTGACCAGCAGACCACCGGCCAGCTCCTCGACTACCTCCTCGCGCCATGAGAAACCGTCGCGGACAGGGCAACATCGCCGCCAGCCCGGTCCTGATCGGGGCCACGACCGTGCTGATCGCGCTCGTGGCCGTGTTCATCGCCTACAACGCGAACTCGGGCCTGCCGTTCGTCCCGAGCTATCAGGTGAACGCCGAGCTGCCCTCCGGCGGCAAGCTCGTGAAGGGCAACGAGGTGCGCGTGGGCGGCTTCCGCGTGGGCGTCGTGAAGGAGCTGAAGCCGGAGGTGCGCATGGTGAACGGCAAGCGCCGCAGCGTCGCCGTGGCCAAGCTGAGCCTCGACAAGAAGCTCGAGCCGCTCTCGCGTGACACGAAGCTGCGCGTGCGGCCGCGCTCGGCGCTCGGCCTCAAGTACATCGAGCTTCAGCCGGGCACGAGCCACCAGACCTACCGGTCGGGCGACACGATCCCCGTCAAGAACGCGTCCGAGCCGCTCGAGTTCGAGGACCTCTTCTCGACGTTCGACCGCGAGACGCGCCCGCACGTCCAGAACGCCACCGAGGGCTTCGGCGACGCGTTCGCGGGCCGCGGCCAGTCGATCAACCGCGCGATCGAGGCGCTCAACCCGTTCTTCAGGGCGCTCACCCCGGTGATGACGAACCTGGCGGACCCGAAGACCGAGCTCGACCAGTTCTTCCTCCAGATCGGCCGCGCCTCCGCGCAGGCCGCGCCGGTGGCGCGCACGCAGGCGCTCCTCTTCACGGACATGGCGGACACGTTCGCCGCGATCTCCGCGAGCCCGCGGGCGCTCCAGGACACGATCGAGAAGGCCGAGCCGACGATGAACGTCTCGATCGACTCGTTCCGCGTCCAGCAGCCCTTCTACGCGGACTTCACGGATCTCTCGGCGCGGCTCCGGCCCGCCGCGGCGGAGCTCCCGCGCTCGCTGCCCGCGATCAACTCCGCCTTCAAGGTCGGCACGCCGGTGCTGCCGCGGACGGTCGAGCTGAACGAGAACCTCGAGAGCGCCCTGCACGAGGCGGAGGACCTGTTCAGGAACCCGAACACGCTGCTCGCGCTGCACGACCTCGACACCGCTCTCACGGTCAGCCGTCCGGCGATCCAGTTCATCGCGCCCTACCAGACGGTCTGCAACTACTTCCTCTACTTCGTGCACCCGCTCGGCGAGGCGCAGTCGGTTGTCCAGACGGGCGCGACCGGCGGTGGCACGGCGCTGAACCAGAACGTCAAGGTGCCGAACTCGAACCAGCCGAACAACTACGGCTCGACGACCGGCTCGCGGCCGTGGGACATCCTGGTCGACCAGAAGCCGCAGGGGGCGAAGGACTCGCAGGGCAAGCCGCTCTTCCGCCTGTACGCGCCGCCCTACCAGCCCGCGATCGACGCCCAGGGCAACGCGGACTGCCAGCTCGGCCAGAACGGCTACCCGAACGGCTCGCTCAACGACGCCCCATACCCGCGCGGGAACATCCACGACAACTCGGACGACCACGGGCTCCCGATCCCGAGCGACTTCGGCACCGGCGCCAACGGCGCGATCGTCCCGTCCGACAACAACATCCCGGGGCTCTCGGGCGGCACCTACAAGTCGCGTGAGCTCGGCATCGACAACCTGAGTGACGTGCCATGAGCGCGCGCTCGAACGGCATCAGCCCCTTCCGCGCCGGCGTCCTGGCGCTCGTCGTGGTGGGCCTCCTCACCTACTTCGGCTTCTCGAAGGCGAACCCGTTCTCGAACCCGTACGAGTTCAAGGCCGTCTTCAACGACGTGAACAACCTGAAGCCCAAGTCGCCGGTCCGGATCGCCGGGGTGGAGGTGGGCAAGGTCCTGAAGGTCGAGCCCGTCAAGGACGGCAAGGGCGCGGCCCAGGTGACGATGCAGATGAAGGAGGCCGGCCTCCCGATCAAGAGGGACGCCGAGCTGAAGATCCGGCCGCGCATCTTCCTCGAGGGCAACTTCTTCGTGGACCTCGAGCCCGGCTCGCCGTCGGCCCAGAACCTGGACAAGGACGGCGTGATCCCGGTCTCGCAGACCGCCGCGCCGGTGCAGTTCGGCGACCTCCTGACGGCGCTCCAGCGCGACACGCGCTCGGACCTCCAGACGTTCCTGCGCGAGTACTCGAAGGGGCTCGACAAGGGCGGCGCGGAGGGCTTCAACGAGGCGATCAGGTACTGGGAGCCCGCGTACCGCAACTCGTCGCTGGCGAACGACGCGTCGCTCGGGCAGGACCCGAACCGGGACGTCCAGCGGCTGCTGGCTGGCCAGCAGAAGACGTTCGCCGCGCTCGTGAAGGATGAGCGCTCGCTGAAGGACCTCGTGACGAACTTCAACGTAACCGCAGGCGCATTCGCCCGCGAGGATGCGGCGCTCGCCGCCTCGATCCCGGCGCTGCGCGACACGCTCCGCGCGGGCCAGCCCGCGCTCGCCTCGCTGAACGACGCACTGCCGTCGCTGCGCGCGTTCGCGCACGACGCGCTCCCCGGCGTGCGCAGCTCCGACGAGACGCTCGACGCCTCGCTGCCGTTCATCCACCAGGCGCGCCTACTGATGTCGGAGAGCGAGCTGCGTGGGACCGCGCGCGTCCTGCGCCAGACGATCCCGTCGCTCGTGGCCTTCAACCGCACCTCCGTCCCGCTGCTGCGCGAGACGCGCGCGCTTTCGGCCTGCACGAACAACGTGCTCGTGCCGTTCATGGGCCTCGAGATCCCCAACCCGGAGACGGGCAACGAGGCCGAGAACTCCGGCCAGCAGGTGCGCAAGCAGATCCAGCGCGGCTTCCCGGGCCTCTCCGGCGAGAGCCGGCTCTCAGACGGCAACAACCAGTACTTCCACGCGGGCGCGACGCCTCCGGGCGACCGCGTGCGCCCCGGCCCGCCGCCCGACGGCGGCAGCCAGCCGATGACCCACCGCCCGGACGTGCCCTGCGAGACCCAGGAGCTGCCGAACCTCCACGCGCCCGGCGGTCCGATCCCAGCCTTCCCGGTGCTCGAACAGAGCCCGGGCTCCGAGATCAAGCCGCCCGCGCCGGTCAAGCCCGTATCCGACTTCCTGAACGCCGCCGAGGACTACCTGAACAACGTCCTCCCGCTCGTCGCGAAGGAGCGCTCGGCCTACGCCCGCCGCGAGGCGGCCGCGAGCAAGGTGGCCGGCCCATGATGCACGCGATCCGAAAGAACCTCGCCGACTTCCTGGCGGTCATCGGCGTCGTTGTCCTGGGCATCGGGATCGGCGCGTACGTGCTGTCGAACCAGCGGCTGCGCTTCCCGCTCGTCGAGAAGCCGTTCTACACCGTGAAGGCCGAGCTGCCGGACGCTCAGGCGGTCACGCCCGGCCAGGGGCAGACCGTGGTGGTGTCCGGCGTTCGGATAGGCGACATCGGCTCCGTCGACCTCGAGGACGGCAAGGCCGTGGTCGAGCTCCAGCTCGAGCCGAAGTACAAGGGCTTCATCCGCGAGGACGCGACCGCGCTGCTCCGCGCCAAGACGGGCACGAAGGACATGTTCCTCGAGGTCGATCCGGGCGAGGGCAAGCCGCTGCCGCAGGGCGGGCGGATCCAGGTCTCGAACACGCTGCCGGACATCGACCCCGACGAGTTCCTCGCCGTGCTCGACGGCGACACGCGCAACTACCTGAAGCTCCTGATCTCCGGCGCGGGCAAGGGGCTCGACCACCGCGGGACGGACCTGCGCGAGGTGCTGCGGCGGCTCGGCCCGCTCCACAAGGACCTCGCGCGTGTAACTCGCGCGGTGGCCGAGCGGCGCCACAACCTGCGCCGGCTCGTGAACCGCTACGGCCTGCTGATGGCCGAGCTCGGCAAGAGCGACAAGGACATCACGCGGCTCGTACGGACCTCGAACGTGACGCTCGGCGCGTTCGCCGACGAGGACCAGAACATCTCCGCGCTCGTGTCGAAGCTGCCGGGCACGCTCGACCAGACGGCGTCGACGCTCGGCAAGGTCGACACGCTCTCGCAGCAGATGGGGCCGACCTTCGAGTCGCTGCGCGCGCCGTTCTCGAAGCTCGACGAGGCGAACGCCTCGGTGCTGCCGTTCGTGAAGGAGGCCGCACCGATCCTGAGGGACGAGGTGCGCCCGTTCGCGCGCGCCGCCCAGCCCTTCCAGCGCAACCTGGGCGGGGCCTCGAAGGACCTGGCAAAGGCGAATCCGGACCTGACCGGCGCGTTCCGTGGCCTCAACCGCCTGTTCGACATGGGCGCGTACAACCCGGGCGGCAGCGAGGGCATCTCGGAGGGCTGCGAGAAGGCCGGCGCCTGCACGCGCGACGAGCGCGCGCGCAACGAGGGCTACCTGTACTGGCTCGCCTGGATCGGCCAGAACACGACGTCGCTGTTCTCGACGGCGGACGCGCTCGGCCCGATCCGGCGCGCCTACCTGCTCAACCTGAACTGCGCCGTGTTCACGGCGGGCGCGAAGCAGGCCGGCATGCCTGACGCCGAGGCCAACGGGCTCGCCGACCTGTTCGGCGGGATCGGGGCGTGCGCGGCGCCATGATCAAGCAGACCCCCAGCCTCGGCCGCATCGTCGCCATGGTCGCGTTCACGCTGTCGGTGTTCGCGATCCTGATCTTCCTGTGGCTCGCGTTCGGCGGCACGGTTCCGCTGAAGCCGGAGAGCTACCGCTTCAAGGTGCACATGAGGGAGGCCGCGACGCTGGCCGCGGAGGCCGACGTGCGGATGGCCGGCGTGAACGTGGGCAAGGTGAAGTCGAAGGAGCTCGACGAGGGCGGCGCACGCACGATCGTCGAGGTCCAGCTCGACAAGGCCTACGCGCCGATCCCGAGGGACACGCGCGCGATCCTCCGCCAGAAGACGCTGCTCGGCGAGACCTACCTCGAGCTGACCCCGGGTCACGCGGGCGGCAAGATGCTCGCGGACGGCGGCCGCCTGCCGAACGGGCAGGCCGAGCCCACGGTCGAGCTCGACGAGATCTTCACCGCGTTCGACCCGGCCACCCGCAGCGCGTTCCAGGACTGGGTGAAGGAGCTCGACGGCGCGATCAAGGGCGGGCGCAAGCAGGATCTGAACGACGCGTTCGGCAACTTCGAGGGCTTCGCCGTCGACGGCGCCAAGCTGATGCAGGTGCTCGACGAGCAGAACGTGGCTCTCCACCAGCTGATCAGGAACACCGGCCGCGTGTTCGGCGCGATCAACGAGCGCCGCGGCGCGCTGCGCGGGCTGATCGTGAACTCGAAGCGCACGTTCGAGGCCACCGCGTCGCGTGACCAGGCGCTCGCCGAGACGTTCGCGATCTTCCCGACCTTCCTCGACGAGAGCAAGGCGACGATGGCGCGGCTCGAGGACTTCTCGCGCTCGACGCACCCGCTCGTGAACGACCTGAAGGGCCCGGCCGACGACCTCGGGCCGACGGTGCGCGATCTCGGCGACCTCTCCCCGCACCTCGAGCGCCTGTTCCGCGACCTCGGGCCGCTGATCCGCGTGAGCCGCACCGGTGTCCCGGCGCTCGAGCACACCCTGCACGAGCTTCAGCCGGTCACCGGAGCGCTGCACACCTTCTTCCCCGAGCTGAACCCGATCCTGTCGTACTTCAACTTCCACCAGACGACGATCGCCGCGTTCATCACGAACGGCGGCGCCGACCTCGCGGCGGACTACGGCACGGGCCAGCGCGGCCAGACCCAGATGGGCATCATCGAGGGCCGCTCCTTCCAGCCCTACAAGTACGGCGAGCCGCCGCCGGACTGGGTGCGCGGCAACGCCTACCTCCACCCGAACACGCTGATGAGGGCGCTCACGCTCGGCACGATCGAGAGCTTCAAGTGCCCGAACGGCGAGCTGCGCCATCCGAAGGACGCGCTCCAGCCCGGCGAGTCCAGCGAGGACAAGCGCGCGCCCTGCTTCGAGGTGCCGCCGTCGCTCTATGACGGCAAGGTCTTCTCGCTGCTGAAGAGGGGCGTGGCGCCGCTGCGCCAGAACCCGCGCGGCAACGAGGGCAACCCGCCCGCCCGGGACCCCGACCCGAACGACTAGCGCTCGTCAGACTGCCGCTATGCCGTTCTTCTTCGAACGGGCTTACCGGCGCCTGCGGAAGCACTACTTCCTGCTCTACCTCGCGTTCGAGTTCGTGTCGGCGTTCGTCGTCTGCCTGGCGACGCTCGGTCTGTTCTCGCTCTACTCGGACCCCACGAGCTCGGAGTTCTGGTCGATCGCGGTGTTCGCGGAGGTCTGCGTCTTCATAGCCGTGGCGATCATGATGATCGTGGGGGCGCGCCAGGTGCGCCCGATCAGGGACTGGCTCGACGGACACGGCGACGCACTCGAGGCCTGGCGAGCCGCGGTCGAGGTGCCGCGGCGGCTCACGCTCCAGATGAGCTGGCAGCCGCTCATCCTGATCGGCGTCCCGATATCGATATACGCGACGATCGCGGCCGACCTCGCGCCCTACAGCGCGCTGATCATCTTCGCCGGCGCCGCCGTGGCGGTGGCCTACGCCGGCATCCTCCACTTCTTCTCGTACGAGCAGTTCCTGCGGCCCGTAGTGGAGGACATCGTCGCCGAGCTGCCCGCGGGCTTCGCGGGCGCGCCCGCGGGAGTGCCGCTGCGCTGGAAGCTGCTCGGCGCTCTGCCCCTGATCAACGTGATCACGGGCGTCGTCGTGAGCGGGCTCTCCACCGACGGGAGCGCGCAGCTACCCGACCTCGGGCTGGACGTGGTCGTGGCCGTACTCGTGGCGTTCACGATCTCGCTGGAGCTGACCCTGCTCGTCACGCGCTCGGTGCTCCATCCGGTCGACCGGCTGCTGAAGGCGACGGAGGCGGTGAAGCAGGGCAACCTCGACGCGCGCGTGCCGATCACCTCCGGCGACGAGCTGGGCCAGCTGGCCGGGAGCTTCAACGAGATGATGGAGGGGCTCTCCGAGCGCGAGGCGCTGCGGGAGGCGTTCGGCGCCTACGTGGACCCGGACGTGGCCGAGCGCGTGCTCGAGAACGGCGAGCTGATCGAGGGCCAGGAGCGCGAGGTCACGGTGATGATCCTCGACGTCTGCGACTTCACCGAGTTCGCCCAGCGCTCGAGTGCGCGCGAGACGGTCGCCTTCCTGAACGAGCTGTTCGGGATCGCCGTGCCATGCGTGACGGAGCACGGCGGCCACGCGAACAAGTTCCTGGGCGACGGACTGCTCGCCGTGTTCGGAGCGCCGGAGCGGCTGGACGACCACGCCGACCGCGCCGTGGCGGCCGCGCGCGAGATCGCCACCCGGCTGATCGAGCAGCTCGGTGACCAGATGCGCTTCGGCATCGGGGTGAACTCCGGGCCCGTTGTGGTGGGCTCGGTGGGAGGGGGTGGCCGGCTCGAGTTCGCGGTGATCGGAGACCCGGTGAACGTGGCGGCTCGGGTGGAGCACCTCACCCGGGAGACGGGCGACGTCGTGCTCGTGACCGAGGCGACCCGCTGCCTGCTCTCGGACGGCGCCGATCTCGAGGCTCGGGGCGAGTTTGCGCTGAAAGGAGTGGCCGAACCTGTGCCTATCTACGCGGTAACGGCGCCCGTGGACAAACGTTTGAGTTCGGTTTCGAAAAGCCCTCAAGTAGAAGGCTGACGGTGCCGAGGAAGATAACGTGGCCCCCTTCCACCCCCTGCGTGACGAAACGCGGGCGTTCGCAGCCCGTGTCCTGGCGGCTTTCGCCGTCTTCGTCGTCATCTCGATCGCGCTGCTCGCAGGGAGTGCACCGGGCCAGATCGCCACTGCCGAGGCCAAGAAGGACAGGGGACACTGGCACGCGCAGAGCGACGAATCGGCTGCTCCGGTAGCGCCCGCACCGGCGCCGGCGCCCGAGCCGGATCCCGAGACTCAGGGCCACGGGAACGGCAACGGCAACGGCTGGGGCGGCGGCGGCAAGAACGATCCGCCGGAGCCCACCGATCCGCAGGCACCGCCCACCACCGAAACGCCGAACCCGCCGGTCGATCCGGCCCCCGCTCCCAACGCGGGTGACGAGGGCGGCAAGGGCGACGACGGCTCCGAGCTCCCGAAGCCGACTGGCGCGGGCGGCAAGGGCGAGGGCGCCGACCCGGAGCCTGAGCAGCAGGGCAACACCGGTAACGGGACGCCCGATACTCCTGTCAGCACCCCCTCGACGCCGACCACGCCGACCGGCACCAACGCGACGCCGCCGCAGGCGGTGTCGCTCGGACGTGACGGCCGGGGCGGCTCGAACCGCCCGACCCGCATCCATCTCCGCGGCGCCGCCGTGCCGAGCCCCGGTCAGGTGGCCGGCGTGGGCGGCACCCAGGCGCAGTTCCAGCCGGCGCCCGCCGCGGCCGCTCCCGCCTTCGAGCGCGTCGGCAGGGCAGAGGGCGGCGGCGACGGTAGCGCGAACCCGAGCGACCGCCGCGCGCGCCCGAGCGAGGCGAAGGCCACCAAGCAGGGCCCGCCGATCATCCGTCCGATCACGCGCTTCGTGAAGGACGTGCCCGAGGCGCTCAAGTTCGCGCTCGCGGTCACCGGCGTCCTCTCGTTCCTGCTCGCGATCGCCTACCTCTTCACGATGTTCCGCGCACGCTCGCTCGACCGCCAGCGCCGCGACCTGCTCCAGGAGGTCGGCCTGCTTCAGAGCGCGCTGCTCCCGCCGGTCCCCGACCGCGTGGGCGGCCTGCGCACCTCCGTGGCCTACCGCCCGGCGGACGGCCCGGGCGCGGGAGGCGACTTCTACGACGTGCTTCCGCTGCCGGGCGGCCGCGTGGGCTTCATCCTTGGCGACGTGTCCGGCCACGGCCGTGGCGCGCTCGCCCGCACAGCCTTCATGCGCTACACGCTGCGCGCCTACCTAGAGGCCGGGCTCGAGCCGCGCGTTGCGCTTCAGGTGGCAGGCCGCGTGATCGACGACAACCTCGGTGGAGACTTCGCAACCGTGCTCCTGGCCGTGCACGATCCGGAGACGGGCTCGCTGACGTACGCGACAGCCGGGCACCCGGCGCCGCTGGTCGTGGGTCCGCAGCCGCACGAGCCGGTCACGGCGGGTTCCTCGCCGCCGATCGGCGTGGGCATCCGCACGGGCCTTCGCCAGACCACCGTGCCGCTGGTGCCCGGCTCCGTCGCCGCCATGTTCACCGACGGCCTCCTCGAGGCCCGCGTCGACGGCGGCCTGCTCGGCCGCGAGCGGCTCTCCGAGCTGCTCGAGGAGCTGGGCGACGACGCCACGGCTCGCGGGCTCGTGGACTCGGTCAAGCGCGCCTCGCGGGTGATGTCGGACGACGTCGCGGCGGTCGTGATCCAGCCCACCAACGCCGCCACGGCCGGACTGTTCCGCACGGAGCAGCTCGAGCTCACCGCACGCGAGCTCGACTCCGAGATCGGCCACCGCTTCCTCGAGGCGTGCGGCGTCGCGCCCGCCGAGATCGAGTCCTCTCTGTACGACGCCCGGATGATCTCCGACCGCTTCGGCGGCGCGATCCTCCACGTGGTGTTCGGCAACCGCCTTCGGGTCGAGGTGCTCCCGCGTAACGTGGAGAGCATCGAGGCCGCGTCGCGCCGCGCCGCCGCGGTCCACTAAGTAGTCTCGCGCTCGTCGTGAGCGCCGAAACGGAGACGCAGCAGCAGGCCGCTCTGCACGGCGGCCGGCTCGTGGCGAAGCGCCTCCGCGCGCACGGCGTCACGAAGCTGTTCACGCTCTCGGGCGGTCATCTCTTCTCGATCTACGACGGCTGTCGCGAGGAGGGGATCGAGATCGTCGACGTGCGCCACGAGCAGTCCGCGGCGTTCGCGGCCGAGGGCTGGGCCAAGGCCACCCGCGAGCCCGGCGTGTGCGCGCTGACGGCCGGCCCGGGCGTCACGAACGGGATGAGCGGCCTGGCCTCGGCCTCGATGAACGCGTCGCCGGTGCTGGCGCTCGGCGGCCGCGCGCCCGCCGCACGCTGGGGGATGGGATCGCTCCAGGAGATCGACCACGTGCCGTTCGTCGCGCCGCTCACGAAGCTGGCGCGAACGGCCGAGACCACCGCCTCGATCCCGGGGCTCGTGGACGAGGCGCTGGCCGCGGCGCTCACGCCGCCGAGCGGGCCGGCCTTCATCGACTTCCCGATGGATCAGGTCTTCATGGAGGCCGAGGTCGACGCCGACGCCCCGGTCTCGTTGCCCTCACCCGCGGATCTCCCGCCGCCGGATGGCGACGCGCTCGAGCGCGCCGTCGAGCTGCTGCGGTCGGCGGAGCGGCCGGTCGTCATGGCCGGCACGGGCCTCTACTGGGCGCGCGCCGAGCAGTCGCTCGTGGCGCTCTGCGAGGAGCGCCAGATCCCGGTGTTCCTGAACGGGCTGGCGCGCGGCTGCGTGCCCGCGGACCACGCGCAGTTCTTCTCGCGCGCGCGAGGCACGGGGCTGAAGGGCGCTGACGTGGCGCTCGTCGTCGGCGTGCCGATGGACTTCAGGCTGGGCTTCGGCGGGTCGTTCGGCGAGGACACGCAGCTGATCGTGATCGGCTCCACGCGGCCGGAGCGCGAGCATCCGCGCCCGGTGGCCGCGGAGCTGTACGGCAACGTGTCCGCGTCGCTCGACGGGCTCCGCTCGGCGGGCGGGCCCGACCGGTCGTCCTGGGTGAACGAGCTGCGCGCGGCCGAGAACGAGAGGCGCGCCGCGGAGCAGGAGGACCTGACCGACGATCGCGCGCCCCTCCACCCGATGCGGATCTACGGGGAGCTCGGGCAGGTGCTCGACCGGAACGCGATCGTGATCGGCGACGGCGGCGACTTCGTCTCGTTCGCCGGTCGGATGATCGAGACGTACGAGCCGGGCTGCTGGATGGATCCCGGTCCGTTCGGCTGTCTCGGCAGCGGACCCGGCGCGGCGCTCGCGGCGAAGCTCGCCCACCCCGACCGCCAGGTCTGCCTGCTGCTCGGCGACGGCGCGTTCGGCTTCTCCGGGATGGAGTTCGACACGTTCGTGCGCCACGGCGTGCCCGTCGTCGGCGTTATGGGGAACAACGGGATCTGGGCGCTCGAGAAGCACCCGATGGAGTTCCTGTACGGCTACTCCGTGGCGGCCGACCTTCAGCCGGGCTGCCGCTACGACGAGGTCGTGACGGCGCTCGGAGGGCACGGCGAGCTGGTGGAGCGGCCCGACGAGCTGCGCCCCGCGCTGGAACGCGCGTTCTCGAGTGGAAAGCCGGCGCTCGTGAACGTGCTCACGGACCCCACGGTGGTGTATCCACGCAAGGCAAACCTTGCCTAGCGCGATTCAAGATGCTGGGTTATAGTGAGTTCGCTGGGTGGCTGAGGCGTACGGCGAACCCGTATGTCTTTCACCCGGTACATAGGTTCGGGCGAAGCCGCATCGTATCGGCGCCTCCCGCCGTCCGAACCGCAAGGCCCTTTCATGGCACGTACCCCTGCCCGTCCTGATAGGGCCGTTTGAGAACCGCCCGCATGATGCGGGCGGTTCTCTTTTTAGAGCGCGGCGCCGTGAAGGATGTCGCGGTCCGAGACCTCGACCTCTTCCAGGCCGAGCCTGCGGACCGACTCGGTGAGGATCAGCGCGCCCGCGACGATCGTGGGCGCGCGGTCGGGGTGGAGGCCCTTGACGTGCCGGCGCTCCTCGAGCGGCAGCGCGGCCAGCATCGCCGTGATGCGCTCGCAGGCGCCGAGCGTGAGGCGGTAGCCGTGGGGCTCCTCGGCCCCATCGATCGCGGCCAGCGAGATGGGGGTGCCGGCCACGGCGATGGCGTGCTCGGCACGCGCGTCCGGCACGGTCGCGCGTACGTCGTCGGCAAGCGCCTGTAGCTTCGCGCGCGTCGGCGGGTCTGAGTGGAGGAAGCGCTCGGTGTGGCGCACCGAGCCCATCTGCGTCGACAGGTGGAAGCTCGGCTTCTCGCCCGCGCGGCCGACCACGTATTCGGTGGACCCGCCTCCGATGTCGATCACGACGGTCTGGCGCTCGTCGTGCCGGCCCGCGGTCGCGCCGAGGAAGGTCAGGCGCGCCTCCTCGTCGCCGGAGATCGTGCGCGCGTCGATGCCGAAGCGCTCCCTCAGGTGGTCGCGAAACGCAGGACCGTTCGCCGAGTCGCGCATCGCGCTGGTGGCCACCGCGACGACCCTCTCGACCGCGAGCCGGTCGATCACCTCGCGGTAGGCGGCGATCGCCTCCGCGACCCGGTCCATCGCCTCGTCGGCCAGCCGCCCGCTCTGGTCGACGCCCTGGCCGAGAGCCGTGATCGTGGTGCGCCGCTCGAGCTCGACCACCTCGCCATCCTCCACCTCGGCGACGAGCAGCCGTGTGGTGTTCGTGCCGATGTCGATGACCGCGACCGGCATGCGGCTAGCCGTCGAGCAGCTCGAGCACCCGCTCGACGGGCCGCGCCAGCACGGCGCGATCGCCGCGCACGACCACCGGCCGCTGCATCAGCTCGGGGTGGGCGGCCATGAGACGGATCGCCTCGTCGTCGGCGACCTCGCGCTCGCCGAGGCCCAGCTCCGCATGGACCGGCTCGCGTGTGCGAAACAGCTCACGCGCGGGTTGTCCGGTCTTCTCGACCAGCGCCCGGATCTCCGCCTCCGAGAGCGGCTCGACGTGGTAGTCGACCCGATCGAAGTCGATCCCCTTCTCCTGAAGCAGCACCGCGAGGTTCTTGCACGTGGTGCAGGTGCGCTTCTCGTACACCATCAGTTCAGCCATCGCGTTGACGCTAACGCACAGCTTCACTACCCTCTTACGTCGCGTCGCGGGGTGGAGCAGTCAGGTAGCTCGTCGGGCTCATAACCCGAAGGTCGCGGGTTCGAATCCCGCCCCCGCTACTGCAAAACCCGCCTCTCGCCAGGCGGGTTTTGCGCTTTCTGGGTGCTAGGGGCGGTCGGGATGGGTGGCAAACCATGCCAGGGGGGTTACGGCGGAGCCAATCCCGCCGGAGGAACCTCGCACATGGTCAACAAGCTCTCTCATACCGGCCGCGCCACCACCGTGATCGTGACCTATCGCTGTTCGTCGCGCTCGGAGGCACGGGCTACGCCGCGAGCAGCCTGCGATAGAACAGCGTCGGCGCCAACGCGCTGGGCGCTCCGAGCCCCGTTCAATGGCGTCGACCAGTCCGAGATCCAGCACCCCGCGGTGGGGGATCTACTGCTTCGGAGGGCTGGACTTCACGATCCGAAGCGGGCTCGTAACCCCCGACAACGCCGGCGCGGCGATCCAGCGCGGCAACCACCTGGGCCGCTGTGACGCCAACCATCAGCAGGCACGCATCCAGACGTTCGATGTCTCTCTGGTCGCCGCTGTCGACAACGCGTTCACCGTCTGAGCGGCGGCGCTGAACGCCCCCCCGCGGGGCCGCTGGTCTAGGGCGGCGGCGGGGTGGGGCCCTCGAACGGGCGGCTCTGGATCACGATCGCGGCGATCACGATCGCGCCGCCCACGAGCGTGGCCGCGCTCGGGCGTTCGCTGAGGGCCATCCACACCCAGAGCGGACCGAGGACGATCTCGAGCAGCGTGATCAGGCCGACCTGCGCCGCCGGGATGAGGCGGGCGCCTATCACGAGGAAGACAAGGCCGATGCCCATCTGTCCCGCGCCGAGCAGGACGAGGAACAGCAGGTCGTCGCCGCCCACGTCCCCGGGCGAGGCGAACGGCACGAACGCGACGAGCAAAAACAGCTGCGAAAGGCTGGTGGCGGGCACCATCGAGACGTCGCGCCGGTGGCGGGTGATCACCAGGGCGAGCGCGAACGCCAAGGCGACGAGGAGCGCGAGCGCGTCACCGACGGCGTTGTTTCCCTCGGGTGTACCCACCATCAGCGCGACCCCGGCGGCGGCGACCACCAGCGCCAGCCCCGTCCGCCTGCTGATCCGCTCTCCGAGCAGCACGCGCGCGAGGAGCGCCGCGAGCACGGGCGAGAGCGCCTGTATGAACAGGACGCGCGCCACCGACGCGTAGTTCAGCGCGGAGACGAACGAACCGGAGGCGACCGCGAGGCAGAGGGCGAGCGCCACGCCGGCTCGCCCGACCGAGCGGCACGCCTCGACGACGCGCCCGCGCTCCGCGACCGCGAGGAACAGGAGGAGCGCCGCCGCCGCGAACACGGCACGGCCGGCCACCTGCGTCGGGATGTCGAGCGAGAGCTGGCGCTGGAGGACGCCGGCGCTCGACCACGCGACCGCGGCGAGCGCGACGAACAGCTGGCCGCGGCGGCGGCCATGGCCCGGTTCGGCGGCCGCCGGCGCCGGCCCGGCGGCGGGCAGATGCGTGGGTGTGCTCGGCGCGTGGACCGTTGAGAACCTAGAGGGCCACCGCGCTCAGCCCCCGCTCGCGCTTGCGAGATCCTCGCGGGCCAGCTCCGCGATCTCACGCACGCGCGCGCGCCGGCTGTCGTTCGGCGCGCTTCCGAGGTTCATGTCCACGAGCGGCGCGCAGGCGCGTGCCACCGCTTCGGCCAGCACGGCGGCCGTCACGGCCTCGCCCTTGACGGCGCCGCGCGCCTCCGCCGCGGCCTCCGCCGCCAGCCGGGCCACCTCGCCGGCGGTCTCGGCGATCGCGAGCGGCGGGTCCGCTGCTCCCGACAGCGCCGCGACGAGGCGCGCTCCATGACCCGGCTCCTCGCGCCGCCGGAGCACGTCGAGCACCGCGCTGTAGGCGACGACATCCTCGTCGGCCAGCGCGAGCGCCGTGGCTCGCAGCTCGGCGGCGCGTTCGCGGCGCCGCGTGACCGCGCCGGCATCCACCGGCTCCTTCCGCAGCGTGACGGCCGAGACCATCTCGACGAGCGCCGCCGCGAGCGCGCACGTCCAGGCGGCCGACGGGCCGGCCCCGGGCGCCGGGTCGGCCGACGCCACCCTCTCGACGAGCTCCGCGAACGGGCGGTCCGCGTGAGCGCTCACGCCGCGTGCTCGCGGAAGCAGGACTCGTTGATGGGATACGCCACGGTGCCTCTTTCGGTTGCGGGTCGCCGCTGAGCGCCGTACGACGCGGCGTCGAGGAGCTCGATCCTCGTCTCCTCCCGGCCGCACCCTACCCCCACACGGCGGCCCCATCCCCGCCGGAGCGAGATCTGGCAGGTACCCGGTTGCGGACACGCCGGGCTCGATGTAACGTTCAAGTGATGGCCTCCCCGAACGTTCCCAGGCAGGTCGCGGCCGAGATCGTGACGGTCGCCGCGCTCAGCGACGCGCTCGACGCCGAGGGCCTCCGCGAGCAGGTGATGGACCAGCGCATCCGGCCGATCGCGGCGGGAGCGCCGATCGTCGGGCCCGCGTTCACGATCCGGGCGGTCCGCTCCGAGGTCTTCGCAGAGCGGCCCTACGAGAAGGAGCTCGCCGCCACCGACGCGATCCCCGACGGCGCGGTCGTGGTGTTCGACACCGACGGCACGATGGACGTGGGCATCTGGGGCGAGCTGCTCAGCACGCGCGCGATCGCGCGCGGCGCGGTGGGCGCGGTGATCGACGGCGGAGTTCGAGACCTCGCCGGGATCGACCGCCTCGGCTTCCCCACGTACGCCTCGGCGATCCACCCCGCCGACTCCTACGGACGCGCGGACGTGGTCGCCTTCGACGAGCCGATCGTGTGCGGCGGCGTGACCGTGCGGCCCGGTGACCTGATCGCGGCCGACATCGATGGCGTGGTCGTGGTGCCGGCCGACAAGGCGGAGGCCTGCATGGCCGCCGCGCTCGACAAGCTCGCGCGCGAGTCCGACGCCCAGGAGATGCTGCGAGGCGGAGCGAGCGCCACCGACACGTACGGCCGGCACAAGGTCCTATGACGAAGGGCGCGGCGCAGGCCCGGCTCGCCGGTGCCCGCATCGCGGTGACCGGGGGCGGCTCCGGCATCGGGCGCGCGTCCTGCGAGCGGCTGGCGGCCGAGGGCGCCAGGGTGCTGGTCCTCGATCTGGATGCGCAGGCGGCGGAGGCCGCGGCCGCCGAGATCCGTGCCGAGGGCGGTGACGCCGTGGCCGCGGAGCTCGACGTGAGCGCCGCCGAGGCAGAGGAGCGGCTCACCGAGCTCGTCGAGCGGCAGCTCGGCGAGCTGGACGGGCTCGTCAACAACGCGGGCGTGGGCGCCGCCGGGAGCATCCTCGAAACGGGCGACGAGGACTGGCGGCGGCTCTTCGCGGTGAACGTGGACGGCGTCTTTCGCTGCTCGCGCGCCGTGCTGCCCGCCATGCTCGCGCGCGGCGCGGGCAGCATCGTGAACATGGCCTCGGTGGCCGGGATCGTCGGCCTCACGAACCGCTTCGCCTACTGCGCCACGAAGGGCGCCGTCGTCGCCATGACGAAGGCGATGGCGCTCGACTTCGCGGGCACGGGCGTGCGCGTGAACTGCATCTGCCCGGGCACGATCCACACGCCGTGGGTCGAGTCGTTCGCCGCCGCGGCGCCGGATCCCGACGTCTTCCGCGCTCAGATGGCCGCGCGGCAGCCCGTGGGCCGGATGGGAACCGCGGACGAGATCGCCGCGGCCGTGGCCTATCTCTGCAGCGAGGACTCGAGCTTCATGACCGGCAGCGAGCTCGTGGTCGACGGCGGCCTCACCGCCGGCGTCCCGAAGCCGCGCGTCTAGCCGCGGCGACCGAGCCGCTCCACCAGGCCGGACAGGAGCGGCTGGCGCGCGAGCCGCACGAGCAGCCTGCGCCCGCGCGTGCTGGCCAGGGCGCGGTCGAGTGGCCTGCGCGAGCGGGGGCGCGGGCGCGCGGGACGGGGCCGCGCCGCCGCTCCGCCCCCGGCGAGATCCGTCGCGATCGCGTTGGCGGCGTTGTGGCCGGGCACGCCCATCACGCCGCCGCCGGGGTGCGCGCCCGCCCCACACAGGTAGAGCCCCTGTACCGGCGTGCGGTAGTCGCTGTACCCGCTCGCGGGGCGCTCGCCAAACACCTGCGAGAGCGTCATCGCGCCGTGGAAGATGTTGCCGCCGGTGAGCCCGTACTCACGCTCGAGGTCGAGCGGCGTGATCGTGTGCGTGTCGACTATGTGGTCGCGGATCCGCGGCGCGTAGCGCGACAGCTGCGCGATCACGCGCTCCGTGAACGTGTCGCGATGGTCGTCCCAGGTGCCGTCCGCCAGCTCGAAGGGAAGCTGCTGGATCCCGGTCATGAGCAGGTGCTTGCCCGCCGGCGCGAGCGTGTCGTCGTGCGCGCTCTGGATCAGGAACTCGATCGGGAAGTCCTCGGGGAGCCGGCCTTGGCGCTGTGCTCCCCAGGCCGCCTCGAAGCGCTCCACCTCGGCGCCGAGCAGCGTCAGCCCGCGCGTGTGCGGACCGGCGCCGCTCTCCATCCCCGTGAAGTCGGGCAGACCGTCCAGCGCGATGTGCACGCGGCCCATCGATCCGCGCATGTCGAAGCGCTCGATCTCCTCGCGGAACGCGTCCGGCAGCTCGCGGCGCTCGACCATGCCGAGGAAGGTGCGCTGCGGATCGGCGTTCGACGCCACCGCCCGCGCCGGGAGCTCCTCGCCGGACTCGAGCAGCACGCCCGTCACGCGCCCGCGCTCCACGAGCACCCGCTCCACGGCGGCGTCGGTCCTGATCGTCACGCCACGGGCGCGCGCACGCTTCGCGAGCGCCTCGGCGAGCGAGCCCATCCCGCCGCGCGGGAAGGCGAACTGGCCCATGTGGCCCTCGTACTCGCCGACCGAGTGATGGCCGTAGAGGAACGTCCAGCCCGGCGTCCAGGGGCCGCCCCAGGCGGAGACGAGGCCGAAGAACGTCAGCAGGCCCTTCAGCAGGTCGTCCTCGAGGTAGCGGTCGAGCAGGTCCACGATGCTCAGCGCGAAGAACTCCTCGAACAGGTCGCTCGCGCCCGCGCGCTCGAACGAGGCCATCAGCTCGGAGAGCGCCGGCGGCGCCTCCAGGAAGGACGGTCCGATCAGCTCGGCGAAGCGCTGGAGCCGCAGGCCGAGGGCCACGAAGCGCTCCGACTCGCCGGGCCGGGAACGCTCGAGCCCGCGCAGCGTTGCGCCGAGCTCGTTGTAGAGCACGAGATGGCGGCCGTCCTCGAGCAGGTTCACGTTGGACACGTCGGTCTGGTAGAGCTCGAGGCCGAAGCGCGAGAGCTCGAGCTCGCGGAGCACCTTCGGATGGAGCAGCCCGAGCACGTACGCGCAGGAGGAGGCGCGGTATCCGGGGATCAGCTCCTCGGTCACGGTGGCGCCGCCCACGACGCCGCGCCGCTCGAGCACGGTCACGCCGAGGCCCGCGTCGGCGAGGTAGTTCGCCGCGACGAGGCCGTTGTGGCCGGCGCCCGCTACGACGACGTCGGTCACGTGGACTCGCGCACGACGAGCTCGACGGGGAGCTCGACCTGCTGGGGTCCGGCCGCGTCCTCGCCGCCGCGGAGCCGCGCGATCAGAAGGCGCGCGGCCTCGCGTCCCATCTCGTAGGCGGGCAGCCGCACGGTCGTGAGCGACGGCCGCGCGAACTGCGAGAAGGGGAAGTCGTCGAACCCCGAGACGGCCACGTCGCCGGGCACGTCGCGACCGAGCCCACGGGCGGTGTGCACCGCCGCGAGCGCGAGCAGGTCGCTGGCGCAGACGATCGCGGTGGGCGGGTCCGCGCGGCGCAGGAGCGCCTCGGCGATCGGCACGGTGCTGTCCGGCTCCCAGCCGGCCTCGAGCCTCACGAGCTCGTCGTCCACGTCGATGCCGGCGGCCTCGTGCGCGTCCCTGAAGCCGATCAACCGCTGCTCGACCACGGCCCAGGGCACGGCGGCGCCGACGAAGGCGATCCGGCGATGGCCGCGCTCGATCAGGTGCTCGGTCACGGAGCGGCCGCCGTCGCGGTCGGCCGCGCGCACGGACATGATCGCCGGGTCCTCGACCGGCTCGTCGAACACCACGAAGTGGTCGGTCAGCTGGCTCACGCGCTCGATCTGCTCGTTGCGGACCGCGGGCGCGCCGGAGAGCAGCAGGAACGCGCCGTCCACGCGGCTCTGAAGCACGGGTGAGAGCAGCCGGTCCGGATCCTCCGAGGGCTTCGAGGACTTGATCAGGAGCCCGTAGTCGTTCTCGCGCGCCACATCACCCACTCCGGCCATGATCAGGTCGGTGAGCGGGTCGGCCAGGAAGCGCGCGTGCTCGTCGAGCACGAGGAAGCCGAGCGTGAGCGTCTCCGCCGAGCGCAGCCCGCGCGCGGTGAGGTTCGGGTAGTAGCCGAGCTCGCGCATCGCGTCCGCGACACGGCGGCGCGTATCGGCCGACATGTACTGATGACGGCCGTTGACGTGGTTCGAGACGGTCTGGACCGACACGCCGGCCAGCTCCGCTACCTCTCGCATGGTTGGGCGGGCTGACGCCATGGGAATGCTGGGGAACCCTACTGCGGTCGCAGGCCGAGCCGGGGTACCTCAATACACCTTCGACAGGAGGCCGCCGTCAACCTGCATGAACGAGCCGTTGACGTACGAGGCCTCCTCGGAGGCGAGGAACAGGATCGCGTGCGCAACCTCGCCCGGCTGGCCGATCCGGCCGGCGGGGTACATCGCGTTCATCTCCTCGCGCGCCTTCTCGGGGTCGCCGGTGGCCTCCCAGTACTTCTCGATCATCGGGGTCTGCATGTCGCCGGGGCAGACGCAGTTGCAGCGAATCCCGTCGGCCGCGTAGGCCACGCCGACGGAGCGCGTGAGCCCGAGCACCGCATGCTTGCTCCCCGTGTAGACGGGCAGGAACGGGTCTGAGACCAACGACAGCGCCGAGGCGGTGTTCACGATCGTGCCGCCGCCGCTCTCGCGCATCTTCAGCACCGCGTGCTTGCAGCCCCAGAAGACCGCGCGGACGTTCACGTCGAAGATCCAGTCGTATTCCTCGTTCGTGGTCTCGTGCAGCGCCTTCTCGAGCTGCACGCCCGCGTTGTTGATCACGAAGTCGAGGCCGCCCCAGTCGGACTCGCAGCGCTCGAGCGCCGCGACGATCTGGTCCTCCTTCGTCACGTCGGTCGCGTGCGCGACGGCCGTGCCACCGGCGTCCGTGATCTCGGCCGCCACAGCCTCGGCGCCGTCCGCGTTCATGTCCGCCACGACCACGCTCGCGCCCTCGCGCGCGAACAGGCGCGCCACCTCGCGGCCGAGCCCCGATGCGGCGCCGGTCACGACGCCCCGCTTTCCGTCCATTCGCATCGCTTGATCCACCAAGTCCTTTCAGACCATCGTTGTTCCGCCGTCGAGCGGCACCACCGCGCCGGTCGCGAACGGCGCCTCGAATGCAATGAACCGGATCGCCTCCACGATCTCCTCCGGCTGGGCGAAGCGCTTGAGCGGCACTCGCTCGGTCGCTTCGCGGCGTGTCGCCTCCGGGTCGGGGAACCAATCGAGCTCCGCGTCCATCATCGGCGTGTCGATCGGCCCCGGGCAGATCACGTTCACCCGGACGGTCGGCGCGAGCTCCGCGGCCAGCGCCTTCGTGAGCCCGACGACGCCGAACTTCGACGCGCAGTAGGCCGAGTACATGCCCATGCCGATGCTGGACAGCTCGGAGCCGATGTTCACGATCGTGCCGCCGCCGTCCTCGCGCATGCGGAGGCCGGCCTCGCGCGCGACGTAGAAGCTGCCGGACAGGTTCACGGCGATCACCTCGCGCCAGCCGACAGGATCGAGCTCCTCGAGCGGCGTGGGCATGCCCACGCCCGCCGCGTTCACCGCGACGTCGAGCCCGCCGAACGAGTCGTGGGCGCGCGCGACGGCGGCGGCCACGGCCTCGGGGTCGGACACATCAGTGGGTATCGGGAGCACGGCGTCGCCGAGCTCGGCGACGAGCGCCTCCAGCGCGTCCGCGCGCCGCGCGAGCGCGGCCACCTGCGCGCCACCCGCCGCGAACGCTCGCGTGGCGGCCTGGCCGACTCCGGAGCTTGCGCCCGTGATCAGGATGCGGCTGCCGGCGATCGAGCTCATACGGCGGTCGTCCCGCCGTCGATCGGCACCACGGCTCCGGTCGCGAAGCGCGCCTCGACGAGCAGCCACACGGCCGCGTCGGCGATCTCGCCGGGCTGCGCGAGCCGCCCGAGCAGCGGGCGCGCGTTCTCCTGGCGGCGCGCCTCGAC
>DASYMP010000260.1:0-11076 GCA_036009005.1 Thermoleophilaceae bacterium | reverse complement strand
GTTCTGCCCGCTCGGTCCGCTCGTCGTGACCGCCGACGAGGTCGACGACCCTCAGAGCCTCGCGCTGCGCACGCGCGTGAACGGCGAGCTCGTGCAGGACTCGTCCACCAACGAGATGATCTTTGGCGTCGCGGAGCTGCTCGCGTTCTGCTCGCGCTCGTTCACGCTCGAGCCCGGCGACGTCGTGCTCACGGGCACGCCCTGGGGCTGCGGCGAGTTCATGGACCCGCCGCGCGGCCTGAACGACGGCGACACCGTCGAGTGTGAGATCGACGGGATCGGCGTGCTCGCCAATCCCGTCACGGACGTTCGCTGAGCTCTCGCATCGCGACGAGCTCGCCGAAGCTCCGAAAGAGCGCCGCCGAGGCCTCGATCTGAACCGGTAGCCGCGCCCTCGTCTCCTCGACGAACGCCTCGGGCGACAGTCCGGCCCGCCGAAGCGCCTCCTGCTCGAGCGGATCGCCGATCCACTCCTCGAAGAAGATGTCCGGGGTCGTCTCGAGGTGCATCTGGCTGCCCCACGCGAACTCGCCCGCGCGGAAGATCGCGGCGCCGGGGCTGTCGGTCGTGGCGAGGATCTGGGCGTCGTCGGCGGGCACGATCGCGTCGTTGTGCCACTTCAGCACGGGCAGCCCGTCGGGCAGCGTGGAGACGAGCGGATCATGCTCGGCACCCGGTCCCAGCGTGAGCTCCGGCCAGCCGATGTACGGCGCCTCCATGCGCTCGACCTCGCCGCCGCTCGCCAGCGCGAGCAGCTGAGCGCCGAGGCACATGCCGAGCACCGGCACGCCCTCCGCGAGCGCCTCCTCCATCAGCTCACGCTCCCAGGAGAGGAGCGGATAGCCGTCGAGCTCGGTCACGCTCATCTGGCCTCCGAAGCTCATGACGCCGGCGACCTCGCGAAGGCGTGGCCGCCGGCTCTCGGCATACATGTCGAGCGGCAGGAGCCTGAGGCCCCGTGCTTCGAGCTCCGACCTGGCGAGCCCGATCTTCGCGTGGCTCGCCAGGTGCGTTATTGCCAGTACGGGGCGCAGAGCTACTCCGCCGGCAGCTCCTTGTAGACCATGCTGAGGTCCAGGTTCTCCTTGCGCTGCCGGTAGATCTTCGAGGCGTAGTACGTGACGATCGCGATCGCGTACAGAGCGGCCACGAAGATCAGGCCCTTGGACGTGTTGATGGCCAGGGTGTCGTTTGTGAACGCCTCGTAGTCGATGAAGATCACGAAGGCGAGGAACACGACCGCACAGATGCTCATGACCGGGATCCCGGCCACGCGGTACTTGTCCGCGGGGGTCGAGCGGTACATCGAGGGCCGCAGCCGCGGGAACAGGATCGCCGCGACCATCGTCACCCCGAACGCCGTGAGGCTCGGCACGACCAGCGCCACGGTGAGCGGCACGAACCAGTCCGCGTATGCGTACAGCGCGGAGACCGCGACGCACAGGACGCAGAACGCGATGATCGAGTTGACCGGCGTGTGCGTGCGCGGGTTGACACGCCCGAACCAGTCGGGGAGCACGCGGTCGAACGACATCGCCGCCATCACCCGGGTGGCGCCCAGCGGGGCGTTCGGCGCGAGCATGATGAACCAGCAGAAGAACATCACGAACGCGATCCAGATGAAGATCGACGAACCGGACGCCAGCGCCACGAAGAAGCCGAAGAACGGCGGCACCGGTAGCGGGTTGTCGGGCGAGCCGCTGTAGAACAGGTTGCCGCTCGCGTACAGGAAGTCGTTGCCGACCTTGCTGACGAGAAGGGCCGCGAAGATCGCGATGATGATGAAGCTGAACACCTCGGCGCCCGCGATCGACATGATGTTGCCGCGGAGGCTGTTGGCGCGCTTGATCTCACCCGCCTGCTGGACGCCCCAGTGCGGGAAGGCCAGGAACAGCGACGCGAACACCGCGGCGAGCAGCGTGGCCCACAGCGAGAACGAGGTGTCGGTCGTGCCGCCTTCCTTGATGACCGTGTCGTAGGCGTTGTTCACGCCGTAGTTCTCGGACATGAAGGCGTTGAGGTTGCCGACGAAGTCGCTGTGGCTGGTCGCGAACAGCATGACCAGGACGATCACGACGCACGCCATCCCGAGCCAGAACACGTAGCGCTGGATCACGGCGTAGATCCGCAGGCCCTTGATGTTGATCCACGCACACCAGGCGATGTAGGCGGCGGACACCAGGAAGATGCCGGTGGGCTTGGCGATCCAGTTGCCGGCGTCGATCAGCCACTGCCAGTCGTACTGAGCACCGAGCAGCAGGAAGAACGGCGACAGCACCAGCGTCGCTCCGAGGTAGGCCGTCAGGGCCACAAGCACCGTCTGGCTGAGCACGATCGCGGTGAACGCGAAGACCGTCGCGATCCCGCCGCCCAGCACGCGGCTCTGGAAGACGTAGTCGCCTCCGGACCGCGGCATGATCGACATGAAGAACGCGTAGACGATCGCCTCGAACGTGCACAGAACACCGCAGATGACGACGGCGAGCCAGAGGCTTGCGGTCGGGAACGTCGCGATGCCCGCCACGTAGAAGAACGCGATCAGGACAACCAGGTTGAGCGCCAGGACGTTGTAGATCCAGGCATCCATCTGAGAGAAGTCGCGGACGAGGCCGGACGCCTTTCGAGAAAATCCGCCCTCCATCTGTTCGGTGGGACGGCTTTCGCTCGTCGATGACGCTTCCATCTAGGAAATCCTCCTGTTTGGGAGATGAGCCAGACGCTCGCCTCGGCCGACTATAACGTTCAATGATTTAACGGTCAACATGGCTGGTAAGTCGGTATCGGGCCGGTGTTGAGCCCGTCTCCAGGCGCCCGACACTGCCCTGGCGCTGGAGCCTGCGCACGTGTCCGCTCACCGCGAACATGAGCAGCTGAGCCTCTGACTCCCACGGCCCGGCGCCGTCCTGGACGGCCTCACACAGCTCGCCGAGAGTGGCCGGCTCCGCGAGCCGTTCGAGCAGCACGCGGTCCACCAGTGCCACGAACTCGCGGCTCTCGTCGAGGAACGTCTCGACCTCGGCGCCGCTGCGCGTCGGCCAGTGGCCCGAGTGGAGCTCGGACGGTGCCACCTGCTCGAGCAGCTCGATCGAGCCGAGGTAGGCGTCCACCTCCTCGTAGGTCGGGCAGAGGGCGGGTGCCCCGTCGACGCCCGGGCAGCCGGTCCAGTGCACCGCGTCCGAGCTGAACAGCAGTCCGCTCGCGGGCTCGTGCAGCGCGAGGTGCCCGGCGGAGTGGCCGGGCACGTGGAGCACGCGGAGCTCGCGCTCGCCGACGCGGAGCAGCTCGCCGCCGGCCAGCGTCAACTCGATCTCGACCGGGCCGCCGTAGTGACTGCGGATCCAGCGCACGTCCTCGTCGCCGTAGCCGAGCCCGTGCTCCTCGAGGTAGGGCTGGTAGCGGTCGCTGAGGAGCTGCTCGGGGTGCGCCACGAGCGCGCGGTCGGCGAAGCCGCACGCGGTCACCGCGTTTGCGCAGAGCTCGGCGATGCCCGCGAGGCCGCCCTGGTGGTCGACGTCGGGATGGGTCACGACCGCGAGGCGCAGCGCGTCCGGCGCGAGGTCGAGACGGCGCAGCGCCGGGGCGATCACGTCGCGCGGCGTGTAGGTGGTGCCCGTGTCCACGAGCAGGAGCTCGGAGCCATCCTCGGAGGCAACGAGGTACTGGTAGACGTTGCGGCCGCCGAGCACCGACCCGAGCCGCCACGTGCCCGCGGCGATCTCGACGACGGCGTCGGCCGCCTGGGTCACCATCCGCCGATCCAGCCGTCGAGGAGGCCGTATGGCTCCACCTGGTGTGGCTCGTCCGGGACCTTGCGGAGGAAGTCGAAGTCGCAGCCGCTGTCGGCGTCGAGCACGTGGTCGAGGTACATCGCGCCGTAGCCGCGCTTGTATGCGCGCGGCCGAGCGGGCCGGTTCTCGAGCCGCCGGCGCACCTCGTCGTCGGGCACGAGCAGGTCGATCCGCCGTCCCTCCACGTCGAGCGCAATCTCGTCGCCGTTCTCGACGGCCGCGAGCGGGCCGAGAGCCGTTGCCTCGGGCGTCACGTGCAGCACGACGGTGCCGAAAGCCGTGCCGCTCATGCGCGCGTCGGAGATGCGCACCATGTCGCGCACGCCCTGCTCGAGCAGGCGGCGCGGGATCGGGAGCATCCCCCACTCGGGGAAGCCGGCGGCGCTTCTCGGGCCGGCGTGCTTCAGCACGAGCACCGAGCTCGCGTCGACCGGCAGGTCCGGGTCGTCGATGCGAGCCGACATGTCGTCCATGTCCTCGAACACGACCGCCCGCCCGGTGTGCCGCAGCAGCTCGGGCGACGCGGCGCTCTGCTTGATGAGCGCTCCGCGCGGCGCGAGGCTGCCCTTGAGCACGGCGATCCCGCCCTGCGGCCGCCGCGGCGCGGCGAGCGGCGCGATCACCTCACCGTCGGGTTCGTCCTTCACGCGGTCGAGCGCCTCGCCGAGCCGCTCGCCCGTGACGATGATGGTCTCCTCGTCGAGCAGCGGGCGCAGCTCGCGCATCAGCGCGGGAACGCCGCCGACTCGGAAGAGGTCGGCGAACAGGTGCTCACCGGAGGGGCGGAGGTTCGCCAGCACGGGCGTCCGCCGGGAGATCTCGTCGAAGCGGGCGAGGTCGAGGTCCACGCCCACGCGTCCGGCCAGGGCGAGCAGGTGGATCACCGCGTTGGTCGAGCCGCCCATCGCCATCAGGAGCGTGATCGCGTTGTCGAAGGCGCCCGGGGACAGCACGGTGTCGAAGGTCAGGCCGCTGCGGGCGAGCTCCACGGCGCGCCTGCCGGTGTCCTCGGCCGCCGCCGAGCGGCGTGCGTCCACGGCGGGGATCGCCGCCGTGCCGGGAAGGCAGGCGCCGAGCGCCTCGACGATGCCCGCCATCGTGGAGGCCGTGCCGAGCTCGTTGCAGTGGCCGAACGAGGGGATCAGTGCGGCCTCGAGCGCCTCGTACTCCTCCTTCGACATGCGGCCGGCGCGGTACTCCGCGGTGTACTCCCACAGGTCCGTGCCCACGCCGAGCTCGCGCCCGCGGAAATAGGCCGGCTGGGCCGGCCCCCCGGTGAGCATGATCGCCGGCACGCCCGCGCTCGCCGCGCCCATCAACTGCGCCGGCTGCGTCTTGTCGCAGGCCGCCAGCAGCACCACGGAGTCGAGCGGATGGGCGCGGATCGACTCCTCCACGTCCATCGACATCAGGTTCCGGTACAGCATGGTCGTGGGCTTCATCAGGTTCTCGCTGAGCGAGATCGTCGGAAACTCGAGCGGCAGCCCGCCCGCCTCGATCACCCCGCGCTTCACCGCCGTCGCAAGGCCGCGCAGGTGCACGTTGCAGTGCACGAGCTCGGACCACGAGTTGCAGATTCCGACTACCGGGCGGCCATCGACAGAGGCCTGCGAGAAGCCATCCGCCTTGACGGAGGCGCGGTGCAGCATGCCCACCACGGTCTCCGAGCCGAACCAGCGCGCGCTGCGCAGAGAGCCATTCCGGCGCGATGCGTCGTCCACAGCGCGACCCTATCTGCGCTCATGTCCAAATGCAAGATTGTTCAGCAACTTGTCGCTGTGGGCGGTCGCGCAGCGAGCGGCTACGCCGGCGGTGCCGCCGGCTCCGGCGCCGCGGCGGCGGCCGCGCCCTCGGCGTCGAGCAGCCGCAGCACGTCGATCAGGCCGCGCTCCGCGTCGTCCAGGTGGGCCGCCAGGAGCTTCTTGGCCTCGGCTGCGTTCCCGGCCTCGAGCGCTTCGAGTATCGCGGTGTGCTCTCGCAGCGCTATCCCGGATTCCTCGTATGGGGTGCCGCCCACGAGCGAGAGGCACAGGCGCAGCTCGCCGGCCACGCTGTCGAAGAGTCCGCCGAGGCGGCTGCTTCCCATGCTGTCGACCAGCTCGCTGTGGAAGAGGAGGTCGTGCTCGACGAGGCTCTTGCGGTCGTTCGCGTCGACGGCCTCGGCGAGCAGGCGCACGGCCTCGCGGAGGCCGCCCAGGTCGCGAGAGGCGGAGTCGCGCACGGCCTCGAGCTCGACCATGCGACGCACGCGGTAGAGGTCGCGCACGTCGGCCTCGCCCACGCGGCTGACGAACGCCCCGCGGTGCATCTCGCGCGTCACGAGCCCCTCGCCGACGAGGATCTGCGTGGCCTCGCGGATCGTGTTGCGGGACACGCCGAAGCGGGTCGAGAGCGGCACCTCGCGCAGGTAGGTGCCCTGGGCGATCCGGCCGCCGACGATCGCGTCGCGGAGCACGCCGGCCACCTGCTCGGCGGTGCTCTCTAGCTGGACCTCGAGGCCCGAGAGAAGGTCGCTGCCGGGGTCCTCTGTCAATGCGCCGCCCAGGTTCTCACACTCGGAGGATATGATGTGCCCAGTTGTTGAACAACTTTGACACCAAGCTGTGGCACCCACAGGCGTCGATGTCGCGGGTCGCGGGCAATGAGCTCGTCCTTACCCGGGGCGATGGTGCCTACCTCTGGGACACCGACGGCAAGCGCTACCTCGACGCGACCGCGAGCCTCTGGTACTGCAACATCGGCCACGGCCGTGCTCGCATCGCCGAGGCCGTCGCGGAGCAGATCAAGACGCTCGAGAGCTACCACTCGTTCGGGCGCTTCGGCACTCCGGCCGCGATCGAGCTGGCCGAGCGCGTCGCGGCAATGACCACGATCCCCGACGCGCGCGTGTTCTTCGGCAGCGGCGGCTCGGATGCGATCGAGACGGCCGCGAAGCTTGCGCGCCGCTACTGGCACGCCCTCGACCGTCCGGACAAGCGCACGATCGTCACGCGCGCCAACGCCTACCACGGCCTGCACGCCTTCGGCACCAGCATCGGCGGGATCGAGGCGAACAGCGTGGGCTACGGCGAGCTGATCGCGGACGTCGCACGCGTGGACCACACCGACGCGAGCGCGCTCCAGCGCCTCGTCGACGAGCAGGGCGCCGACTCGATCGCCGCGTTCTTCTGCGAGCCCGTGATGGGCACCGGTGGAGTCTTCCCGCCCGAGCCCGGCTACCTCGAGACGGTCGAGCGCATCTGCCGCGACAACGACATCCTCCTCGTCGCCGACGAGGTGATCACCGGCTTCGGGCGAACGGGAGCGATGTTCGCCACCGAGCGCTTCGGCATGGCGCCGGACATGATCGTGGTCGCAAAGGGCATCACCTCCGGCTACCTCCCGCTGGGCGCGACGATCATCGCCGAGCGCGTCTGGGCGCCGTTCTGGGCGGAGGAGCCCGAGCTGATGTTCCGCCACGGAGTCACCTACTCGGGCCACACGGCCGCCTGCGCCGCCGCTATGGCGAACCTCGACATCCTCGAGGAGGAGCGGCTCGGCGAGCGCGTGCTCGAGCTCGAGCAGCCGCTGTTCGAGGCGCTGCGGCCGCTCGAGGCCAGCGAGCACGTCGTGGAGGTGCGCGGCGGCGTGGGCCTGCTGGCCGGCGTGCAGTGCAGCGACGCCGCGGTGGCCGATCGGATCGCCGCCCACTGCGTCGCGAACGGCGTCATGGCCCGCGTGATCGCGAACGCCACGCTTCAGGTCTCACCGCCCTTCGTCGTCGACCACGACGACATAGCGCTGATCGCCGACACGATGGGCGCAGCGCTCGAGTCGCTTCCAGTAGCGGCGTAAGGAGCGGCGCTAGGCGGCGGTGTAGCCGCCGTCCACCGGCAGGGTCGTGCCGGTGATGTGCGCCGCGGCGTCGCTCGCGAGGAACAGGATCGCCGCCGCCACGTCCTCCGGGCGGGCGAGCCGGCCGAGCGGGATCCGCTCCACGACGCGTGCGCGCGTGGCGTCCGGGTCGTCGCTCGCCGCGAGCCATTCGCTCAAGAGCGGCGTCTCCGTCATGCCGGGCGCGACGGCGTTCACCCTGATCCCGCGCGGCGCAAGCTCCACCGCCGCCCCGTGCGTGAGCGCGCGCAGGGCGCCCTTGCTGGCCCCGTAGATCGCCATCTCCGGGACGCCGATCTGAGCGAGCCGCGAGGTCACGTTCACGATCGCGCCGGAGCGCTCCGCGAGCGCGTCGGTGGCCGCCCTGATCATCCAGAGCGGACCGAGCGCGTTCACCTCGAACACGCGGCGCGCGTCCTCGATGCTCGTCTCGCCCATCGGTCCGTAGAGGTCCATGGCCGCGTTGTTCACGAGCACGTCGATCCTGCCGAACGCCTCGAGCGCGGCCTCCACGACCCGGGCGCCGGTGCTCGGGTCGGCCACGTCGCCCGGGACGTCGATCAGCTGCTCGTCGCGCCGGCCGGGCAGCTCGCGCGAGACCGCCACGACGCGCACCCCCGAGTCGAGGAACGCCTGGAGCGTGACCGCGCCGACGCCCTTGCTCGCCCCCGTGACGATGGCGACGCGGGCGTCGCCGCGGCCGGCTGTCGCGGTCAACCCACCTCTAGGATCGCCGGCCGCGTGGTGGAGCCCTCCGCGAGCGGGACCTCGATCGTGGGCCAGGTCGACGAGTTGGTGATGAGCTCGTTCTCGCTCTCACCCACGATGAACGTGTCCTCTGACTTGGCGCCCTGCACGGTCGGGTTCCACGCTACCGCGTGGTCGGCCTCGACCGCGTACTCGGTGAAGCGATCCGGCGCGGCGAGCGGCGCGACGCCGAACTCGCGGGCTCCGTAGCCGATCGGCCCGCCCTGCGTGTGGTTGCGCCACTCGTCCCGGTAGCCGTGCGCCTCGTAGACGTCGATCTGCGCCTGGAGCGCCTGGCCGTAGGTGGCGCCCGGCCGCGTGACCTCGATGGCGCGCGCCTCGGCCTCGCTCGCGATGGCGTGACGCTCGGCGAGCGCCGGATCGGGGCTGCCGACGCTCGCGGTGCGCGTACACGCGATGTTGAGCCCGCCACGCACGCCCACGAACACGACCATCACGTCGCGCTCGAGCGGCGCGGAGGAGACGGTCGGGTGACGGAAGCTCGCGCGCCGCGCGTCGCCTCCGGCGAGGATCGCGAACGGGAAGATGCCGCGCCGCTCGAGCTCGTAGGCGGCCACGGCGCTCAGGTCGGTGCCGGGCATGCCGGGGGTCAGCTTGCCCATCGTCGTCTCGAGCGCCTCGCAGGCGTCGGCCCCTAGCGCGCGCATCCGGTCGAGCTCGCCCGCGGTCAGGCGCAGGCGCAGTCCCTGGAGCGCGTCCGATGCGTCGGTGCCCGGGCCGGTGCCGTCGTTCGACAGCTTGCTCGGGTCGCACAGCTCGCCGAGCGCGGACTGGAAATGCCCCTCGTACCAGGGCACGGCCACGACCTCGAAGCCGAGCTCCTCCGGACCCTCCTCGGCGCCGAGCCGCGCGGCCTCGATGTTCGAGGTCACGAGATACGCGCCGTCCGGGGTCACGAGCGCCCACACGAAGCCCACGTCCTGGCCGCGCAGGATCAGGTCCTCCATGCCGGCGGTGATCCAGCTGACGAGGAACTGGCGCGTGAGCAGCACGCCACTGCGGCCGGTCGCGTCGAGGTGAGCGCGGACGCGTTCGAGCTTCTCCGCGACCTCGGCGGCGCGGCTCTGCGTGGCGGTTCCGGTCATGTGTCCTCCATCAGGGGTCGGTCTCAGTCGGGCTGGGCCACCACGCCGAGCGAGAGCCCGCCGTCGAGTACGAATGCCGCGCCGGTCGCGAAGCCGGCCGCGTCGGACGCAAGGAACTGCGCACATGCGGCGATGTCGGCCGGCTGGCCGACACGGCCCACGGCGTGCAGCGTCGCCACCTCGGCGCGCGCGCGCTGCGGGTCCGCCTGGGAGTCGAGATAGCGGCCGGCCATGCCGGTGTCGACGTAGCCGGGGCAGATGCAGTTGCAGCGGATCCCGTCGCGCCCGAAGTCCGCCGCCGTCGAGCGGGTCAGGGCGATCACTCCGCCCTTGGAGGCGCAGTACGCGCCGAGCCCGGGCTCGACCCAGAAGCCGTTCACGGAGGCGATGTTCACGATCGAGCCGCCGCCGCGCGCCCGCATCGCGGGGATCGCGAACTTCGAGCAGAGATAGACGCCCTTCATGTTCACGTCCATGAGGCGGTCCCACTCGCTCGGCTCGAGCTCCTCGATCGTCTTCTCGACCTGGATGCCGGCGTTGTTCACGAGAATGTCGACGCCGCCCCAGCGCTCGGTCGCGTCCTCCACGAGCGCGGCGGTGTCGTCCGCCGAGGACACGTCGGTGCGCCGGAACGCGGCCTTGTGACCCTCGCCCGCGAGCGCCGCCGCAACGTCGGCGCCGGCCTCGTCGAGGTCGCACAGCAACACGCGCGCGCCCACGCGCGCGAAGTGCTCGGCGATGCCGCGACCCACGCCGGTGGCCGCGCCGGTGACGATCGCGACTCGCCCGGCGATGTCCATCGGGTTCGGCTCAGACACGGCTATAGGCACCGTCGATCGGGACGTTCGCGCCGGTGAGGAAGCGCGACTCGTCGGAGCACAGGAAGACGGCCGCCTCGGCCACCTCGTCGACCGTGCCGAAGCGGGCGACCGGATGCTTGGCCAGCACCTGCCGCTCCCACTCGCGCGCGTCGGGCGACGCGGATGCCGCGCTCTCGTGGAGCGGGGTGAGGATCTCGCCGGGAAGGAGCGTGTTCGAGCGGATGCCCTTGTCGCCGTACTCGACCGCGATGTGGTCCGACAGCATGTTCAGGCCGGCCTTCGAGACCGAGTACGCGCTGTCCCCCGCCCACACCGTGATGCTGCACACCGAGCTGATGTGCAGGAGCGCCCCGCCACCGGCGGCGAGCATGTGTGGCAGCACCGCCTTGGACATCAGGAACGGCCCGGTCAGGTTCACCGCGAGCGTGCGGTCCCAGGCCGTCTGGGAGTGCTCGTGGACGGGGACCCAACCGTCCAGCTCGCCGATGCCGGCGCAGTTGACGAGCACGTCGATGCCGCCCATCGCGGCGGCGGCGACGTCGACGATGCGAGTGACCTCGTCGGGGTCCGAGACATCGCCGAGAGCCGCGTGCGCCACGCCGCCGGCGGCCTCGATGGCCGCGCGCGTGGCGGCGGTGCGCTGCTCGTCGCGCCCGCACACGGTCACCTGGGCGCCTTCGTTCGCGAACGCCAGGGCGATGCCCTCGCCGATACCGCTGGAGCCGCCGGTCACGACGGCTC
>DASYMP010000259.1:0-5384 GCA_036009005.1 Thermoleophilaceae bacterium | reverse complement strand
ACGGTCGCGCGCGACACCGCGTAGAGCATCTTCGCGCCGTGGCGGATGATCCCCGCCTGCTCGACCTTCGTCCCGACCATGAAGCCCGGCACGTCCTGAAGGAAGAGCAGCGGGATGTTGAACGCGTCGCAGAGGTTGATGAAGCGCGCGGCCTTGTCGGCGGAGTCGTTCTCGAGGATGCCGCCGAGGTGCTTCGGCTGGTTGGCGACGATCCCGACCGGCCGCCCGCCCATGCGCGCGAGGCAGGTGATGATCGTGCGGGCGAAGCGCGGCTTCATATCGAAGTAGAAGCCGTCGTCCACGATCCGGCGGATCACGTCGTACATGTCGTAGGGCTTTCGGGGCGACTCCGGCAGCACGTCGAGGAGCTCCTCGTCCATGCGCTCCGCGGGGTCGGAGGGCTCGCGCAGCGGCGGCGCCTCCTCGCAGTTCTGCGGGAAGAACGACAGGTAGCTCCTGATCGCCTCGATGCAGTCCTCGTCGGACTCGACCTCGAGGTCGCCCACGCCCGACACGCGCGTGTGGATGCGCGAGCCGCCGAGCTCCTCCTGCGTCACGTCCTCGCCCGTCACCGCCTTCGTCAGGTGCGGCCCCGCGAGCGCCATCGAGCCGCGGCCCTTGACCATCGGCACGAAGTCGGCGAGCCCGGGGATGTAGGCGGTGCCCGCGGCGCAGGGGCCCATCAGCGCGGCCACCTGCGGCACGACCCCGCTCATGACCACCTCCTCGCGGAAGAGGTGGCCGGAGCCGGCGAACAGCGAGCCGGCCGCCTCCTGGATGCGCGCGCCGGCCGAGTCGAGCAGCCAGATGATCGGGATGCGCTTGCCGAGCGCCAGCTCGCGCAGACGGCTCACCTTCAGCTCGCCGGTCATGCCCATCGAGCCGGCCATCACGGTGAAGTCGTAAGCGGCCACGGCCACGAGCCGGCCGTCGACCCTGCCGTAGCCAGTCACCACGCCGTCGGCCGGCGCGTCCTTGCCCTCCATCGCGCGCTGCGAGAAGTGCGGGCGGCCGTGGATGCCTAGCTCCGTGAACGTGCCCTCGTCGATCAGGAGCGCCAGGCGCTCGCGCGCGGTGAGCTTGTCCTGATCGTGCTGGCGCGCGACGCGCTCCTCGCCGCCGCCGAGCCGGGCCTGCTCGCGCCGCGCGTGAAGGTCCTCCACGAGCGTCCTGAGCGGCGGCCTGGCGACCAGCGTGTCGGCGGCTGCGCGCTCGGGGCTCACCCGTCCTCCGAGAGGTGATCGAAGAACGGCTCCAGCATGTGCATGACGGTCTCGGTCGCCACCGCCTCCGCGTCGGCGTCCGCGGGCACCTCGAACGCCGTCAGCTCGAGCCCCACCAGCTCCGAGTCCTCGAGCACCGAGTCGAGCAGGTCGTAGAGCTTGTCCGGGTGAAGGCCGCCCGGCGCCGGCACCGCGGCCGGCAGGTGCTCCGGGTCCACCACGTCGAGGTCGAGGTGCACGAACACGGGCGCGCCGTCGAGCGCGTTCTTCGCGGCCACGAGCGTCTCGATGGCGCTCGCGCCGATCACCGTCGCGGCGCTTCGCTCGAGCAGCTCGCGCTCCTCCGCATCCAGGTCGCGGATCCCCGCCAGCACCACGCGCTCGGCCGGGATGGTCTCCCCGAGGCCGGCGTCCCATTCGCCCGTGGCGGCGGCGAGGCACATGCCGCCGAGGTAGCCGCTGCCCGAGCTCTCAGGGGTGTTGTAGTCGCCGTGCGCGTCGAGCCAGAGGATGCGCGCCTCGGGACGGTTGCGGAGCACGGCAGGCAGCGTCGTGACCGCCACCGAGCAGTCGGCCGCAAGCAGCACCGGCGTGTCGCCCGCGGCCAGCGCATCGTCGATCTGGCCTCCCGCCTCGAGCAGGCAGCCACGCCCGTTCACCAGGTCCTGGTCGTAGCGCGTCTCGCGCACCTCGCCGGGACTGCCGATCACGCGCGGCTCGACACCCAGCGCGTTGCCGATCAGCGGCGCCAGCAGCTCGACGCCGCGCGGCGAGCCCGGAAAGCGGTCCGCGGTGCGGCAGCGAAGGGCTACGAGCGAGACGGCCACTCCGTCAGCGGCCCGTCCAGCGGGGCTCGCGCTTCTCGAAGAAGGCCTTCACGCCCTCCTGGATGTCCTCGGTGGTGAACGCGAGCGAGAGCTGCGAGCGCAGGAAGTCGAGCGCGTCCTCGAACGGCATGTCGAGCTGGCGGTACATCGCGTCCTTGCCGAGCTTCATCAGCACCGGCGACTTCGAAGCGAGCTTCGTGGCCCAGTCGTTCACCGCGGCGTCGAACTCGGCGTCTGGCAGCACGCGGTTCACGATGCCGATCTCGCGCGCCTCCTCGGCCGAGATCCGCTCGCCGAGCAGGAGCAGCTCGTTCGCCTTCTTGCGCGGCACGTTCCGGTAGATCAGCGACATGATCATGAACGGGAACACGCCCACGTTGATCTCCGGCGTGCCGAACGTGGCGCTCTCCTTCGCCACGATCAGGTCGCACGCGAGCGCGAGGCCGAGCGCCCCGGCGAGCACGTGCCCGTTCGCGGCGCAGAGGGTGGGCTTGCCGAGCTGCATGATCGTCTGGAACAGGCGCGGGAAGCGCTCGGTGCCGAAGTGCTTGTGCACGAGCGGAACGTCGGCGGCGAACTGGTCGAGGCTGCCGCCGGCCGAGAAGACGGTGTCGTGCGTCGAGGTGAGCACCACGCTGCGCACGCCGTCGTCCGCGCGCGCCAGCTCGAAGGCCGCCGTGAGGTCGCTCAGCAGCTCGTTCGAGAGCGCGTTGCGCGTGTCGGGCTGGTCGAGCGAGATCCTCGCGACGCCATCGTCGCTGACCTCGTAGCGAACGGTCTCGGGGGCCACGCGGTCATTCTTACTACACCGGCACCCAAGCCTCGCGCATGTCGACCCGGTCGCCGCGCAGCGGCACGCCCTCCGCGGCCAGCAGGCGGCGCTGGCGGTCCCCCTTCGCCAGCGAGCCATCCGCGCGGACGATGCGGTGCCAAGGAACGCCGGGGTCGTCGCAGTCCGACAGCACGGCGCCGGCGAAGCGTGGGGCGCCCGGAGACAGGTCGCCATAGGTCGTCACGTGGCCCTCCGGCACCGAGCGCACGCGGCGCAGCACCTCGTCCGCGCGCTCGGCGCTCACAGGGCCCGAACGGCCTCTTCGATCGGAGTGTCGCCCGACACGACCTCGAAGACCTTGCCGATCGTGCTGTCGGCCTCGAGCGCGGCGAGGAGCGTGGCGGCCACGTCCTCGCGCGGGATCTGGCCGCGCTCGAGATCGGTTCCGACCGTCACCCGGCCGCTGCCGGCGTCGTCGGTGAGCCCGCCGGGCCGCACGATCGTGTGGTCGAGGCCGCTCTCGAGCAGCTCTCTGTCGGCGTCCGCCTTCGCCTCGTAGTACGGCCGCATCTCCTCGGACCACTCGTCGGGGCGGTCGACGCTCATCGCGCTCACCATCACGTAGCGCCTCACGCCCGCCCTCATCAGCTTCACCGCGCCGCCGTAGTCCACGCTGCGCTTGCGCGCGGGGCCGCTGCCCGGTCCCGCGCCGGCCGCGAACACCACGGCGTCGGCGCCCTCGCAGCAGCTCGAGATGTCGTCCCGCGCCTCGATGTCGCAGAGGACCGGCTCCGCACCGACCTCCTCGAGCTCAGGCGCGTGGTCCGGGTTGCGGATCAGGCCGCGAGCGCGATCGCCGCGCTCTGCCAGCAGCCGGAGCAGCCGGATGCCGACCTTTCCGTGTCCGCCTGCGACCACGACGTCCATTCGCTGCATCGTACGCCGAAGTCCCGGGTACCGCGGGCCACATGCTCCGCGCCACCCTTCTCGTCGCGCTCACCGTCCTCCTGCTCAGCGCCGCACCCGCCCTGGCGGCGGGCCCCGCGCCCGGCGGACCCGGCGACAAGGCGCTCTGGACGGAGGCCGACAAGGACGGGTTCGCCACCTCCCGCAGCCTCGCGAGCAGGGTCTGGCTCACGCTGAACGACGGCCGGCTCACCGAGGTCTACTACCCCGACCTCGGCACGCCCGCGGTGCGCGACCTTCAGTTCGTGGTCTCGGACGGCGCCAGCTTCACGGAGCGCGAGCAATACGCCACGCGCCAGCACGTGAAGCTGCTCGACCGGCGCAGCCTGAGCTACAGGCAGGTGAACACCGACCGCGAGGGGCAGTACCGGATCACGAAGACCTACACGACCGACCCCGCGCGCAACACGGTCCTGATGAGGGTGCGCTTCGAGTCGCTCACGCAGAGGGCGCTCAGGCTCTACGTGCTGTACGACCCGTCGCTCTCGAACGAGGGCGACGACGACTCCGGCAACAACTCCGAGTCCGGCCTCGTCGCGTCCGACGCGAACGCCGCGTCCGCGCTCGTCCCGAGCGTCCCGTTCACGCGCCGCTCGTCCGGCTTCCTCGGCACGAGCGACGGCTGGACCGACCTCCGCTCGGACCACACGATGGACTGGGACTACGAGAGCGCCGCGAACGGCAACGTCGTCCAGACCGGCCTCACGAGCCTGGACGGGCGCGGCAAGCGCGACCTCACGCTCGCGCTCGGCTTCGGCGCGAACGCCGATGCCGCCACGGTGGCCGCGCGCGACTCGCTCGGGCGGGGGTTCACGAGGCTCGACAGCGGCTTCCGGCGCGGCTGGCACCGCTACATGAAGCGGATCCGTCTCGCGTTCAGCGCCGCGCCGTACTCGCGGACCTACTTCGCCTCGGCGATGGTGCTGGCCGCGAGCGAGGACAAGCAGAACCGCGGCGCCGTGATCGCGTCGCCGAGCATGCCGTGGGCGTGGGGCCTCTTGACGCTGGACGACCCGTCGGCCGCGTACCACCTCGTGTGGCCGCGCGACGCCTACCAGGTGGCCACGGCGATGATCGCGATGGGCGACAGGGCGGCGGCGAACCGGATGCTCGACTTCACCTTCAACCGCCAGCAGCAGCCGGACGGCTCGTTCACCCAGAACACGACCGTCGGCGGCACGGTCAAGTGGGACAACATCCAGATGGACGAGGTGGCTCTGCCGATCGTGCTCGCCTGGCAGCTCGGGCGCTTCGAGCCGGCGCTCTACACGGCCCACGTGAAGCGCGCGGCGGACTACATCGCCGCCAACGGGCCGTTCACGCGGCAGGAGCGCTGGGAGAACCAGAGCGGCTACTCGCCGGGCACGATCGGCGCGGAGATCGCCGCACTGACGGTCGCCTCGGACATCGCGGCGCGCAACGGGGAGACCGGCGACGCGCGCCGCTACCAGCGCGTGGCCGACGCGTGGCAGCGAGGGGTGCAGACCTGGACGGCGACCAGCAACGGGCCGTACTCGCCCGCGCCCTACTACCTGCGGCTGACCAAGCATCGCGACCCGAACCGCGCCACTCGCTACGACGTCGGCGACGGCGGCC
>DASYMP010000258.1:0-4964 GCA_036009005.1 Thermoleophilaceae bacterium | reverse complement strand
GGAGTCCGGCGAGATCATCGAGGACGAGGACACGAACGAGACCGTCGAGAAGGTCGTGGCCTGGCTCGAGGAAAGGAAGCTGCTGGCATGAGCGTCCTCGTATACGCACTTCACTACGAGGGCGAGTTCAACAAGAACTCGGTCGGGGCCGTGTCGCAGGGCGCGAAGCTCGCGAAGGAGCTCGGCGGCGAGGCCGCTGCCGTGGTCGTCGGTGGCGACGACCTCACGGACGACTTCTGCGCGACGCTCGGCAAGTACGGCGTCTCGAAGGTCTACCGCGCGAAGGGCCCTGAGGGCCTCTCGCAGCCGGTGGTCGACGCGATGGCGAAGGTCATCCAGGACGAGGGCTTCAAGTACGCCCTGTTCGGCGGCGGCCTGCTCGGCTTCGAGATCGGCGCGGGACTCACCGCCCGCCTGCACGCCGGCGTGACGATGGAGGTCACGGCCGTGCGCGCCGAGGACGGCAAGCTCGTGGCCGAGCGGCCGATCCTCCAGGACTCGGCGATCGTCGACGTGGGCTACGTGGGCGAGCCGGGGATCATCATCGGCCGCCTGAACGCGTTCGACATCGACGAGTCGGGTGACGGCTCGGCCGAGGTCGTGGACGTGGACGTCCAGTTCGAGGACCACTCGACCAAGGCGGTCATGGTGGAGCGCGGCGAGCAGCGCGGCGCCGACGTGAACATCGAGGACGCCGACATTCTCGTGGCCGGTGGCCGCGGGCTCGGCAAGGCGGAGGGCTTCGAGCTCTGCGAGTCGCTCGCCGAGGCGCTCGGTGGCGCGGTCGCCGCCACGCGCGCGGTGGTCGACGCCGGCTGGTACCCGTACGCCGCCCAGATCGGGCAGACCGGCAAGACGGTCGCGCCGAAGCTGTACCTGGCGGCCGGGATCTCGGGCGCGATCCAGCACAAGGTCGGTATGCAGGGCTCGGAGAACATCGTCGCGATCAACAAGGATCCGAACGCGCCGATCTTCGAGTTCTCGGACCTCGGCATCGTCGGCGACCTCAACAAGATCCTGCCGAAGCTGACCGAGGCCGTTAAGGCCAAGAAGGGCTAGCCGGGATGGCCACAGCTCCGATCGAGTTCCCGCCGCCCGTCGAGCCCGAGCAGGAGTTCGTCGGGCAGCCGACCGATCCCGAGGACGAGCGCATCGAGGTCGGCGTGGTGATCGTGGGCGGCGGTCCCGGTGGCCTCGCCTGCGCGATCCGGCTGACCCAGCTGCTCGCCGAGGACGAGACGCTGATGGAGTCGCTCGGCGAGGTGCCCGTGGCGCTCGTCGAGAAGGGCAAGGGCCCGGGCTCGCACCTGCTGTCGGGGGCGATGATGAACCCGTCCGCGATGCGGAGGCTGTTCCCGGACCTCGACGAGAGCGACTGGCCGACGTACGGCTCCGTGGACACGGACGCCGTGTACGTGCTTCCGAACAAGAAGCGCGCGATCCCGCTGAAGCCGACCCCGCCGCCGTTCCGCAACCACGGCAACCACGTGACCTCGGTCGCGCGGCTGGGGCGCTGGCTCTCGGAGCAGGCGGAGGAGGCCGGCGTCTACATCCTGGGCGAGACCTCGGGCCACAGGCTGCTCGTCGAGGACGGGCGGGTGGTGGGCGTGCGCTCGGGCGACAAGGGACGCGGGCGCGACGGCCAGGAGCTCTCGAACTTCGAGCCCGGCTCCGACCTGATCGCCAAGGCGACCGTGCTCGCCGAGGGCACCGCCGGACACCTCACCGGAGCGGCGATTCGCCACTTCGGCATCGGCTCCGAGGACCCTCAGCAGTGGGAGCTCGGGGTGAAGGAGATCTGGGAGGTCCAGAAGCCGCTCGACCGGGTCATCCACACGATGGGGTGGCCGCTCAAGTTCGCGGCGAAGTACCGCGAGTTCGGCGGCTCGTTCATCTACCCGATGGGCGAGGACCGCGTGTCGATGGGCCTAGTCGTCGGACTCGACTACAAGGACGCCCGCTTCTCGGTGCACGACGCGTTCCAGGAGCTGAAGTCGCACCCGCTGGTGGCGAACATCATCGAGGGCGGCAAGCGCGTCGGGTGGGGCGCGAAGACGATCCCGTCCGGCGGCTACTGGGCGCAGCCGCGGCAGCTGTGGGCGCCGGGCATGGCGCTGGTCGGCGACGGCGCCGGGATGGTGAACGTGCCCACGCTGAAGGGCGTGCATTACGCGATGCACGCCGGGATGTTCGCCGCCGAGGCGATCTACGAGCGCCTGAAGAACGGTGGCGAGGTCGCGGACCTCTCGAACTACCAGTCCATGGTCGAGGGCTCCGAGATCGAGACGGACCGCTACCGCTCGCGCAACATGCGCCAGCCGTTCGCCAGGGGCTTCTTCGTCGGCGGCGCGATCGCCGGGATGATGGACATCTCGGGCGGGCGCGTCCCGAGCGGCCACTGGCAGACGCACGACGACGCGACGGTCCCGGTCTTCATCGGGCCGGAGCGCAACTACCCGAAGCCGGACGGCAAGAAGACGTTCGACAAGCTCTCGTCCGTCTTCGCCACCGGCAACGCCACCCGCGACGACGCCCCGAACCACATCCGCATCCAGGAGAAGGTGCCGCTCGAGGTCGCTCTGATGTGGCAGAACATGTGCCCCGCGCAGGTCTACGAGGTGCCCGACGAGGAGCTCGAGGCCGCGAAGGCCGGCTCGGACGGCAAGCTCGACGGCAAGCACGAGGTGAAGCTCCAGATCACCCCCTCGAACTGCGTCCAATGCGGCGCGATCACCGCCAAGGGAGGCCGCCTGACGCCGCCCGAAGGCGGCGACGGCCCGAACTACCAGCTGACGTAGGCGGCCGACGGCCGAGAAGTCGGGAACAATCCTGGATAGGTGTCCGTATAGAGCACTAATCCAGGATTGTTGAGACCGAGTGCCTTCGGTGCGGTCGTTCCTTCGCTCGCATAGCCGCTACCTTCCCCGCCCATCCGCTACCCCGGCCAGCATCCGCGTCGTGCCACGGTCGTCGGAGCCGGCTCGTTTGGCACGGCAGTGGCCGTGCTGCTCGAGCGGGCGGGCATCCGGACGGCGCTCCTGTGCCGCACCGAGGAGCAGGCGCGTGCGCTCTCGAGCTCGCATCACAACGAGCGCTACCTCCCGGACGTGGAGCTGCCGCGCGACCTCAGGATCGCCTCGCTCGGCGCCCATCCCGAGCACCTCACACGCGCGGATCTGATCTTCCTGGCGGTGCCGTCGAAGGGCGTGGGGGACGCCGTGAAGGAGCTGCAGAGGCTCGGCGTGTCGGACCGCGCCGGGATCGTCTCGCTGGCGAAGGGGCTCGTGCCGCCCGACGGCTCCACGCCGACGGCGATCCTCGACGCGGCCTTCGGCCCGGAGCGCGTCGCGTGCGTGGGTGGTCCGGCGCACGCCCGCGAGATGGTGGAGAGCGGAGCCGGGCTCGTGTGCGCCTCGCGCTCGGAGGCGCTCGCGCACCGCGTGGCCGAGGCCTTCCAGCGGGCTGGCGTGGTGTGCGAGGTCTCGGACGACCCGGTCGGCGTGGAGCTCGCCGGGGTGGCGAAGAACGCGGCGGCGGTTGCGGTCGGCGCGACGCTGGCGCAGGGCCTGAACGCCGCCGGGATGGCCGCCGCCGACATCTTCCTCGAGGTGCTGTCCCTGTCCGCCGCCAGCGGCGGCGAGGCGCGCACGTTCGTGGGCCGCGCCGGGACCGGCGACCTCGTGGCGACCGCGCTCGCGCCGATGTCGCGCAACCGCAGCGCCGGCGAGCTGCTCGCGGCCGGCGTGCCGGCCGCCGAGATCCCCGAGCGGGTCGGCCAGGCGGTCGAGGCGCTCGAGACGGTGCCCGTGCTCGCGCGCGCCATCGAGCGCGCGGGCGTCGAGGCGCCGGTCACCTCCGCGCTCGCCCGGCTGATCGAGGGCACGCTTCCCGTGGACGACTGGGTGGCGCTCGTGCGGGCCAAGCAGCCGCCGCCCGCGCGCTTCGGCAGGCCGAGCACCTGGTGGACGCGCCTGCGCTCCTGGTTCCGCCGTCAGTTCGGCAGCCGACGGCTAGACTTGTAAGAGCAATGAAGGCAGATATTCATCCCGAGTACGTCCCCTCGCACGTCCGCTGCACCTGCGGCAACGAGTTCTGGACCCGCTCCACCAAGCCAGAGCTGCATGTCGAGATCTGCTCGAACTGCCACCCCTTCTACACGGGCCGTCAGAAGCTCGTGGACACCGGTGGCCGCGTCGAGCGCTTCCGCCGCCGCGCAGCGCGTTCGCGCCGGGGCTAGCCGCCGCAACTTACGCACGGCGCCCGCGTTCTCATCACGCATGCGCCGTGCTCTTCTAACCGTCGCGCTTGCCGTCGCCGCCATGCCGGCGGCGGCGGCCAGTGCCGCTCCGCTTCCCGCGAGCGTCAGGCTCGTGAGCTGCTCGATCGCCGAGCACGAGGCCGCCTTCAAGGGCCGGATGAAGCAGCTCCCAGGCGCGACCCGTATGGCCATGCGCTTCACGCTGCTCGAGGAGTCTGGCGACTCCGGCGCCAGGCGCGTGCAGGCGCCCGCGCTCAGGCGCTGGCGCTCGTCGAAGCCCGGCGTCAGGGTGTTCGCCTACCGGCAGGGCTTCCGCAGCCTTCCCGAGAACGCGAGCCACCGGGTGAGGGTCGACTTCCGCTGGTATGCCGAGGACGGCACCGAGCTCGGGCGCACGAGGAGGCGCTCGGCGCGCTGCCGCCAATACCTGGCGCTGCCGAACCTGATCGCTCGCATCACGGGCATGCGGCCGAGCAAGTCGCCCGGCGTGATGCGCTACGAGGCGCTCGTGAAGAACACGGGGAGGGCGGCCGCCGCCCTGGTGCCGGTCCGGCTGACCGTGGACGGCACCGTCGTCGACACGCGCACATGGGCCTCGCTCGCGCCGGGCGAGCGGCGCACGTTCGTGATCCTGGGACCGGAGTGCGATCGGCTCGCCAGGCTCGAGGCCGATCCCGAGCGGATGATCGCGGAGAGCTCCGACGCC
>DASYMP010000257.1:0-3313 GCA_036009005.1 Thermoleophilaceae bacterium | reverse complement strand
GGCGCTGGTGGGGGGAGCGGCGCGGTCGGTAGCTCCGGCTCCGGCTCGGGCTCGGGCGGCGCCGTCGGAACGCGCCGCGTCGCCGTGTCTGCGCGCTCGACCGAGTCCGCAGCCGGTGCAGTCGGAGCTGCTCCCGCGTGCCCGACGAGAGTCTCCCTGGCAGCGGCGACGAACCCCCCACAGGACGAGTAGCGATCGTCGGGGCGCTTGCTCATCGCCCGGCCAACCACCTCGTCGATCCCCAAGGGGAGGTCCGGCCGCAACTCGCGCGGCTTGGGCGGGGGCTCGCGCAGCTGCGCGTACAGCACCGCCACCTGCGACTCGCGCGGGTACGGCCGCGACCCCGTCAGGCACTCGAACAGCACGCAACCGAGCGCGTACACGTCGGCGCGGCCGTCGAGGTCGCCGCCCTCGATCTGCTCGGGCGCCACGTAGTCGACCGTCCCGAGGAACTGGCCGGCCTGCGTGAGCTGCATCGAGTTCGAGGACGCGCGCTTGGTCAGCCCGAAGTCGGCGAGGTAGCAGCGCTGCCCCTCGATCATCACGTTCGCCGGCTTCACGTCGCGGTGCACGAGCCCCGCGGCGTGGGCGGCATCCAGTGCGGTGGCCACCTGATCGAGGATCGACAGCGTCTCCTCCACCGGAAGCGGCCCGCGCTGGAGCAGCAGGGCAGCGAGGTCCGTGCCGCGCACGAAGCGCATCGCGATGAACAGCACGCCGTCTACCTCGCCGGCGTCGTACACGGCGACGATCCCGGGATGGTCGAGGCCGGCGGCGAGCCGCGACTCGCGCAGGAAGCGCGCACGGAAGTCCTCGTTCTCGCTCAGCTCGGGAGCGAGCAGCTTCAGCGCCACGGTGCGCCCGAGGTGCACGTGCTGGGCCTGATAGACGACGCCCATCCCACCCCGGCCGAGCAGCTTGCCGAGGGTGTACGCGCCGAAGCGCTGGCCGGTCTCGAAGTCGGCCGTCACATCCCGACATTAACGGCCCGGCGGCGAAACGGGGAAACTGTCGCCCGTGGGCGCGCGCGAGATCCACTCATGGCTGATGGACATGGACGGCGTGCTCGTGCGCGAGGAGCACGCGATCCCCGGCGCCGGGCGCTTCCTCGAACGCCTGCGCGAGCGCGGCACGCCGTTCCTCGTGCTCACCAACAACTCGATCTACACGAACCGCGACCTGGCCGCGCGGCTGCGGGCGAGCGGCCTGGAGGTGCCGGAGGAAGCGATCTGGACCTCCGCCCTCGCCACCGCTCGCTTCCTGGACGACCAGCGCCCGCGCGGCTCCGCATTCGTGATCGGCGAGGCGGGCCTGACCACGGCGCTGCACGAGGCCGGCTACACGCTCACCGAACGCGCCCCGGACTACGTGGTGCTGGGCGAGACGCGCACGTACAGCTTCGAGCGCATCACTCGCGCGATCCGGCTGATCGGCGAAGGCGCGCGCTTCATCGCCACGAATCCCGACGCCACCGGCCCCTCGCCCGACGGTCCGATGCCCGCGACCGGCTCCGTGGCTGCGCTGATCAGCCGTGCGACCGGCGTCGAGCCGTACTTCGTCGGCAAGCCGAACCCGCTGATGATGCGCTCGGCCCTCAACGCGATCGACGCCCACTCGGAGACCGCCGCGATGGTCGGCGACAGGATGGACACCGACATGATCTCGGGCCTGGAGGCGGGCCTCGAGGCGATCCTCGTCCTGACGGGCACGACCGCGACGCGCGAGGAGGCGGAGCGCCACCCGTACCGCCCGTCGCGCATCGTCGAGTCGATCGCAGACCTCATCGACGAGCTGGACTGACGCCACGATGCGGCGGCGGGTCCTGCACCTGGCGGTGGGCTTGACCGCCGTGCTCCTCGCCCTCGGTGCGCGCGCGGGCGAGGTGCTGCAGCCGCTCGAGCTGAACACGGTGGACGCGCGCTTCGCCATCCGCGGCGACCACGCGCCGCGACCGGGCATCGTCGTGGTCGCGCTCGACGGGCGCACGCTCAGCGAGCTGAACCTGCGCCCGCCGCTCCCGCGCATGCTCCACGCGCGCGTCATGGACACGCTGCGGCAGGCGCGGGCGAAGCTGATCGCCTACGACATCCAGTTTCTCGCCCCGGCGACGCCGGCGTCCGGGGATCGCGTGCTCATCGCGGCGATACGGCGCGCACGCCCGGTGCTCGCCACCCACGACGTGGCGGGAGCGCCGCTCGTGGTGCCCGCCGGCGTGCGCGTCCCGGAGGCGACGGTCGGGAGCGTCGGATTGCTCGCCGATCCCGACAACAAGATCCGGCGCGAGCCGTACACGGGGCAGCAGCACCGCTCGTTCGAGGTCGAGGCGGCCGAGCGGCTGCTCGGGCACCGGGTCGATCCCACTCGCTTCCCCGCGTGGATCGACTACGCGGGCGGGCCGGGCGCATACCCGACCTACGCGCTCGTCGATGTGCTTGGCGGGCACGTCCCGGCAAGCGCGTTCGCGGGCAAGCTCGTGGTGGTCGGCTCGAGCGACCCGATCGAGAAGGACGTGTTCCCCACACCGGTCTCCGCCTCTCAGATGCCGGGCGCCGAGATCCACGCGAACGGCATCGCGACCATCCTCGACGGCTTCCCGCTGCGTTCCGTCTCGGGGTGGCTCGACACGCTGCTCATCGCGCTGCTGGGCCTGGCGCCCGCGCTTCTCAGCCTGCGGCTCGGTCCGCTCAAGGTGCTCGTGATCTCGGCGGGGCTGCTGCCCGGCTACCTCGTGGCCGCGCAACTCGCGTTCGACGGCGGCAGGATCGTGCTCGTCACCTATCCGCTGCTGGCGCTCGTGCTCTCCACCGCGGGGTCGGAGACGGTCGAGTTCTTCACCACGACGCGCGAGCGCCAGCGGCTGCGGCGCAATTTCGCCCGCTTCGTGCCCGCCGCCGTGGTCGACGACGTGATGAGCCGCACCGACGACGACCTGCGCCTCGGCGGCACCACGATCGAGTCGACGGTGCTGTTCTGCGACCTGCGCGGCTTCACGCACTGGGCCGAGCCCCAGCCGGCAGCCACCGTGATCGACACGCTCAACCGCTACCTCACCGAGATGAGCGACGCGCTGCTCGCCCACGGCGGCACGGTGGTCTCCTACATGGGCGATGGGATCATGGCCGTGTTCGGGGCGCCGATCGAGCAGCCCGACCACGCCGACCGCGCACTGGCTGCGGCCCGGGAGATGCTCACGGTGCGACTGCCGCGCTTCAACGCGTCCCTCGCCGAGGACGAGGGCTTCCGCATGGGAATCGGGCTGAACTCGGGGCCGGTGAGCTCGGGCAACGTCGGCTCAGAGCAGCGGCTCGAGTAC
>DASYMP010000256.1:0-5084 GCA_036009005.1 Thermoleophilaceae bacterium | reverse complement strand
ACTGGCCGGCGCCCCCGGAGGCGAGGATCACGGCCTTGGCGGCGAACAGCTCCATGGAGCCGTCGCGGATGTTCCGGGTGACGACGCCGGCGATCCGGCCGCTGTCGTCCTGCACGAGCGCGGTGGAGAACCACTCCTCGTAGCGGGTCACCTCGTCGTACTTCATGAGCTGCTCGTAGAGCACGTGGAGGATCGCCTGGCCGGTGATGTCGGCCACGTAGTAGGTGCGCGCCGCGGACGCCCCGCCGAACGCGCGCTTGCCGAGGCGGCCTCGCTCGTCCCTGTGGAAGGTCACACCGAGGTGCTCGAGCTCGAGCAGCTCGTGCGGCGCCTCGCGGCACATGATCTCGATGGCGTCCTGATCGCCCAGGTAGTCCGAACCCTTGACGGTGTCGAACGCGTGCGACTCCCAGGAATCCTGCGGGTCGAGCGCGGCGTTGATGCCGCCCTGAGCCGCATTGGAATGCGACCTGACCGGGTGAACCTTCGAGATGATGCCGACCGAGGCTCCCGCCTCGGCCGCTGCGAGGGCGGCTCGCTGGCCAGCAAGGCCAGCCCCGATGACCAGTACGTCGTGCTGCGGCATGCGGCGCGCAGTCTATTCACGCCCGCACCCCGGCCACGCCGAGGGCCGCCTTTCGGCCACCGTTTCCCCGAACGGGCAGCACCGAAGCGGGGGCGAAACCGGGGTCCGGGGTCACTTAACCGTGTTATGCACGGTCAGATTGCCCCGGACCCCCTCGACCTGGCACTCGCGCAACTCGCGCGGCGGCAGCACGGAGTGGTCGGGCGCGCTCAGCTCGTGGCGCTCGGGCTCAGCGAAGCCGCGATCGAGTGGCGCATGAGGAGGCGCAGGCTGCACCCTGTTCACCGTGCCGTTTACGCCGTTGGCCATTTGTCGCTCACGCGTAACGGGCGCTTCATGGCCGCGGTGCTCGCCTGCGGTGAGGGGGCGGCGTTGAGCCATGTCAGTGCCGCCGTTCTGTGGCGCCTCCTGGAGGATCGGGGGCAGCCCATCCACGTGACCGCGCCCAGGCGCCGGCGGGTGCCGGGTGTGGTGGTCCACCGGGCCGGGCTCGACGGCGAGCGGGTGTGGCGGGAGGGCATCGTCGTCACTACGCCGGCCAGGACGCTCGTGGATCTCGCCGACGTGGTGCCGCGGCGGACGCTCGAGCGGGCGTTCGACGAGGCGGAGTACCTGCGCCTGGACCACGGCGGGGCGGCCCCGCGGCACGGGAGGCGCGGCGGCAGGATCCTGGCCTCGGTGCTCGCCGTTCACACACCGGGCGCCACGCGGACGAGGTCGGAGCTCGAGGAGCTGTTCCTACGCCTGTGCGACGACCACGGCTTGCCGCGGCCCGAGGTCAACGTCCAGATAGAGGGCTTCGAGTGCGACTTCGTCTGGCGCGAGCAGCGGCTGATCGTGGAGACGGACGGCGCGGCCGCGCACGGCACCGAGCGCGCGCGCCGGCGTGACCCGCTACGCGACGCACGCCTGATGGCGGCCGGGTGGCGCGTGTGGCGGGTGTCCTACGAGCAGGTCGTTCGCGCGCCGCAGGCGATCGCACGCGAGTTGGCGACGCTGCTCGCGCCGGGGCCGCTGCTCATGCCGGCGCCGCGCCCTGAAGCGCTCGCCGCACCGCGTCCACGGTCACGACGCCGCGGAGCACGCCCTCGCCGTCCACGGCCATGATCGCGCCGAGCCGCGTGAGGCCCTCCTGGCCCAGCAGGCTCTCGAGCGGCTCCTCGAGCTGCACCCGCAGCCCGCTCGTGCCGTCGTCGCGCGCCATCACTGAGCTCACCGGCCGCGCCGAGCGCTCCTCCACCGGCACGCTCTCCACGGCCTCGCGCGAGACCACGCCCACGAGCCGCCCGCTCGAGTCGACCACCGGGAACCAGGGCCAGCCGTAGCGCAGGAAGTAGGACTGCTCGGCGTCGCCCACCGCGGTGCCCTCCTGGATCGCGACCGGGTCGGCATCCATCACGTCGGCCACGCGGATGTGCTCGATCCGGCCGGCGAACGCGGCCTGGAGCTCCGCCGAGCGCGCGGCGTTCGCGAGGAAGAACCCCACGAACGCGAGCCAGATCCCCGTGACCTGCGCGTCCTGCGCGAGCCACATATACGCGCCCACGCCGACCATCGCGTAACCGCCGATTCGCCCCAGCACCGCCGCGAAGCGCGTGGCCTTCGTCCGGTCGCCCGTGATCTTCCAGGCGATCGCCCGCGCGATCCGCCCGCCGTCCAGCGGGAACGCCGGGATCAGGTTGAACGCCAGCAGCAGCACGTTGATCGAGGTCAGGTAGCCGAGCACCGCGGTGGTCGAGCCCGTCACGTTCTGGTCGAACTGCGAGCTGTGCAGGGCGTCGGACGTGCTCGACACCAGCGCGCTGAGCCCGAAGCAGACGGCCGCTATCAGCACCGTGACCGCCGGCCCGCCGATCGCGACGCGGAACTCCACGCCCGCCGAGTCGGCGTCTCGTCCGAGCTTCGCCACGCCGCCGAACATCCACAGGTCGATGCCGAGGATCGGGATGCCGTTCCGGATCGCCACCCAGGCGTGGCCCAGCTCGTGCAGCAGGATCGACAGGAAGAACAGCAGCGCGCTGATCACGGCGAGCATGAACGCGTTCGACCCCGGGGCAACGTCGTCGTAGTAGCTCGACAGCTGCCAGATGATCAGAAAGAGGACGAGGAACCAGCTGAAGTCCACCCCGATGCGGATTCCAAAGACGCGAGCGAGCTGGATGGAGCTGCCGCCGAACATGCGGGGATGGTGTCAGACACCGGTCGCGTAGCGTGAGTGGCATGGCTTCTAAGTGGTGGACGCTCCTCGTGGTGTGCCTGTCGATGTTCATGCTCTTGCTCGACGTCACGATCGTGAACGTCGCGCTGCCCGACATCCAGCGCGAGCTCCACTCCGATTTCGAGGACCTCCAGTGGGTCGTGGACGCCTACGCCCTGGCGCTTGCCGCCCTGCTGCTCGGCTCGGGCTCGCTCGCCGACCTGCTCGGGCGCCGCCGCGTGTTCGTGGTCGGCCTGTTCGTGTTCGTGGCAGCCTCGCTTTTGTGCGGGCTCTCCGGCTCGCCGCTCATGCTGAACCTCGCGCGCGCGCTCCAGGGCGGCGGCGGGGCGATGATGTTCGCCACCTCGCTCGCGCTGATCGCCCAGGAGTTCCCGCCGAAGGAGCGCGGCACCGCCTTCGGAATCTGGGGCGCCACGACGGGCTTCGCGGTGGCGGTCGGGCCGCTCGCCGGCGGCGCCCTCACGGATGCGTTCGGCTGGGAGTGGATCTTCCTCGTGAACGTGCCGATCGGCCTCGCGACCGCGGCGGTGTCGCTCGCGCGCGTGCCGGGCTCGGAGCGCGACCCGAACGCTCGAATCGACTGGGCCGGCCTCGTGACGTTCAGCTCCGGCCTCTTCTGCTTCGTCTTCGCGCTCATCCGCGGCAACGACGACGGCTGGGGGAGCGCGAAGATCGTGGGCCTGCTCGTGGCGGCGGTGGTGCTGCTGGCCGTGTTCGTGATCGCCGAGCTGCGGCGCGACCAGCCGATGCTCGACCTCCGCCTGTTCCGCGTTCCCACCTTCACCGGCGCGCAGATCGTGGCGTTCGCGATCCACGCCTCGATGTTCTCGATGTTCCTCTACATCGTGCTCTACATGCAGAACGTGCTCGGCTACACGCCGCTCGAGACGGGCGTGCGCTTCCTGCCGGTCTCGCTGCTCTCGTTCGCGGCCGCCCCCGTCGCGGGCAAGCTCGCCGAGCGCTTCCCGGTTCGCCTGTTCCTCTCGGGCGGCCTCGCGCTCGTGGGGCTCGGGCTCGTGCTGATGTCGGGGATCGATCCGGGCGACGACTGGACGACCCTGCTCCCCGGCTTCATCCTCGGCGGCATCGGCATCGGCCTGATCAACCCGCCGCTGGCGACCGCCGTGATCGGCGTTGTGGAGCCGCGCCGCAGCGGCGCGGCGTCCGGGATCAACAGCACGTTCCGCCAGGTGGGCACCGCGGTCGGCATCGCGGGCCTCGGCGCGATCCTTCAGTCGAAGCTCACGCACTCGCTCGATGCGCGCGGGCTCGCGACCGACGCCGCGCACGCGGCGTACATCGACGCGCTCAACGAGCTCTTCATCGTCGGCGCCGTGATCGCGTTCGCGGGTGCCGTCTGCGCGCTCGTTTTGGTCCGGCGGCGTGACTTCATAAGCGCCCATGCCTGAGCGCGGCTGCTACTAATCCGCCCGCTATGAGCACACATCGAGTCACCTTCATTCCCGGCGACGGCACCGGGCCCGAGCTTGCCGAGGCCACGCGGCGCGTGCTCGAGGCCACCGGTGTCGAGTTCGACTGGGACTTCCAGGACGCCGGAGTCGACGTGTACGAGTCGGAGGGCAACCCGCTCCCCGACCGCACGCTCGACTCGATCCGCGAGCGCGGCATCGCCATCAAGGGACCCACGACCACGCCGGTCGGGTCCGGCCACCGCTCGATCAACGTCGCGCTCCGCAAGGAGTTCGACCTCTACGCGTGCATCCGGCCCTGCAAGGCCTACGACGGCGTGCGCACGCGCTTCCCCGAGACCGACCTCGTAATCGTCCGCGAGAACACCGAGGACCTGTACGCGGGGATCGAGTTCGAGAACGGCTCGGAGGAGGTGCAGAAGCTGCGCACCTTCCTGGCCGACGAGCTCGACTCGCCGACGCGCGACGACTCCGGCATCTCGATCAAGCCGATCTCTGTGTTCGGCTCGGACCGGATCGTCGAGGCCGCCTTCAAGTACGCCGAGGAGAACGGCCGCAAGAAGGTCACGGCCGCGCACAAGGCCAACATCATGAAGTTCTCGGACGGGCTCTTCCTCGAGGTGGCGCGCCAGGTGGCCGAGCGCCATCCCGAGATCGAGTTCGAGGACCGCATCATCGACAACCTCTGCAACCAGCTCGTATCGCGCCCCGAGGAGTACGACGTGATCGTGTTGCCGAACCTCTACGGCGACATCGTCTCGGACCTCGGCGCCGGCATGATCGGCGGCCTCGGCCTGGCGCCCGGAGCCAACATCGGCACCGAGGGCGCGATCTTCGAGGCCACACACGG
>DASYMP010000255.1:0-4195 GCA_036009005.1 Thermoleophilaceae bacterium | reverse complement strand
TCGAGCACGACGAGGACGATGGCTATCGGATCAACTCGAACTCCGGAAGCGCCTACGACAACAACGACTACGGGCGCCCGGTGGGCGACGGCACGGCGCTGTCCGGCCGGCTGCGGCTCGAGCGCCGCGGCCCGTACTTCTCCGCCTACTACCGCAACGACAACGACGCTCCCGACTGGGTCTGCGTGGGCGTGACGCGCAACGACTCGCTGAACGAGCGCGTGTTCATCCGCTGCGCCGGCAAGCGCTGGCGCCAGGAGCTCGAGGACGACCCGTCCAAGTACCACCCCGTCGTGCCGGTGAAGTTCACGTTCCGGGACTTCGAGGCCACCCGCTTCCACGACGACGATGGCCTGGCAGAGGCTTGACAACGGGATCCAGCTGGATGCCCCGCGACTCGCCGTGGCGCTCGTCCAGAGCGAGGCGGAGATGCTGCACAGCCCCGCGCGCGACGTCTCGGGCTTCCTGCGCGGCCACGGCGAGCGCTGGCGGATCGAGAGCTTCACGGAGCGCACCTTCGACGCGGTGGACAAGATCGCGTCGAGCTTCGACTGCGTGGTCATCGGGTTCAACGCCGTTTGCCACCACGGCGGAATAGGCGAGGCGCTTCGCGCGGCGCAGACGCCGCACTCGAACCTGCTGATCCTGCACCAGAAGGACCACGAGGCGCTCGGCTTCCTCGAGGACGGCCTCGGCATCGACCTCCAGCCCCTCGAGGCGCAGGCCTTCGAGGCCCACGCCCGGGAGCGCCGCGAATACGACGAGCTGCTCCTCAACTGGCCGCGAGCCGTGCTGGCGGGCGGATCGGTTCAGCAGGCGATCCCGTGCCAGGCGAGCTCGTGGCTCCGGTTCAGCGAGGACAGCCACTGGCGGACCGTGCTCGAGGTGGAGAACGGCGGTCGCCGCGTGCCGGTGATGGTGCGCACGTCGACCACGCTCGACCGGCGCATCGTCGTCTGCTCGGCATGGCTCGACCCGCGCGACGACAAGCAGCACGCCAGGCTGCTCGAGAACGCGATCGCCTACTGCGCGCAGGGACGGCCCGAGATCGCCGTCGTGGCCGAGCGGGCCGCGGACGGCGCGCAGCTCCCCCCGGCCGCCCTGCTCGCGCGCAAGCTGAGGCTTCAGGGCGCGAGCACGGTCGAGATCGCTCCCGATCCCGGCGTGGCGCTTCGCTTCGACAGATGGCCTCTGTGCGAGGTGAGCGCCGTGGTCTTCCGCAACGGCGAGCAGCCCGAGGACTATCTCCGCGATGACGCCGCGGCGCACGACGGCGCGGTCTCCTGGATGCAGAGCGGAGGCACCCTCGTGGGCGTTAACAACGGCCGCTTCACGCTCCACACCGGGCTGTCCGACACCCACTGGGTGGCGCAGCGCTGGGCGCTCTGGTTCCACGCGGTGGACGAGGCGCGCTGGCTCGACGGCATCTTCCGCGCTCGCTCGGTGCTCCAGGTGCTCACGAAGATCCAGAGCAACGAGACGCGTGCAGACCCGGAGCGACTCGGGCTCGACAGGGACATCGAGGAGCTGGCGCCGCAACTGGCTGCCCTGGTGCGAGCCGAGCTCGGCGGCCGCGACCACGTCAACGGGCTCGTGAGCGCCACGGCCGCCGCCCTCGACATCGATCGCCTCGTCGGGCGGCGCGTGCTGAGCGACGAGGAGCGCGCCGGGATCGAGGCGTGGCTACGGCAGGCCTTCCCGCAGGCCTCGCTGGAGGAGCGCTTCGACGTCGCCCGCGCGCTCGGCGAGTCCGGCCGCGAGCTGTTCGCGGACGCCGTCACGGGGACGTCCGGTCCGCTGTCGGTGGTCAGCTTGATCCGCATGCGCGAGGCGGCGGCGGCCTGCCGCGCGGAGGGCGCCGCGACCGGCGAGGCTCGCCTCGAGAAGGGCTCGCTGTCGGAGCTCGACTCGCGCCCGCAGCTGTGCGCCGAGTTCCTGGCGGTGATGACGGAGTCCGACCTGCTGCTGGTGGACCGCGCGGTCACGACGCTCGCGAAGCACGGCGTGCTGGTGCGAGCGGACGACAGGCTCTCCGAGAACGACGCCGAGACGATCTGCACGGAGGCGCTCGGGCTGATGAGCTACTTCAACATGACCGGCGAGGCCACGCTGCCCGCCCGGCCCGAGACCGTGGGCCTCCCGACGGGCGCGGTCGAGCCGGTGCTCAAGGAGACGCGCCGGGCTCGCGCTCAGGAGCTCGAGGCTCGCAGCAAGATGGAGCGGCTGGCGAGGCCGCTCGCCATGGCTCAGTTCGTGCTTCTGCTCGAGGCGATCGTGCTCTCGCTGGCGCTCGCGCTCGCGATCGTGCTGATCACGTCGCTCAACTTCGACACGCTCACGCTGTTCGGGGTCGCGGTGGCCACGGCCACCACGGCCTTTGTGCTGTTCGCCCTGGCGCTGGTGCGCGCGGAGCTCTACCCGACCTGGGGCCGCGCGATGGCGGCCACGGTGAGCCAGGGCATTCCAGGGCTGAAGCGCCGGCTCGCGGCGCTCACGAGCGAGGAGCAGGCGCCGAAGCCCTAGGCGGCGAAGCGAGCGGCGCTGCGCGCCTTGGCCTTTGCGGCCTCGACCTCGCGGTCCTTCGGCGGGGCGTTGGTCACGAGCTCGCCGAGCACGCGCGCGGTTATCTCCGCCACGTCGTCCACCGCGCGCTCGAAGGCCTCGGTGTTCGCCGCCGAGGGCTTCGTGAAGCCGCTCACCTTGCGCACGTACTGGAGCGCCGACGCGCGGATCTCCTCGTCAGTCGCGGGGGGCTCGAAGTTGTGGAGTGTCCTGATGTTGCGGCACATGCTTCGAGGCTAGCTCCTTCGCCCCCGCAAAGTCAGGCGCGCTTGCGGCCAGCGCGATCACGGCCTCGTCCGCGATCGCCACCTGGATCACCTCGTAGCCGCCGCCCGGCGCCTCGCTCGGCCCCCAGCCGCCCTTGAAGCGTGCGCCCGGGAGCGCGCCGAGCCCCCAGCGCTGCTCCGCGACGATCCGGCCCATGGCGTCGAGCACGGCCCGGGTGTCGTCCGGGCCGAGCAGCTCGCCGCGCGCGAGCGCGCGATAGAAGCTCGCGGCCGCCTCGAGCGTCCACACGGTCCGCCCGAACGGGCTCCAGCCACGCGGGTCGGGCTCGCGCTCGACCGTGGTCTCGGCGTCGCCGGCGCGGCGCAGCACGGCCTCGACCTCCGCGGGCCCGTCGTCGAGCGCGTGCCAGAGCCGCAGCGCCGCGTCGTTGTCGGAGCGCGTGATCGCGAGCTCCACGGCGTGACGATCCTCTCTGCCGGACGTAATGAAGGCAACGATGACCGGCACCTTCATGGTGGACCAGGCCCGGGCGGCGCGCAGCTCGCCGTGGGTCTCGAACTCTCCCGGACCGAGCGGCCCGATTGCCCATCCGACCGGCATGAGCCCGTAAGGTAAGGCGCAGGCGATGCTTCGTGCACGCGCAGCGGTGGGGCTTTTCGCAGCGGCGGCGGCGGCGACGTGCGGCGCGGTGCTCCTGGGCGGCGACAGCGCTCCGGGTGCGGCGGAGCGCGGCTTCCCGGGCTGCAGCGAGTCCGACACGTCGTACACGACCGGCACGCTCCACGACCTGCGCTCGTTCTCCGACGCCGTGGCGATCGTGCGCGGCGTGAGCGAGAGGACCCCGCCGCCGCCGGACGGGCCGGAGGGCTGGGCCGGCCTGATCGCCCGCGACGTGGACGTGCGCGTGGAGCGCGTTCTCTGGCGCCGCCCGAACGCGCCGGAGCCGCCGCGCAGCTTCACGTTCGGTGACCTCGGCTGGACGGGAACGCTGAAGCACCGAAAGCCGTGGAAGGGCTGCCGCGACACGCGCATGGAGCTGGGCAGGCGCTACCTCGCGCCGGTCGTGCGCCACAACGGCACCTGGTACCCGTTCTTCACGACACGGATGCGGCTGCGCGGCAACCTCGTCGTGGGAGGCGTCGACCTGGGCGAGCCCGAGAACTCACACCGCGCGCTCCAGGGCCGCACGATCGCCGAAGCGGTGCGCGCGATCGCGACCGCGCGCCCCTATCGAGCCGTCGTGCTGCACCCCCAGGGCAGCCCGGCGCAGCGCTGGCAGCGCGCCTACCGCGACCACTTCAGGCTCTGGGGCGGCACGCGCGGCGTGCCCGCGGTCTCCCAGAGCGGCGTGACCGCCAGATCGCGCTGGGAGCTCTACGTGCGCCTGCCCTCGCGGGACACGATC
>DASYMP010000254.1:0-3309 GCA_036009005.1 Thermoleophilaceae bacterium | reverse complement strand
ACGAGTCGACCTTCGAGCCGCGCTGGTTCGTTGCCGCCCGCGAGATCGCCGACGCGATGACCGAGCGCTTCGCCGACGCCGAGCACGGCGGCTTCTTCGAGACCTCGTCCGACCACGAGCGGCTGCTGGCGCGCCGCAAGGACCTCGAGGATCACCCGATCCCGGCCGGCAACTCGAGCGCGGCCTACGGGCTGCTGCGCCTCGCCGCGCTCACCGGCGAGCACGAGTACGGCGCGCGCGCGGAGTCGGTGCTACGGCTGCTTCACGAGCTGGCGCCGAAGCATCCGCAGGCCTTCGGCCACCTGCTCCAGGCGCTCGACTTCCGGCTCGCGCAGGTCAGGGAGGTGGCGCTCGTGGGCCCGGAGCTGCGCCCGCTCGAGCGAGTGGTGCGCGACGCGTTCCGGCCACACCTCGTGCTCGCCGGCGGCGAGCCGGACGGGGTGCCGCTGCTCGAGGGGCGCGCCCCGGTCGACGGCCGACCGACGGCCTACGTCTGCGAGCAGTTCGCCTGCAGGGCGCCCGTGACCGAGCCGCGTGAGCTGGAGGAGCTCCTGGCGTGAGGGCGGCCGCGATCGCCGCCGCGGCGACGATGGCGGTGGCGCTGGTGCTGGGCGGCGCCTCCCGTGGCAGCGCCGATGACCCGCCCGTCCCGGTCGCCGGCGACGCGTACGAGATCGCCACGCTGATCGCAAGGTGGGGTCCCCGGCCGGCGGCCAGTGCGCGCGAGGCGCGCGCGCACCGGCTGGTCCGCCATGCCTTCCGCGACGCCGGGCTGAGGGTGGGCGTCCAGGAGTTCCGCGTGCCGGGCCACGGCCGCTCGCGCAACGTGATCGGCGTCTACGACACGCCGCGCAGCTGCCTGCGGATCGTGATGGCGCACACCGACTCGATGCCGGGCGCGCCGGGCGCGAACGACAACGCGTCGGGCGTGGGCGTCGTGGTGGCGCTCGCGCGCCGGCTTCGCCTGATCCGGCCGTGGTGCGACGTATGGGTCGTGGCCACCGGCGCGGAGGAGCGCGGCTACACCGGCTCGCCGGACCACCTGGGCGCCCGGGCGCTCGCGGGCCGCGCCCGCGCGCACGGCGCGCGCAGGCGGCTCCGCTGGGCGCTCTCGCTCGACGAGGTGGGCCGCGACTACCCGTTCTGGCTGCGCTCGCCCGTCGGGGCGCCGCGCTCGCGGGTCGAGAATGCGCTGCTCGCCGCGGCGGCGCGCGCGGGCACCGAGGTGAGCTGGGTGCGCGACGAGAGCACCGGCAACTCGGACCACCGCGAGTTCGAGCTGACCGGCCTGCCCGGCGCCAAGCTCGGCGTGGGCGCGGGCGGCGAGCCCTGCCGGCACCTGGCCTGCGACCGCGCGCCGCGACTCGAGCGCGCCTCGCTCGTGGCGGCGCGGCGCATGGTGGCCGAGGCGCTGCACGCTCGCTAGAGGCCGCCGGCGCGGCCAGGCGGCCAGTAGCGGAACCGCGCGACTCCGATGATCCAGTCGCCCCGCACCGGCCCCCACTCGCGGCTGTCGGAGCTCAGCGCCCTGTTGTCCCCGAGCATGAAGTAGTGGCCCGCCGGGATCGTGATCTCCCTCGGGAGCTCGCAGCTCGGGCAGTCGCGCTTGGCGGCGTCGACCGGCGGGCCCTGAAGCCGCCCGTTCACGCGCACCGCGCCGCCGGACATGCTGACCCGGTCCCCGCCCACCGCGACCACCCGCTTCACGAACGTCAGCTCCACCGGCCCGCCGCGCGGGCGCGGGCAGGCCGAGTCGGCCGGGTGGCGGGCGCCGCAGCTGTCCGTCAGCGCGCCGGCCGGAGGATTGAACGTCGCGATGTCGCCGCGCTGCGGGCTCGACGTGCCGGTGGTGACGAACCGGTCGCCCAGCTGGAGCGTGGGCTCCATCGCCTCCGACGGGATCCTGAATGCGCGCGCCTCGAGCACCACGAGGACGACGAACGCGAACGCGGCCCACATCACCACCGCTGTGACGATGATCGCGGCCCCCAGGCCGCCGCGCCCGCGCGCGACCACCACGCAACCCACCACGGCCGCCGGCAGCGCCGCGAACGGCCCGAGCACCAGCGCGAGGCCGGCCAGCGCGAACCCGGCGACGACGAGCCGCCGGCTCACGCGCACGCCGCTACCTCAGAGGATCGACAGGTAGCGGTCCAGCTCCCACTGAGTGACCTGGACGCGGTAGTCCTCCCACTCCTGTCGCTTGATCTCCACGTAGCGGTTGAAGATGTGCTCGCCGAAGGTCCGCAGGACGAGCTCTGACTCGGCGGTCAGCTCGATCGCCTCGCCAAGCGTCTCGGGCAGCTGCTCGATGCCGAGCCGGCGCCGCTCCTCCGGACTGATGTGGTACAGGTTCTTCTCCATCGGCTCGGGCAGCTCGTAGCCCTTCTCGATGCCCTCGAGGCCGGCGGCCAGCAGGATCGCGAAGGTCAGGTACGGGTTGCACGCCGGGTCCGGGCAGCGCAGCTCCATACGCGTCGCCTGCTCCTTGCCGGGGTGGTAGAGCGGCACCCGCACGAGCGCCGAGCGATTGCGGCGCGACCACGCGCAGTACACCGGCGCCTCGTAGCCCGGCACGAGCCGCTTGTACGAGTTGACCCACTGCGCGAACACCGAGCAGATCTCGCGCGCGTGCTTCAGCTGGCCGGCGATGAAGGCCTTGCCGGTGTCGGAGAGGTAGTACTGGTCGTTCGCGTCGTAGAACGCGTTCGAGCTCCCGCGGAAGAGCGACTGGTGGGTGTGCATCCCCGAGCCGTTCTCGCCGAACAGCGGCTTCGGCATGAAGGTCGCGTGCCAGCCGTACTTCATGGCGTACTCCTTGACCGTGATGCGGTAGGTCATGCAGTCGTCCGCCATCTTCAGCGCGTCGGCGTAGCGCATGTCGATCTCGTGCTGTGAGGGGCCCACCTCGTGGTGGGTGTACTCCACGTGGATGCCGAGCTGCTCGAGCGCGAGCACGGTCTCACGGCGCACGTCCGAACCGGCGTCGAGCGTCGTCAGGTCGAAGTAGCCGCCCTCGTCGAGCACCTCGGGAATCCCGCTCTCCGGTCGCGCGTTGCGGAAGTAGAAGAACTCGAGCTCGGGGCCCACGTTGAAGTTCGTGAAGCCCATGGCCTCGGCGCGCTCGAGCGTGCGGCGGAGCACCTGGCGCGGGTCGCCCTCGTAGGGCTCGCGGGCCGGGGTGACGACGTCGCAGAACATGCGCGCCACGCCCTTGTCCTCGGGCCGCCAGGGCAGGACCTTGAACGTCGAGGGGTCCGGCATCGCGATCATGTCGGACTCCTCGATCGCGTTGAAGCCGGTGATCGA
>DASYMP010000253.1:0-12510 GCA_036009005.1 Thermoleophilaceae bacterium | reverse complement strand
TCGAGGTCTGAACGCACCATCAGGCGGATCAGCTCTTCGAAGGTCGTCTTGGGCTCCCAGCCGAGCTTCTCGCGCGCCTTGCCCGGATCGCCGACGAGATGCTCCACCTCGGCCGGCCGCAGGAAGCGCGGATCGGTGCGCACGTACTCGCTCGGGTCGAGGCCCACCTGATCGAAGGCCACGTCCACGAGCTCGCGCACGCTGTGCGCCTCGCCGGTGGCGATCACGAAGTCGTCCGGCTCGTCGTGCTGGAGCATCAGCCACATCGCCTCGACGTAGTCCTTCGCATAGCCCCAGTCGCGCTCCGCGTCGAGGTTGCCGAGCGTCAGCTCCTGCTGGCGGCCGAGCTTGATGGCGGCCGCCGCGTGGGTCACCTTGCGCGTCACGAACTCGAGCCCGCGGCGCTCGCTCTCGTGGTTGAAGAGGATCCCGGACGCCGCGAAGAGGTCGTACGACTCGCGGTAGTTGACCGTGATGAAGTGGCCGTAGCACTTCGCCACGCCGTACGGGGAGCGCGGGTAGAACGGCGTGGACTCGCGCTGCGGCACCTCGAGCACCTTGCCGAACATCTCCGACGACGAGGCCTGGTAGAAGCGCGACTCTGGTGCCACCTCGCGCATCGCCTCGAGCATGCGCGTCACGCCCGTGGCCGTGAACTCGGCGGTGAGCACCGGCTGCGACCACGACGCCGCGACGAACGACATCGCGGCCAGGTTGTAGATCTCCTCGGGCTCGCACGCGCGCATCACGTCCACCAGCGAGCGCTGGTCGAGCAGGTCGCCGGTGTGGAGCGTGATGTCGTCGCGGATGCCCTCGAGGCGCTGGAAGGTCTCCGTGGAGGAGCGCCGCACCATGCCGTGCACCTCGTAGCCCTTCTCGAGGAGGAGCTCGGCCAGGTAGGAGCCGTCCTGCCCCGTGATGCCGGTGATGAGTGCGCGCTTCGCTTGCGTCATGCCGCGGGAGGCTAGTCGAGCAACCTCACGACGGCCTTCCAGTAGGCGCGCTGGAGCTGGGCCGGCAGGCGATGCGCCGCCGCTCCGCCGCCGAGATAGGGACTGTCGAGGCTGCCGGACAGCCGCTCGGCCAGCTCGCGCGCCCCGACGCGGCTGCGCGCCTGCACCTCGCGTCGCCTGGCGAGCATGCGGGGCAGCTGACGGATCACGGCGCGCTGCGCCCTCAGCTTTGCTCTCAGCCAGCCGCCGCGCGCGGCCATGATCAGGATCGCGACCTCGGCGAGCAGCAGCGCGGGCATCATCAGCCAGAGGAGCGGCGCGGGGTAGTCGGCCAGGATCGTCCACCAGCGGTTGCGTTCGAGCAGGAACCACTTCTGCTCGCCCTTGCCGAACTCGTAGTCGTGCTGCACGCGCGCCGCCGGGACGATCCCCACGCCGTAGCCCGACAGCCACAGGCGCAGGCTGAGGTCGAGGTCCTCGCCGTACATGAAGTAGCGCTCGTCGAAGCCGCCGACCGCCTCCCAGGCGTCGCGCCGCACGCACAGTGCCGCTCCGGACGCGAACGACACCTCGGCGGGCGCGGCGGGGGCGGACTCGACGGGCTCACCGCACTGACCCGCCCAGCCCATGCCGAGGAAGTGCGTCACGCCGCCGCTCGTGTTGATCGCGGTGCCGCCGTCCATCGTCACGAGCGCCTGCCACGCGCCCCAGTCGGGGTGCTCGCCTGCCGCGCCGCGGAGAGCGTCGATGCAGCCGGGCTCGGGGAGCGCGTCGGGGTTCAGCAGGAGGACGAGCGGCGCCGAGCTCGCGGCCACGCCCTCGTTGCAGCCGCCCGCGAAGCCGAGGTTGCGCTGCTGCTCCAGCACGGTCGCCGTCGGCGCCGCAGCGCGCGCGATCGCCGCAGTGTCGTCGGTCGACGCGTTGTCCACCACGACGAGCTCGTCGCCCTCGCCCAGCTGGTCCGAGACGGCTCGCAGCGTCTCCGCGATGTGCGCGCCGCTCTCGTAGGTGACGACTACGACGGCAAGCTTCATTCGCGCGACGCGCGCTCGCGCGCCGCGTACTCGAGCTCCGGCTCTTCGTCGGAGTCGCTCGTCCTGTGCACCGCGCGGTCCTCGAGGATCGCCAGCTTCTGGGCCAGCACCTTCGTCTGGTCGGACAGCCGCGACACGGCGATCGAGAAGTGGAGCAGGAGCACGAGCACGAACCCGAACGCGATCAGGAAGAGCGCGTTCGAGGGCGTGGCGATCCCGATCGCCCTGGACACGGTCGAGAGCGCGTCGTTCCAGACCGCGAGACCGAAGAGAACCAGCGAGCTGAACAGCCACAGCAGCGCGTAGCGCTCGAGCAGCCGGCGCTGGCGCACGAGCTCGAGGATCACCACCAGCAGCACGACGGTGGCGAAGATCGCGACTATCTGGATGCGCACGTCCATGGTCAGATTCCGCTCGCCGCGGTCACGGGCGCCTCGTCGCCGGGCTCGACAACGGGTCGGCGCCGAGCGAGCCCCACGAAGATCGCCAGCAGCACCTTGATCATGTAGTAGACCGACTTGCCCGAGCTGATCGAGGAGACGCCGCCGCCGCGCTGCATCATCTCCACCGGCACCTCGCGCATGCGCAGGCGGTGGAAGTGCAGCATCAGCACCGCCTCGACCTCGGGGTAGTCGTGCGGGTAGTCGCGCGCGAACAGCGCGATGCCGCGCCGGTTGTAGAGCCGGAAGCCGGAGGTCGGGTCGCTCACGCGCTGCCCGACGATGCGCGACAGGATGAACGCGAAGATGTGGATGCCGGTGCGGCGGCTGATCGGAGCCGGGTACCCGGATTTCGTCAGGAAGCGCGAGCCGCAGACGATGTCGAGGGTGGGGTCCTCCTGCATCGGCTCGAGCAGCTTCTCGATCTGGTCGGGGCGGTGCTGGCCGTCGCCGTCCACCTGGACCATGTACGAGTAGCCGTGCTCGAGCGCGTACTTGAAGCCGGCCTGGACGGCGCCGCCTATGCCGAGGTTGAACGGCAGCGTGAGCGTCGTCGCGCCGGACCGGCGCGCCACCTCGGGCGTGCGGTCGGTCGATCCGTCGTCCACGACGAGCACGTCGAAGCCCGGCGCGTGCTCGCGCAGCGAGCGAACCACATCGGCGATCGTGGCAGCCTCGTTGTAGGCCGGGACGACGGCCAGGTAACTGCGTCCATTTCGAGTGATCGCCATGGTTCAGTAAGCGCAGGAGATGTCAAAAAGTCGCGGTTGCGCGCTGATAAATCTCCGTGTGGCGGGATGCGGCGATGGCCCAGTCGAAGCTCCGCGATCGCTTGATTCCCGCATCGCTCAGGGTAGCGCGAAGGGCCGGATCGGTCGCCAGGCGGTCGATCGCGCCCGCGATCTCCGCCGGCGACTCGGGATCGAACGCGAGCGCGGCGTCGCCGCAGACCTCGCCGAGCGAGCCGCGCCCGGAGGCCGCGACCGGGCACCCGCACGCCATCGCCTCGAGCGGCGGCGAGCCGAAGCCCTCGTACAGACTCGGGAACACCATGCCGAGCGCGTTCCGGTAGAGCGCCGGCACCGCGTCGCGCTCCACGTAGCCGAGGTGCCTGACTCGCTCGCTCACGCCGAGGCGCGTGGCGTGAGCCATCAGCGCTCCGAGCCGGCCGTAGTCCTGGCCGGTGAGCACGAGCGCGGTTCCGCTGTCCTCCGCGAGCGCCAGCGCCTCGACCAGCCGGAGGTGGTTCTTGTGCGGCCACAGGTTGGCCGGGTAGATCACGAAGCGGCTCGGCAGGTCGAGGCCGCGCAGCAGCTCCTCGTCGCGGGCGCCCGGCGCCGGGTCGAAGCGGCGCCGGTCGATCCCGAGCGGCACCACCTCCACGCGCTCCCGCTCGACGCCTGCGGACTCGACGAGACGCGCCTTCGAGTACTCGCTGCCGGTGACCACGAGCGTCGCACGCCGGGCCGCTCCCTCGTACGCCCAGCGCCGGAACAGCCGCTCCCCGCGCGAGAAGAACTCGGGCATGTCGAGGTGCTGCACGTCGAAGATGGTCACGACGGTGGGTCCGCGGAAGCGCGGGATCGGGACCGTCACCGCGTAGTGCATGACGTCCAGCCCCGCTGGCACGTCGCGGCCCGCGATCCCGGGCGCGAGCCGCGCGCCCGCCATCGCGAGCGCGCGCGTGGGGATCGAGTCGCCGGGGCGGTACGAGCTCACGTGGTGAAGCCCGACGGGCCCGCGCGCGAGCGGCTCGTATTCGCGCGCCACGTGGCGGTTGGCCAGCACGGTCACGCGCTCGGGCCCGTTCCCGGACGCGAACTGCGCGAGCAGCTCGCGCACCGCGGTCTCGGTGCCGCCCACGCGCCCGGGGAAGAGCGTGAGCAGGCTGACGCCCACGTGCAGCGGGGTCGTCGCGCGCGAGCGGCCCGCCTCTTCTGTCACCGTGCCCGCCATGCGCGAGCAGGGTAATCCCCGCCGGCCACGCGCCCGCCGCTCGCTCACGGCGCGCACCGCCGCCGTGACCGCCGCAAGTCAGGTCGTGGCGCGGGTCTCCACGCTCGTCTTCACGGTTGCGGCCACCGCGATCATCGCCCGCACGATCGGCAAGGACGGTTTCGCCGACTGGGGCACGGTCCTGATGCTCACCGCGATGGTCGCGTTCCTGCTCGACCCGGGCCTGGCGCCCGTCGTCGTGAGGAGGTTGGCGCAGGGCGAGTCGGAGGCACCCTCGCCGGAGTCGCTCCTGGGCGTGCGCCTCATGCTGTCCGCCGCCGCGTTCGTCGCGGTGGTCGCGCTCGGGCTCGCGCTGCGCGGAAGCGGGGTAGTGGTGCTGGCGATCGTGCTCGCGGCTCAGCTCTTCCCGCGCGCCGTCGTGCTGAACGCCGGAACCTGGATGCAGGCGGAGCACCGCCTCCATGTGCAGACCGGCCTCGAGGCGATCACGATCGCCGGGGGACTCGCCCTCCTGGTGCCAGTCGCGGCTCTCGGAGCCCCGCCCGCCGTGCTTGCCGGCGTCGGAGTGCTGCTGCCCTCGGCCGTGCTGGCCACGCTGATGTGGCGCGAGCTCGAGACCGTTCCGCGTGCCTCGAGCCGCGGCCGCCTCGCCGACCGCGCGCTGGTGCGCGCCGTCCTGCGCGAGGCGGCGCCACTCGCCGGAGCCGTGCTCCTCGTGTCGCTCTACACGCGCATCGGCGTCGTGTTCGTGAACGAGGCCAAGAACGGCGCCGAGGTCGCCGACTTCACGTTCGCGTTCCTCTTCATCGAGCAGGCGATCGTCGTCGCCGTGATCCTGGCCGCCACGCTGCTGCCGATGCTCGTGGAGCGCGGGGTCGGGGAGAGCGGCGCCCGGCCCGCGCTCGTCGGCGACATGCTCTCCCTGGTCACGTTCATCGGCACGCTGGGCGCGCTTGCGCTGATCGCGCTCGCGCGGCCGCTCGTCCTCCTGATCGGCGGCGACGGGCTGGAGGGGGCGGTGCAGCCGCTGACGCTGCTCGCCCCCGCGTGTGCCGCGCTGTTCGCCAACTGCTACATGGGCTACGCGCACGTGGCCGCACGCCGAGCCGGCCGCTACCTGGCCTTCAACCTGGTGGGCCTGGCGATCAGCGTGGTGCTCGGATTCGCGCTCACCCTGGAGCAGGGCGCCGATGGCGCGGCGCGCGTCACCTGGATCACCGAGACGGTCGTGGTGCTGCTCGCGGCCGGGTCTTTCCTGTGGGGCAGTGCGCACGGACGCTCGGCGCTCGTCCACCTCGTCGTCGTGCTGGGCGTCGTGACCGTGTGCGCGGAGCTCACCTCGGCCGGAACGCTCGCCCCGGCCGTGGCCGGCGTCGCCGGGACCGCGCTTACGCTGCTCGTGAGCGTCCCGCGGGCCCGCGGGTGGCTCGGCTACGCGCGCACTCTCCTGTCGAGGGAAGCGGTGGCGCCGCCGGTCTAGGCGCGCGCGAGAGTCGAGAGGACGCGCTCGTACAGCTCGCCCATGCGGCGGGCCGCGACGGTCCTGTCGTAGCGCTCCTCCGCCCGGGCACGGTTCCTCGCGCCGCGCTCGCGGCGCAGCTCCGGGTTGCCGGAGAGCTCCTCCAGGTGGGCCGCTAGCTCACCGGCGTCGTGCGGCTTCACCAGTGCCGAGGGATCGCCCACGACCTCGTCCAGCGAGCCGGAGTTCCCGGCCACAACCGGCAGCCCGGCGGCCATCGCCTCGACCACCGCGAAGCCGAACTGCTCCCGCCACGTGGTGCGCGGCGCGCTGGCGAGCACGAACACGTCGGTGCCCGCGAGCAGGGCCGGGATCCGCCCGTAGGGCACGGAGCCCTCGAGCCGCACCCGGCTCGCCACGCCCAGCTCCTCGGCGAGCGCCCGAAGCCGCGGCTCGAGCGGCCCGGCGCCGACGAGCGTGATCTCGGCTTCGACTCCCCGGTCGCGCAGCAGCCGCGCCGCGACGACGAGGTCCTCGACCCCCTTCTCGGCCACCAGCCGACACACGCTCAGGACTCGCAACGGGCCCCCGCGCTCGGCGCGCTCGGACGGCACGAACCGGTCCAGGTCGATTCCCATTGGGATCACCTCGATGCGGTCGGGCGGCACGCCCGCCAGCTCGAGATGGAGCCGCGCGTCCTCGGTGATCGCGATGCACGCGTCGACGCCGCCGGCCACGGCTCGCGCGCGGCGGCGGATCACGGCGTTCTCGGGGTTCGGCAGCGGGATGTTCTCCCAGACGGTCGCCACCACGCGCTCGCAGCGGCCCGCGCGCCGCGCCCGTATCGCCTGGAGCGAGTACGGGTTCGCCAGCTCGGCCACGTGAGCGATGTCGTAGCCGCGCAGGGCGCGCTCGAGCCCCACGAGGTAGTCGGCGCTCCCGGAGAAGCGCATGACGCCTCCGCGCGCGATGGCGGGCAGCGGCGCAAGCAGGTCGGCCGGGGAGGGGAGCCGGTGCACCGGGATGCGCGTCGCGTCGAGCGGCGGCAGCGGTGCGCGAGACGCGAACGCCGTCACCCCGTCGAGCGGCTCGAAGTTCGCAAGCTCCCACGGGTTCAGGCTGTGGCCTCGGACGAGAGCGATGCGCATTGCGAGCGACACCGTAGCGGGGGTCCTCTGCCATGCTGCGAATCGATGGCCATCGAGTTACGCGAACTCCGGCGGCTCGGTTACGAGACGGAGCGGCCCGAGGTCCAGGCGCTCGTCCCGCGGTCGGCCAGCCGCGTTCTCGACCTCGGCTGCGCGTCCGGCGTCCTCGGCGCCGCGCTCAAGGCTCGTCAGGGAGCGGAGGTCGTCGGGATCGAGCTGTCTCCGGACTACGCGGCGGACGCCGCCACCCGGCTCGACGACGTGATCTGCGCCGACGTGGCGGAGACGCTCGAGGAGCCGGAGGAGCTCGGCCGCTTCGACTGCGTCGTGGCGGCGGACGTGCTCGAGCACCTCGTCGATCCGTGGACGGCGCTCGAGCGCGCGGCCGCCCTGCTGAACCCAGGCGGGGTCGCGGTCGTGAGCCTCCCCAACGTGCAGTACGCGCTCACATTCTGGACGCTGCTGCGGCGCGGGACGTGGCCGCGCGACCCCGCGGGTCTGTTCGACGCCACGCATCTGCGCTGGTTCACGCTGCGCGACGCGCGCGCGCTGTTCGAGGGTGCCGGCCTGGAGGTCGAGGTCGTGGAGCCGCGCTACTGGTTCGACGGGTGGCAGCTCCGGGTTGCCCGCCAGCTCGCGCGCACGCCGCTGGCGCCCTTCCTCGCCGGACAGTACGTGCTCCGAGGCCGCCGGCCACGGTGACCATCCGGCGCGTGTTGGTGATCGCCCAGGACCGCCTGGGCGAGGACGTGGGCGGCACGAGCATCCGGGCGCTCGAGCTCGCTCGGCAGCTCGCGCGCAGCTTCGACGTGACGCTGGCGGGCGTGGGCGAGTGCCCGCCCCGCGTGGCCGACCTCCCGTGCGTGGGCTACCGCCCGCACGACCCGCGCGAGCTCGCGCAGCCGCTCCGTGACGCGGACGCGGTGGTGTCGCTGCCGGCCTGGCCGCTCGTGACCCGCCGGCTGAGCCGCTCGCGCGCGCGGCTCGTATTCGACCTGTACGTGCCGCAGACGCTCGAGATCGCACGCGGGTTTCCGGGCGCTCGGCCCTCGCTGCGACGGGCGCTCACCGAGTACGCCACGGACCGGCTCGTGGATGCCCTGCGCGAGGGCCACCAGTTCATCTGCGCGACCGAGAAGCAGCGCGACCTGTGGCTCGGCGCGATGCTCGCCGAGCGCCTGGTCGGCCCTGATCGCTTCGACGCGGATCCGTCGCTTCGCAACCTGATCGACGTCGTGCCGTTCGGCGTGCCGGAGACACCGCCGGGCGCCTCCGCCGCCACGGGTGGCCCGTGGTCGCTGGCGGGCATCGAGCGCGGCGACGAACTGGTCGTCTGGAACGGCGGGCTGTGGCCCTGGCTCGATCCGTTCACGGCGATCAGGGCCGTGGCGCTGGCGGCCGAGCGCCGCCCGCGGCTGCGCCTCGTGTTCATGGGGGCGGCGCCGCAGCTTCCGGCCCAGCGCACGGCGGAGCGCGCTCGTGACCTGGCCCGCGAGCTCGGCGTGCTCGGCCGCTCCGTGTTCTTCAACGACAGCTGGGTTCCCTACGAGGAACGGGGAGCGTGGCTCGTCGACGCGAGCTGTGCACTGTCCACGCACGGCGATCACGTCGAGACGCGCTTTGCCTTCCGCACGCGGCTGCTCGACTGCTTCTGGGCACGCCTGCCCGTGGTGTGCACGGCGGGCGACGAGCTGGCCGAGCGAGTCGCGCGACAGGGCCTCGGCGAGGTCGTGCGGGCCGAGGACGTGGAGGGCACCGCGGACGCGCTCGCGCGCGTGCTCGACCGGGGACGCGAGGCCTACCGGGCGGGCCTCGACCGTGCCGCCGAGGAGCTCGCCTGGTCCGAGGTCGCGCGTCCGCTGGTGGCGATGCTGAAAGCGGAGGCACCGCCCCCGCCGGCTCCGAGGGCACGGCGTCCGGCGCACGTCCTGAGAAGCGCCGCCTACCGGGCCGGGCGCGCGCCCCTAAATCTCGCCGGGGTGCGCGACTGGCCCAGGCTCTGAGCGGCCGCTCAGCCGTTCGAGCGCGCTCGCCAGCTGCTCGCCCAGGACGCGCCAGTCGTAGCGCTCCTCGACGAGCCGCCTCGCCGCCGCGGCCAACTCGGCGCGGCGCGTGCGATCTCCGAGCAGCAGCGCCACCGCAGCTCCGAACGCCTCGGGATCGTCCTCGACGAGCACGTGCCGGCCCGGCTCGACCGCGATTCCCTCGACGCCGAGGCGCGTCGAGACGAGCGCGCGCCCGGAGGACATCGCCTCGAGCGCCTTGAGGCGCGTGCCGCCGCCGGAGCGCACCGGCACGATCGCGACGGTGGCCTCCTCGAAGTACGGGCGCAGGTCGGGCACGAAGCCCACGACCTCCACGCCGGGCCGCTCCGAGAGCGCGCGCACGGCACGCGGCGCGTCGCGGCCCACGATCCGCAGCCGCGCATCGGGGTGCTGGGCGCGCACCGCCGGCCAGGCGCGCTCCACGAACCAGACGATGCCCTCCGCGTTCGGCGGGTACGCCAGCGTGCCCGTGAACAGAACGCATGCGCGAGCGTCGCTGTCGGGCAGCGCCGCTAGGGCGCTCGTGTCCACGCCGTTCGCGACCACCGTGACCGGGATGTCCGCGACCTCGGGCACGCATCGCGCATCCTCGTCGGACATCGCGATCGCGAGGCGAAAGCGGGTGAGCTGGCGGCGGTCGTGGCGCGCGAAGCGCCACGCCTCCGCCCGCAGGAGCGCTCCGCGTGCCGGGCTCGCGGCCCGTGCGCGCGTCTCGTAGTAGCGCCAGCTCAGGTTCTCGAGCGTCACGGCCTTTGGGATGTCGGCCGGGAGGTCGGCTGCCCACGAGGCCGCGTAGTCGTGCTCCACGAGCACGACGTCCGGGCGCTCGTCGCGAAGCGCGGCGAGCGCGAGCGGACGCAGGTGCTGCCAGAAGACGCGGACCTGCCAGGCGAGCACGGGCAGCCGTGCCGCGGCGGGCACGAGCGACGGCCGCCGCGCCAGCGTTCCGAGCGTCTCCGCCACGCGCGACGGCGGGCGCTCGTAGAGGAGCGCGCGGATCCCGGCTCTCTCGAGCGAGCGGTCCTCGCGCTCGGCCTCCGTGGCGGGCGCCACCACGATCACCTCGTGGCCGAGCTCCGCGAGCCGCCTCAGCAGGTGGAACTGCCGCGTGGCGCCACCGCTGCCGCCCGGCCAGCGGGGCAGCTCCGGCGTCACGTGCAGCACCTTCACGGCTGGCTTGCCCGCAGCGCCAGGAGAAGCAGGGCGGGCACCACCGCGAGGACGCAGAACGCGAGCAGCCAGATCGTCCACGCGCCGACCCACTTGCCGTGGAAGAGCGACGCCCGCTCCGCCATCTCCGGCGCGAGCGACAGCAGCGAGGCCGGCTTCGCACGCATGAAGTCGGCGCTCATGTCCTGGGGGAGCGGCCGTCCGTTCAGCGTCGCCTCGGTCGATCGGCTGGCGAGCGCCGCGCCGCCGTAGGGCGCGATCGCTCGCCGCCCGGTGTCGGTCACGCACAGCTCGAAGCGCGTGCCCTCGCCGATCGCGCCGACGGGGACGGTGAGCCGTGCGTTGTCCGCGTAACCGCCGCTCACGCGGCGATCCGCGAGGCGCGTGCCGTCCGGCGCTCGCAGGGCGAGGCGGAAGGAGGAGCCGGTGCGCTTGAACGTCCCGACCTGGAGGCGCACGGCCTCGAAGTCGTCGACCGCGCTCACCACGCCCTGGCAGAGCTCGGCGCCGGGCTTCAGCCCGATCGGCGCGCTCGGCACCACGCCGAGCGAGAACGCCACGTCGCGGTCGCGCTGCGAGCCGAGCAGGATCAGCACGGCGATCCCGGCCGCGAGCACCACCAGCATCGAGAGCGCCGCCCTACGCATAGAACCGCTGCGCCACGAGCACGAGGGCGAAGATCTGCATGAGCGCGAGTCCGCCGAGCCCGGCCCCGACCAACGGCACTCGCCACCGCGCCGGCAGCGCTCGCACCGCGGCCGCGGCGGCGAGGCCCACCAGCGAGATCAGCGGAAACAGATAACGGCCCTGGTTGGACAACGCTCCGCCCGCCTGGATCAGCCTGTACTCGTTCCAGTGGAGCCCCGCCACGAGCACCACCGCCGCGGTCGCGAAGAACAGGAGCAGCATCGGGTCGACGCTGCTGCGCTGCCTCACGAGCGTCACGACCGCGCCCGCGGCGATCGCCAGCGCCAGCACGAACAGGACCTTGTAGAGCCAGTCCGGCCAGCGCGTCTCGAGCCAGCCGAAGGCGGCCGTTCCCTGCTTGAACCAGGTCTCGTAGGCCTGCGGATACTTGCCGAGAGCGCCGTTGCGCGCCTCGAAGGGGAGGCGCGGGAGGTAGAACTGCCAGACGTACGAGCCGAACTCGCGCACGTCCACGCTCGAGCTGGCCGCCGCGCCGGCGAGCTGGCCGCTCGCGGGTCGCTCGTTCACGTGCGCGTAGACGTACCAGGGCGCCAACACGACCACGAGCGCCGCGGCCGCGATCGCGACCGGCCGCGCGATTCGCCGCCAGCCACCGCCGGCTCTCACCGCCGCGACTCCGACCGCCACCACTACCGCGGGGAGCAGCGCGAAGCTCGTGGCCTTTGTGAGCACCGCAAGGCCGGCCACCACGGCGATCGCCGCCACATCGCGCATGCCGCCCCGCCCGAGGACGAGGCGTGCGCCAAGCCAGAGCGCGAGGCTCCAGAACGCGTAGAGCGCGGCGTCGGGCGTCACGGAGGCGGATACGAACGTGACCATCGGCAGCAGGGCGGGCATCGACGCCGCCGCGAGCTGAAGCAGCCGGTTGGGGCCGAACACGGTCCCAGCGAGGAGCCAGGTCGCGAGCACGGTGACGAGCAGGAATGGGACGCTCGCCACGCGCATCGCTGTCACGCGCGCGAACAGGTCGCCGCCGCTCGCGACCTTGTATGGCACGAGCTCCCAGAGGTAGTAGAGCGGCGGGTTCGGCGCGGCGGGGTTCGCACCTCCGCCGTCCGAGCGCGCGTGGCCGTCGAAGCGCCCGGAGCGCTCGAGCCAGCGCCCGTGCGCGCGGGTGCTCCACTCGGGCTTCACGTCCGGGAGCTGCGCGGTCTGGTCGGCGTTCGCGGCCAGCGCGCCCGCCACCTGCTCGCTGGACTGCGGCTGGCCCCCGCCGCCGGGCAGCTCGCCGCGCTCGGCCAGCGACTGCACGTACGCCACGTGGGCGTTCTCGTCCGGGGCCTGGAACGGCGGCACCAGGAGCGCCCAGGCGCATCCGAGCAGCAGAGTCGCCAGGAGCAGGAACACCAGTGGGCGCATGAGCAGGGCGGAAGATAGATAGTGGGGGCTCGGTGAGCACTGCCGCCTAGACTCGCCCTTCCGCAGATGGCAACCGTCTTCAGCCCCTACACGCAGTTCCTGGCCATCGTCGCGGGGCTCGTCGTGGGGGGCGCCGCGGCGAGCGTCTTCTTCGTCACCACGCGCGCGTCGCTGGCCGGCAGCGTTACGGCAGGGGTGGCGCTGCTCGTCTGCGTCCTCGTCGTACCGACGCTGTGGC
>DASYMP010000252.1:0-7172 GCA_036009005.1 Thermoleophilaceae bacterium | reverse complement strand
CGGCCACCGGATCGGAGCCCCGGACACGTTCTCGCTGATCGCCGGCCCCTGCACGGTGGAGTCACGCGAGCAGACTTTGGGCGTGGCCCGCGCCGTTGCGGCGGCCGGTGCGTCGATGCTGCGCGGCGGTGCCTTCAAGCCGCGGACCTCGCCCTTTGCCTTTCAGGGACTTGGCATCGAGGGGCTCGAGATTCTGCGCGAGGCTCGCGACGAGACCGGGTTGCCCATCGTGAGCGAGATGACCTCGGCCCAGCTCGCCGACGAGTTCTTCGATGCCGTCGACGTCATCCAGGTCGGCGCGCGCAACATGCAGAACTACGGGCTGCTCGAGGTCGTCGGCAAGCTCGGCAAGCCGGTGCTCCTCAAGCGCGGGCTGTCCTCCACTCTGGACGAGCTGCTCCAGGCGGCGGACTACATCCTGAAGGAGGGGAACGAGCGCGTGATCCTCTGCGAGCGCGGCATCCGCACCTTCGACAACGCGATGCGCTTCACGCTCGACCTCGGCGCCGTGCCGTGGCTGAAGCTCCACTCCCACCTGCCCGTGATCGTGGACCCCTCGCACGCCTCGGGCGACCGGCGCCTGGTGGGCCCGCTCTCGCGCGCCGCCGCCGCCGTGGGCGCGGACGGGATCATCGTCGAGGTGGCCGAGGACCCGGAGCTGGCGCTCTGCGACGGCCCCCAGCAGCTCTACGCGGCGGATTTCGCGCAGTTCGCCTCGGACGTGGCCGCTCACGCGAAGCTCGCGGGCCGCTCGCTCGCCTGAAACTGCCACATCGAGGGGTCGTCCTCGGTGGGTGCCGCAGGTTCTACTGCTGTGGTCAGAAGAACCTGCGGCACCGATAACCTCCGGCCCGTGTTCGACAAGGTTCTGGTCGCAAACCGCGGCGAGATCGCCATTCGCGTGATGCGGACGCTCGAGGAGCTCGGCATCGCGAGCGTGGCGGTCTACTCCGAGCCGGATCGAGACGCGCCGCACGCCCGGCGCGCCGACGAGGCGTATCTGCTCGGCCCCGGGCCGGCCACCGAGAGCTACCTCGTTGTGGAGAAGATCCTCGAGGTGGCGCAGCAGTCGGGCGCGCAGGCCGTCCACCCCGGCTACGGCTTCCTCGCGGAGAACGCGGCCTTCGCACGCGCGTGCGAGGAGGCGGGCATCGTCTTCATCGGACCGCCCGCGAGCGCGATCGACGCGATGGGGTCGAAGACGCGGGCGCGCGAGATCATGTCCGAGGCCGGTGTGCCGATCGTGCCCGGCACGACGGAGCCCGTCGAGACGGTCGAGGACGCCCGCAAGGTGATCGCCGACTCGGTCGGCTACCCGGTGGCCATCAAGGCGGCCGGCGGCGGCGGCGGCAAGGGCTTCCGCGTGGCCGAGTCCGAGGACGAGCTCGAGAAGGCGTTCGAGGGCGCCGCGCGCGAGGGCGAGAAGTTCTTCTCGGACGCGACCGTCTACGTGGAGCGCTATCTGCCCGATCCGCGCCACGTGGAGGTGCAGGTGCTCGCGGACGCCCACGACAACGTGATCCACCTGTTCGAGCGCGACTGCTCGGTGCAGCGGCGGCACCAGAAGCTGATCGAGGAGTCGCCCGCGCCTGCGGTCGACCCCAAGCTGCGCGAGAAGATCGGGAAGATCGGCACCGACGCCGCCCGCGCCGTGGGCTACCGCTCCGCGGGGACGATCGAGGGCCTCCTCCAGGACGGCGAGTACTTCTTCCTCGAGATGAACACGCGCGTGCAGGTGGAGCACTGCGTGACAGAGATGGTCACCGGCATCGACATCGTGCGTGAGCAGATCAAGATCGCCGCGGGCGAGCCGCTCGGCTACTCGCAGGACGACGTGGTGGTGCGCGGCCACGCGATCGAGTGCCGCATCAACGCCGAGGACGCGTCGAAGAACTTCGCCCCCGCACCGGGCCGGATCGGCTCCTACCGCGAGCCCGCCGGGCCGTTCGTGCGCGTGGACTCAGGCGCCGAGGAGGGTTACGAGGTGCTGCCGCTCTACGACCCGATGATCGCGAAGCTGATCGTCTGGGACGTGGACCGGAAGGCGTCGACGAAGCGGATGCTGCGCGCGCTCGGCGAGTACGAGATCGGCGGCCTGAAGACGCTCATCCCGTTCCACAAGACGCTGCTCGCCACCGACCAGTGGGCGAACGCGGAGACCTGCCGCGACCTAGTGGAGGACAGGGACTGGCTGAAGCAGCTCGCGTTTCCCGCGCCGGACAAGGCCGCGGACGAGGGCGAGGGCGAGGCGGAGAAGGTGGCCCGCGAGTACGCCGTGGAGGTCTCGGGACGCCGCTTCGACGTCACGGTGATCGGCGAGGCGCCGGCCGCGAACGGCGCCGGCCCCGGCGCAGCCGCCAAGAAGGCGCCGCGCCGCGAGCGCAAGAGCGGCGGTGGCGGGGGCGCGCCCGGGGAGCTCGTGTCGCCGCTCCAGGGCACGGTGCTCAAGGTGGCCGTGGAGAAGGGCGCGGAGGTGGCCGAGGGCGCGCTCATCTGCGTGATCGAGGCCATGAAGATGGAGAACGAGATCACCGCGCCGAGCGCGGGCACCGTGGAGGAGCTCGGCGTGTCCGAGGGCGGCTCGGTCGCGACCGGCGACAGGATCGCCGTCATCAAGTGACGTTCGTCCCGCCTGCCCGCCACCTCCTCAGAGCCAAGGACCTCGCCGACGTGCGCTACTCCGAGCCGCTCGGCGTGGACGACCTCGCACGTGCCGCGGGCCTCTCGCGCGCGCACTTCAGCCGCGAGTTCCGCTCGGCGTTCGGCGAGTCGCCGCACAGCTACCTGCTCACGCGCCGTATGGAGCGCGCCGCTGCGCTGCTCCGCGTGACCGACAACTCGGTGGCCGACATCTGCTTCTCGGTCGGCCTCCGCAGCGTGGGCTCGTTCACCACGAGCTTCAGGCGCACCTACGACATGACGCCCACGGCGTACCGCGCCAAGTTCCCGTCGGCCGCGAGCCACGCGCTCGTGCCCGCGTGCGTGGTGCGCTTCCACGGCCGCCCGCAACACAGCACGTTTCGAGAAGACAGCGCCGCGGCCGCGGGCTAGCGTGGCCGCATGATGAAAATCGCAAACGCGCAGCTGTGGGTCCATGACCAGGACGAGGCGCTCGCCTTCTGGACGGACAAGGTCGGCATGGAGGTCCGCTCCGACGTGACGCTTCCTGAGATGGGCAATTTTCGCTGGCTCGCGGTGGGGCCGCCCGGGCAGGAGGACGTCTCGATCGTGCTGATGGCGATCCCGAGCGCGCCCGTGATGGACGGCGAGACCGCCGACCAGGTGCGCGACCTCGTGTCGAAGGGCTTCGCGGGCACGGTCTTCCTGACGACCGAGGACGTGCGCGCCGACTACGACGAGCTGAGGAGCCGCGGCGTCGAGTTCACCGATGAGCTCCAGGAGCGCCCGTACGGAATCGACTCCGGCTTCCGCGACCCGTCCGGCAACAGCATTCGCCTCACCCAGGTGACGATGGCGGGCATCTAGCCCGGCTCGACCTCCGCGCTGAAGACCTTCATCCCCTTCGGCGTGCCCTGAGCCTTGAAGCGCCAGTGGCGGCGCAGGCTCACGTCTGCGTCGCCCAGCCGCTCCCGCACCGTCTCCGACACGAGCACCTGGCTGGGTCCGGCGGCGTCGGCAACCCGCGCAGCCACGTTCACGTCCACGCCGAAGTAGTCGCTGCCGAGCTTCCGCGGCTTGCCGAAGTGGACGCCCGCGCGGAGCTGCGCGTCGTAGCCGTCCACGCTCACGTCACGGACGCGGGAGGACGCGTCGAGCGCGGCGTCGACCGCGTCCGAGGCCTCCTCGAAGACGGCCATGAGCCCATCGCCGAGCCTCTTCACGATCCGCCCGCCTCGTTCCGTCACGAGCGGGTCGACGGTGCGGCCCACCTGCCGCAGGAGCTCGAGCGCGGCGTCGTCGCCCGCCTCGAGCGCCCAGTCGGAGAAGCGCACGAGGTCCACGAACAGGATCGCGAGCGGCTCGTCGCCCCGGCCGCGGCCCTGCGCCTCTGACGCCGCCTGCCAGAGCTGGAGCGCGCCGAAGCCGATCTCGCGGACCGCGCTCGGGCGCGCGTTCATCGCCGTGGCGAGGCGCTGCCCGATCAGCTGCGGCGGCTCGTCGCCCGAGACGGACAGCGGGTCTCCGTAGGAGCGGTCGCCCGGAAGCCGCCCGCGCAGCGCCCGCGCCGCCCTGACGACGCCGTCCCTGCCGTCGAAAGCGCGAAGCGCCCCGATTGCGCGGTCAAGGTAACGCGGCATCGCGCTAATGATGCCGAGCGCCGGGCACGACCACGAGCTTGGCGTCCGGGCCGCTCTGCTGGCGCCGCCACGCGTCGTGGACGTCCTCGAGCGGCACGCGCTCCACGTCCACCTCGAGCTCGCCACGGGCCGCGAGCTCGGTCAGCCGCGTGTAGGCGTCGCGCCTCACGTCGAGCGGTACGCGGAACACGACGAAGCCGAGCACCTGGAGCACCACGGAGCGGACCGTCATCGCGGGCAACTCCACGCTCGCGGCGGCCATGTGGCCGATCTGGAGGTGCCTGGCGTTCAGCGTCGCGGCCTGCATGGCGGCGATTGCCGGCTCGCCCCAGAGCGGGTCCACGATCACGTCCGCGCCGCCTCCGGTCGCGTCCTTCAGCCTCGTCACCAGGTCATCGGCGTCGTCGAGCGCGACGAGCTCGTCCGCGCCACGCTCGCGCATCCGGTCGAGCCGTTCGCCGGCGCGCGCCGCGGCCACCACTCGCCCGGCGCCGAGCTGCTTCGCCGCCTGCACGGCCACGTTCCCCATCGCCCCGGTGGCGCCGAGCACGAGGACGGTCTCGCCCGGATCGAGCCTCGCCCGCCATTCGAGCGCGGTCCAGGCCGCCAGTCCCGAGTTGCCGAGCGCGGCGGCCACGTCGTCGGGGGCGCCCTCGGCCACGTCGAGGAGGTGATCCTCGTGCACGAGCGTGCGCTCGGCGAGCGCTCCGTGGGGCGCCGACGTCGTGTCGAAGAAGACGCGCCGCCCGTCGGCCAGCCGTGCCACGCCGTCGCTGCCCACCACCGAGGGCAGTGGCGGCGGGCCGGTGTAGAACCCGCCGGAGGCCTTCAGCAGGTCCAGGTGGTTCAGGCCCGCGGCCGCGACCTCCGCCACCACGTGGCCGTCGCCCTCGACCGGATCCTCGAACTCGCCGGCCCGTGGCGGCTCGCCGTGCTCGTGCAGTACGGCTGCCCTCACGCGGGCGCCACCGCTAGCGGGCTCTCACGACGAGCTCGTGCCGTCCGGAGGCCGGCGCGCGCACCAGCACCTCGAGGCCGCGGTTGGTGAGGCGCGTCCGGTACGGCACGCGGCGGCCGTCGAGCCGCGCACTCCTGACGCGCGATCCGCGCGGCAGCGTGTGTCCGATCACGAAGCGCGCGAGGCCAACGCGCAGTCGCACGCCTGTGCGGTAGACGCGGCCCGCGTGCGAGGCGGCGACGTCGGCCGCGCCCGCGCCGAGCCGGATGTTCTCGCTGCCGACGCGCGACTGGCCCTGGGGAACCTGCGGAGTCAGCTCGAGCCGCCGGCGCCCGAGGTCGGGCCGCACGCCGAGCTGCTGGTGCACGACGGGCCAGAGCGTGCCGTAGTTGCCCCAGGCCTGGAGCACCATGGCGCGGTCGTAGAAGGGCCGGTCGATCGAGCGTCCGTAGTCGGGCGACGGCGCGATCTCCGGCATCGCGCCGGGCTGCTCGTCCGGATCCGGAAGCTGGAGACGGCGGTTCGCGGTGGTGAACCGCCGCTGTTGCGCCGGTCCGAGCCGCCCGTAGTTGCCCTCCCCGACCGCCATCACCGCGGTGTTGAGCGAGAAGATCTGCTTCTCGCCCTTGCCGGGCGGCCCGCCGTCGCAGCCCGGCTCGCCCGTGTGGAAGAGGCCGAAGTCGTTGCCGAAGCAGGGCTTCTCGCGCAGCGCGAGCGCCGCGTTGCCGTGCCCGAAGACCGATAGGCCGGGATGCACGCGCCCGCGCTTCACGAGCTCGATCTCCATCGGCGTCACGCCGATCCAGTGGCGCTGCTGCACCTTCACGTCGCCCGGGTCCTCGAGCGAGTCGGCGTGCTGGGGCACCTCGGGCATCCACCAGGCCGCCTCGAACGCGCTCTCCATGCCGCGCGCGTGCGAGCGCGCCCAGGCGAGCGTGCCCGCGTCGCCCTTCGCGGCCGCCAGGTCGGCGAGGTCGTAGAGGCCGCGGATCGTGGCCGTCGTCACGTCCAGCTTCTCCTGGCCCATGCCCGCGCGCTCGACGTTGCCGAGGCCCTCGGGCCAGCCATCGCCGTCGGCGTCCATCTGCTCGACGACCCAGTGCATCCCGCGCACCGCGAACGGATAGAGCTCGTCGCGCAGGGCGTTGTCGCCGCTCCAGCGCCACGCCAGCGCGAGCGCGCTCGGGAACTTGGCGGTCTCGTCGGTGTTCCCGGCGTCCTCGTTCGCGCCGAAGTAGACGCTGCCGTCGGTCACCACCTCGTGCACGACCTTGTCCGTGTCCGGGTTCACGAGCACGCTCACGTCGCGGAGCGCCTTGAGGTGGTCGGCGAGCGGCTCGAACTGGCCCGCGGCCACCGCCGCGAAGGCCGTGAACTCGCCGTCCGTCGCGAACAGCCACGGATAGTCGGGGAAGCCGGCGCCGTAGAAGCGGACCCGTGGCACCACGCCGTCGGGCGGCGGGTACTGCTTGCCCTCGTCGGTCCAGCGCACCTGGAGGTCCTCAGCCTCCTGGACCGAGTCCGCGAGGTTCTGCTTCGACCACTCGATCCCCTGTTGCAGGAGGCGGTCGCCCGGCAGGCTCACGCGGCTCCAGGCGGCCACGCGCTCGCGCCTGTCGATCTTCGCCCGAAGCTGTCCGTCCGGGTTCGCGAGCGCGGCTCGGTGCTGGGCCAGCGCATCGGCGCGGCCCTTCTCGGAGCCGGCCACGGCGAGCCAGAGCGTCTTCGCGCCGCGCGCGGGCACCGAGACGCGGTAGCGCAGCCGGCCGCCCATGCCCTTGCCGGCGGCGCTGTCGTCGCAGCGCGGCGGCGCCGGGCCGTCCATCGGGCAGATCACGGGCGGATCCTGCGGGCCCCTGTAGTCCGGCCCGGTCTTCGCGTCGAGCGGCTGCTCCCGCGCGCCCACGACCGCCGTCCAGCCGCGCGGCTCGCTGAACAGCAGCCGGCCGTCCGCC
>DASYMP010000251.1:0-4871 GCA_036009005.1 Thermoleophilaceae bacterium | reverse complement strand
CTACCTCGACCTGCGCAAGGAGCGGATGCGCGACAACATGATCCTGCGCCACACGGTCGTGAAGGAGATCCGCGACTTCCTCTCGGACGAGGGCTATCTCGAGGTCGAGACGCCGATCCTCACGCGCTCGACCCCCGAGGGTGCGCGTGACTTCCTCGTGCCGAGCCGGCTCTCGGCGGGCTCCTGGTACGCCCTGCCGCAGTCGCCGCAGCTCTTCAAGCAGCTCCTGATGATCGGCGGCTTCGAGCGCTACTTCCAGATCGCCCGCTGCTTCCGCGACGAGGACTTCCGTGCCGACCGCCAGCCCGAGTTCACCCAGCTGGACATGGAGCTCTCGTTCGTCGAGGAGGAGGACGTCTTCGAGGTCACCGACCGCCTCCTCCAGCGCGTGCTCGCGGCCGGCGGGGTGGAGGTCTCGCTGCCGCTCGAGCGCATCACATACGACGACGCGATGCTCCGCTACGGCTCGGACCGCCCGGACCGCCGGCTCGGCGTCGAGATCGTGGACGTGACGGACGTGTTCCGCGGCTCCGAGCTCAACATCTTCCGCGAGGCTCCCGTCGTCCGCGCGATCAGGGCGACGGGAGAGTTCCCTCGAAGCCGGTTCGACGCGCTCACCGAGAAGGCGAAGCAATTCGGCGCGAAGGGGCTCGCGTGGGCGGTCGTCGAGGCGGACGGGTGGCGCTCGCCGATCGCCAAGCGGCTCAGCGAGGACGAGATCGCGCGTGCGAACGACGCGCTCCAGGCGAGCGAGGGCGACGCGATTCTGATCGTGGCCGACACCGCCGACATCGCCGCGCGCGTGCTGGGCGCGCTTCGCCCAGAGGTCGCCGCGCGCGAGCCCGAGGGTCACGACATCTTCTGGGTCGTGGACTTCCCCGCCTTCGAGTGGAGCGAGGAGGAGTCCCGCTGGGACGCGGTCCACCACCCGTTCACGAGCCCGGCCGGCGACCTCGGCGGCGAGCCCGGCAGCTGGCGCGCCCGCGCCTACGACGTGATCTTCGACGGCTGGGAGATCGGCGGTGGCTCGATCCGCAACAGCGACCCGGCGATGCAGCAGAAGGTCTTCGACCTGATCGGCATCGGCCCCGAGGAGGCGCAGGAGCGCTTCGGCTTCCTGCTCGAGGCGCTCACCTACGGGGCGCCGCCCCACGGCGGCATCGCGTTCGGGATCGACAGGCTGGCGGCTCTGCTGGCGGGCGCCCCCTCGATCCGCGACGTGATCGCCTTCCCGAAGGCTGCCAGCGGGGTCGACCCGCTCACGGGCGCGCCCGCGCCGGTCGACGAGAAGCAGCTGAAGGAGCTCGGCGTCAAGGTGCTCGCGCCACCGCAGGTGGCCGACGCCCGCGAGCCGCGCTAGCCTCGTAGTCGGCCCGAGCCTGTACGCGAGTCGGCCGCATATGTTGAGCCGAATAACACCGGTACGGGAGTCCCCCTCGCGGTAGGGCCGTGGTCCGCCGCGGAGGACACCCACCTGCTAGCAGCAGGCCCAACTACCGGACCCGACGAACGGCAGGCTGGGGCCAGCTAAGCCGGGCGTTACCGTTCGCACCGTGCGGTCGTTCGCCGAACATCTAGAAGCGCCGAAGAACCAGGGCGCTCTCAAGAACCATCCCCACTCGGGCGCCGCCGGCGGCGCGGCCTGTGGCGATCTCGTGCGCATAGCGGTCGAGGTCGACGGCGATCGCGTCATCCGGGCGGGCTTCGACGCCCACGGCTGCGGCGCGACCACCGCGGCGGCGAGCTGGATCGTCGAGCGCATCGAGGGGGTGCCGTTTCTCGAGGCCTGCGCTCAGAGCACGCAGGCGGTCGTGGACGCGCTCGGGCTGAGCGCGCCGAAGCGCCACGCGGCCGAGCTCGCGACGGACGCGCTGCACCGGGCGCTCGGCGCAGCCGCGAAGGCCGGTGCGGCGACGCTGGAGCCCAATGGACGAAGGACGCTCGTCGCCATGAGCGGCGGCGTCGACTCCGCCGCCGCGGCCCAGCTCGCGCTCGACGCAGGCGACGAGGTGATCGCGGTGACGCTCGAGCTCTGGTCCGACCCCGACACGGACGGCGACAAGAGCTGCTGCTCTCCGCAGGCCGTGCGCGGCGCTCGCGAGCTGGCCCAGCGCATGGGGGTCCCTCACATCACGCTCGACCTGCGCGAGCGCTTCCGCGCCGAGGTCGTCGACGGCTTCCTCGACGGCTACGCCGCGGGCCGCACCCCCAACCCCTGCGTGCGCTGCAACGGCGAGGTGCGCTTCGACGCGATGCTCGAGCTGGCCGACGCGCTCGGCGCGGCGCGGCTCGCAACCGGTCACTACGCGCGCGTCGCGCGCGACGAGCACGGGCCGCTCATCCGCGCGGCCGCCGACCCGCTCAAGGACCAGAGCTACATGCTCGCCAAGCTCGACCCGGCGCTGCTCGACCGGCTCAGCTTCCCGCTCGGCGGGCTCACGAAGGACGCCGTGCGCGCGCTCGCGCGCGAGGCGGGGCTCCCCGTGGCCGACAAGCGCGAGAGCCAGGACCTGTGCTTCGTCGCCGGCCTCGGCGGGCGCGAGTTCCTCCAGCGCCACGGCGGGCCGCGCCTGCGCAGGGCGGGGGAGATCGTGGACCGCCAGGGCACCGTGCTCGGCCGCCACGAGGGGCAGCACAACTACACCGTCGGGCAGCGCCGCGGCCTCGGCCTCGCGTCGCCGGAGCCGCTGTACGTCCTCGAGAAGGACGCGCGCACCAACCGGGTCGTGGTGGGTCCCAGGGACGAGCTCGCCACGCGCCGGGTCCCGCTCGAGAACACCACCCTTCACCGCGACGCCTCCGCCGTCGAGAGCGTTCGGCTGCGCTACCACGCCGAGCAGGTACCGTGCCGAGCTCACGTCCAGGACGACGGAACCGTCGAGCTCGTGCTCGATCATGCGGCCATCGCGGTCGCACCGGGGCAGCTCGCCTGCCTGATGCGTCAGGATCGCGTCGTGGGCGAGGGAACCATCGGAGAACCGGCTTGACACTTACGCAAGAGCAGATCGACCTCGAGGCACCGCTGTCGGGCGACTTCCAGGCCGTCGTACGGCTCATCATCGGCGGGATCGCCGAGCGCGTGGACTTCGCGTTCGAGGAGATCGACGACCTTCAGCTCGCCGTCGAGCGGCTGCTTGCCGAGGCCGGCCAGGTGGGCAGCGTCTGCCTCTCCTTCGAGGTGGGCGAGTCGCACATCCGCACACGGGTCGGCCCGCTGTCGGAGGCCGCGGTCGCGGAGGCCCTTCGCGACGGCGACGCGCCTCCCGGGACGCTCACGCTGCGCCGCATCCTCCAGACCGTGGTGGACTCGTTCGGCGTCGAGCAGGCGGGTGAGGGCGCCATCGTCGTGCGGCTCGAGAAGCGCAAGGCCTTTACGTGAACCACCCGCAGCGCCGCTCGCCGGTAGCGTCTGAGAAGGCGCGCGAGGAGGACCGTGCGCTGCTGCGCCGCTACCACGTCGACGGGGACACGACCGCTCGCGAGGAGCTGATCGAGCGCCACCTCCCGCTGGTCCGCTCGCTCGCACGCCGCTACGCCGGGCGCGGCGAGGCGCTCGAGGACATCGAGCAGGTGGGCGCGATCGGCCTCATCAAGGCGATCGACCGCTTCGAGCTCGAGCGCGAGGTGTCGCTCGCCACCTACGCGACGCCGAACGTGGTCGGCGAGATCAAGCGCCACTTCCGCGACAAGGGCTGGGCGATCCGCGTGCCGCGCGCGCTGCAGGAGCTGAACGCCTCGATGTCCGGCGCGATCGAGCGGCTCACCGGGCGCCTGGGCCGCTCGCCGAGCATCGCGGAGATCGCCGAGGATCTGAAGACCACGCCGGAGGAGGTGCTCGAGGCGATGGAGGTCGGGTCCGCCTACTCGACGGTCTCGCTCTCCACCGGACCGGGCGGGGAGGAGGACCTCGACCCGCTCGAGACGATCGGCGGCGTGGACGCCGAGTTCGAGCGCTCGGAGCACCGCGCCGCGCTCGAGCCAGCGCTCGAGCGCCTTCCCGATCGCGAGCGCGAGATCCTGCGCATGCGCTTCGAGGACGGGCTGCCCCAGACCCAGATCGCACAGCGCGTCGGGCTCTCCCAGATGCACGTCTCGCGCCTGATCCGCAAGTCGCTGTCGGTCATGCGCGAGGAGCTCATGCGCACTCCTCCCGGGGCCGCCTGAGTTCGCGTTAAGGGCGGATTGTGGTGCCCACCCGGCGGCGGAAAGCGCCGCACAAGCGGGTATCTTGCCGCCCGGCGGGCACGTCTGCCCGCCGAATCGACAGCTGGAGGGATTAATGGGAATGCTCGGGAGACGTGCGCTCGTACTGCTCGTCGCCTGCGTGTCGATGTTGGTGATCGCGGCCTGCGGCGGCGACGACAACGGAGGCAGCGGCAGCACTGGCAGCAGCGGGGGCGGGGGTAAGGAAGGCGGATCGATCACGATCTCGCAGACCTCTCAGCCGGACTATCTTGACCCGGCACTGAGCTACACGGTGAACGGCTGGGAGCCGCTCTCGACCGTCTACTCCGGATTGGTCGGCTACAAGCGCGCCGACGGGCAGGAGGGGGCGCAGCTGATCCCGGTCCTCGCGCAGGACATGCCCAAGGTCTCCGCGGACGGGACGACCTATGAGATGACGCTCCGCAAGGGGCTGAAGTACTCGGATGGCACGCCGGTCAAGGCCTCGGACTTCGAGCACTCGATTCAGCGCGTGCTCAACCTGGAGTCGGGCGGGTCGGCGTTCTTCCTCGGTATCAAGGGTGCTGAGGACTACGTGAAGAAGGGCAAGGCCGAGGCGGACATCCCCGGCATCGAGACCGACGACGCGACAGGCAAGATCACGATCACGCTGAACGGGCCCGATGGCACGTTCTCGAACGTGCTCG
>DASYMP010000250.1:0-15460 GCA_036009005.1 Thermoleophilaceae bacterium | reverse complement strand
AGGCGCGGGCTCAGCTCCCGGAGCGCGAGGAACGAATCGACGTCGTCGGCCGGGAAGGGCTGCTCCACGAACTCCACACCGAGCCTGATCAGCTCGGGCATCAGCTCGCGCGCGGACTCGAGCGTCCAGCCCTCGTTCGCGTCCACGCGAAGCGGCGCGTCCGACTCCTCGCGCACCGCCACCACGCGCGCCAGGTCCTCGGCGCCGCCCACCTTGATCTTCAGGGCGCGGAAGTCGCGCGCCCGCCGCGCGCGGTCGCGCGTGCCCTCGACCGAGTCGATTCCGATCGTGTACGAGGTGGGCGGGGCCTCTGGTGAGAGACCGAGCAGGCGCCAGACCGGGACGCCAAGCCGCCGGCCGATCCAGTCGTGCAGCGCGGCGTCGAGCGCGGCCTTTCCGCCGGTCTCGCCGTCCACGTCCTCGAGGCGCTCCTCGATCGCCTCAAGGGCGAAGGGATCGTCGCCCACCAGCGGCGGCGCGGTCGTGGCGAGGAACTCGCTGGCCGACTCCGGGCTCTCGCCGCGGTAGTAGACCGGTGAGGCCTCCCCGCGGCCGACGACACCCTCGTGCTCGAGCTCGACCTGCACGACGGTCTGCGTCGTGCGCGAGCCGCGCGCGATGCCGAACTCCTCGGCGAGGGCGAGCGAAGCGGTTGTGGCACGGAGCTCCACGGGCGGGAAGCATGACGGGGCGGCGCGCTCGGCCGGTGCGAGCCGGGCAGGATCGCGGGTCGAGCTCGTGCAGTGTCCTCGCTAAGTGGAAGCCTTAGTCGCGTGAGGGCGGGCCTCTGCGACACCTGCGAGCACCAGAAGCTGATCAGGAGCGGCCGCGGCAGCGAGTTCTCGATGTGCCTGCGTCACAGGACGGACGACCGCTTCCCGAAGTATCCGCGGCTGCCGGTCGAGCGCTGCCCCGGCTACGAGCGGAGGGAGCTCAGCGAGTCCCGTTGACGATGGTCTTGCCATCGTCCGCCACGCGGACCGTGGGCGCCCTGTCCGAGATCGTGCCCGCGAACTGCCCGCGCGGCGCCGGGCCGCCGCCGGGCGCCACGGCCTTCGCCTTGCCGTCGAGCCCCGCCGAGACGCGCCAGTCGATCTTGAACTCGCCGGCGTGCACCGCGGTCACCGTCCAGCGGAACGTGCGCTGCTGGTTCGGCCGAAGCGGCCCGCAGGCCCAGGTGTTCACGTAGGCGCTGTCGCAGCCGCGCGGACTCGCGTCCTTTGCCTCCGGGAAGCCGGCGATCTCGAGCTGCACGCCGTTCAGCGCGAACACCGGCCGGTTCGGATCGGCGAGGTCCGCGTCCGCCTTGCGCACGTCGAAGCCGTTCACGGTCATCGCGACGTTCGGGATCGTCGCGCGGCCGGCGTTGCGCACGGTCACGACCAGGTCCGAGCTCTTCGCGAGCTTCTGCTTCTCGGGGAACTTGGCCTCCACGACCTCGATCGGGAAGTTCCCGGACGCCTCGTTCTCGTCCTGCCTCGCGCCGCCGCACCCCGCGACTGCGAGCAGACAGACGGCGACAACGTAAGTCCTCCACGCCCTCACAGCCGCGCGAACATACCACCGCAAAGACGCATCGGCGCCAGTAACGGTTCCCTCTGGCGCGGGCACCATGCATGCCATAGGCTTCGGAAGGGGAGGATGGAGCAGAGTGGTACGTAGCGCAGCCGATCGGGTCTTTTTGCCGACCAAAAACCTGCTTGAGCAGGTTGGCGACATGATGATCCTGACCGGCAAGACGCTGGTCTCAGCGATCAGGCCGCCGTACCCGTACGGCACCGAGTTCGTACAGCAGTTCCTGTTCATGCTGCGGCTCTGCTGGCTGCCGCTCACGATCTCGACGATCGCGTTCGGCTACGGCGCCCCGGGCCTTCAGGCCGGCAACTTCCTCGTCCTGTTCGGAGCGATCGACCGCCTCGGCGGCTTCTTCGTGCTCGCCTCGATCCGCGAGTTCGCGCCGTTCGTGACGGCGATCATCCTCGCGGGCGTGGGCGGCACCGCGATCACCGCCGACCTCGGCGCGCGCAAGATCCGCGAGGAGCTGGACGCGCTTCAGGTGCTGGGCGTGGACCCGATCAAGAACCTGGTCGTGCCGCGCTTCCTCGCGCTGATGGTCGTGACCGGCCTCTTCAACATCTACGCGCTGATCTTCGGCATCTTCGGCGGCGTGCTCGCCACGCTCACCTTCGACGCGCCGCTCGGGCCGTTCTTCGCGACGCTCCTCAACAACGCGAGCACCACCGACCTCTGGGGGTCGGTCGTGAAGACCACCCTGTTCGGGGCGATCATCGCGATCGTCTCCTGTTACAAGGGGATGACTGCGTCCGGAGGCGCCGAGGGCGTGGGTAGAGCCGTGAACCAGGGCGTCGTGATCGAGTTCCTCGGCATCTTCGCGTTCAACTACGTCTTCACGCAGACGCTCCTGGCAACCCACCCAGAGATCTCGGTTATCAAGTAATGGGCACCGGGTGGCTGTCAGTCCCGCGCGACTGGATCGCCTCGTTCGGCGATATCGCGAAGTTCTGCGGGCGCGTCGTGGCCGCGGTCTTCAGCGGCCGCGTCTTCCACTTCTTCGGCGAGGCGCTCCGCCAGGCCGGCATCCTGATCCTGGGCTCCGCGCTCGTGATCTGGGGCCTCGCGTTCATCCTCGGGCTCCAGTGCGGGATCGAGGGCGCGTACTTCAACCGCTCCGTGGGCGCGCCCGCCTACGCGGGCGTGTTCAGCGCCTGGTGCGACCTGCGCGAGATCATGCCCTACGCGTTCGGCTACATGATGTCCGCGAAGGTGGGCACCGGCCTCGTGGCCGAGATCGGCGCGATGCGGATCTCCGACGAGATCGACGCGCTCGAGGTGATGGGCATCAACTCGCTCGTGTTCCTGTGCGCCACGCGCCTGCTGGCCGCCTGGATGGTGCTGCCCTTCATGTACATCGCGGCCGTGGGCGCCGGCTTCTTCGCGAGCTACCTGGCGGTGGTCCAGCAGATCGGCGAGGTGTCCTCAGGAGGGTTCTTCCTGATCTTCTGGATGTTCCAGAATCCACCTGACCTCTTCTACAGCCTGATCAAGGGCATGGCCATGGCGACGGTGATCGTTCTTGTGGGTTGCTACTACGGGTACAACGCCGGCGGCGGCCCCGTGGGCGTGGGCACGGCCACGGCGAAGTCGATGGTGCTGAACACGGTGATGGTCCACCTCGTGGGAATGGTGGGAACGCAGATCTTCTGGGGCTCGAATCCACGAGCACCGATAGGCGGGTGAGGCAGACGTGAGCGAGGAGCGCAGAGAAGGCGAAGAGGACACGCGTCAGGAGGAGGAGACGCGTCAGGAGGAGGACACGCGTCCGCTGGACGCGCGCGACTGGGAGGAGACCCGCGGGGAGCAGGAGCAGGAGGAGCGCCCCGAGGAGGAGGAGCGCCCCGAGGAGGCGGCGCCCGCCAAGAGCACCGGCGAGATGACGCACGAGCGCGGCTCGAAGGCGGAGTCCGACGAGTACAAGTGGCACACGGGCAGGAAGCGCGAGCACGGCTCCGACGACGCCGTCGAGTTCATCGACGTGGTCAAGGCGTTCGGCCGCAACCGCGTGCTGAACGGCCTCAACCTCGGCCTGCCCGACAACCAGATCTCGATGATCCTGGGCCCGTCGGGCACCGGGAAGTCGGTCTGCATCAAGCACATGGTCGGCCTCCTCTATCCGGACGAGGGCGACGTGATCGTGCACGGCGAGTCCGTGCCCGACATGGCCGACGAGGACCTGTTCGAGATGCGCAAGAAGTTCGGCGTGCTGTTCCAGGACGGCGCGTTGTTCGGCTCGATGAACGTCTACGACAACACGGCGTTCCCGCTCCGCCAGCACACGGACAAGGGCGAGGACGAGATTCGCGAGATCGTCGACCGGCGTCTAGGCGAGGTGGGCCTGGCCGCCGCCGCGGACAAGATGCCGAACGAGCTGTCGGGCGGGATGCGCAAGCGAGCCGGCTTCGCGCGCGCACTCGTCCTGGACCCCGACATCGTGCTCTTCGACGAGCCCGATTCAGGCCTCGACCCGGTGCGCACCGCACTTCTGTGCGAGCTCATCATGGAGGTCCACGAGGAGAACGGTGGCGCGTACTGCGTCATCACGCACGACATCATGTCTGCCCGTCGCGTCGCGGATTACATCGCGATCCTGTGGAAGGGGAGGATCGTCGAGTCTGGCCCCGCGAGCGAGCTTTTCAACTCAGACAACCAATTCGTGAGACAGTTTTTGTCCGGGGAGGCGCAGGGGCCACTCGGCATGGAGTAGCTAGGTAGGCGCGTCGTCGACGCGCTGCGGGAGGCGTCGGTCGCACAGACCGCGCTTGGACTCACAAAAAATAGAGGGAAGGACTCGCGAGCCGCTCCACAGTGAGCGTGGCTCAACCGTGGCCCGCAGCCTTGCGATCGCGGCGCTGATGGCTGCCGTGGCGCTCGCCGCCCTGGCGATGTTCGGCGGCGGCGACGGATACACCGTCAGGGCGACCTTCGCCAACGCCGGCCAGCTCGTGCCGGGCAACGAGGTGCGAGTCGGCGGCCAGCCGATCGGCAAGATCAAGGACATCGCGCTGGACGACTCGGCGCACGCGATCGTGACGATGCAGGTGGGCGATCCGGTCGCGCCGCTCCACGAGGGCACCTCGGCCACGATCCGCGCGACCTCGCTGTCCGGCATCGCGAATCGTTACGTGTCGTTGAAGCCGGGCCCGAACAACGCGCCGAAGCTCCCGGACGGCGGGCGAATCGGCGTGGACGAGACCGACTCGCCCGTCGACCTCGACGTGCTGTTCAACACGCTCGACGAGAAGACGCGCGGCGGCCTGCGCGACTTCATCCGCGGAACCGGCACGCAGTACGAGGGCCGCGGCGCGCAGGCGGGCGAGAGCATCAGGTACTTCGCCCCGTTCCTCGGGTCCACCTCGCGGCTCACGCAGGAGCTGGCGCTCGACCAGCAGGTGCTCGCGCGCTTCCTGCGCGACGGCGCCGACACCGTGTCCGCGATCGCGGAGCGGCGCGACGACGTGACGAGCCTCGTGAGCAACACGAACTCGGCGATGCGCGCGATCGGCGACGAGAACGCGTCGCTCAAGCGCGCGCTCGAGCTGCTCCCGAGCACGCTTCGCAAGGCGAACACGACGTTCGTGAACCTGCGCGGGACGCTCGACGAGCTCGACAAGCTCGTCGATGAGTCGAAGCCCAACACGAAGCGGCTCGAGCCGTTCTTCCGCGCGCTGCGCCCGCTCGTGCACGACGCGGGGCCGACGATCGCCGACCTGAACGACCTGATCAGGCTGCCCGGCCCGAACAACGACCTGATCGAGCTCACCGCGAAGCAGCCGCGCCTCGCGGCGCTCACGGCGAGCGTGTTCCCGCGCGCGATCCGCGCGCTCGACCGCTCCGACCCGATCATCGAGTACGCGCGCGGCTACACGCCGGATCTCACGGGCTGGATCACGAAGTTCGGCCAGGTCGCGGCCTACTACGACGCGAACGGCCACTACGCGCGCGTCATGCCGGTGTTCAGCCCGACACGGTTCAACCGCGACAGCTACAGGCTCGAGGGCGTTCCCGCCACCCAGCGCCTGACCGGCTTCGAGCGCGGCACGCGGCCCACGTGCCCGGGTGGCGCCACCCAGCCCTCGCCCGACGGCTCGTCGCCCTGGCCCTTCAGGGGCTGCGACCCGTCGAGCGGTCCCCCGTCAGAGGACCCGCCCGGCTGATGCGGCGCTTCGTCTACCTCGGGCTGCTCGTGGCGATCCTGCCCTGGATCGTGATCGGGATCGCGCGCGAGTCGACCGACGACGACACGAGGGACGCGTACTTCGTCCGCGCGATCTTCGACAACGCCTCCACGGTCGTGAACGGCGAGGACGTGAAGGTCGCGGGCGTGCCCGTGGGCGTGGTCTCCGACCTCGACGTGACCGGGGACAAGAAGGCCGCCGTCACGCTCCGGATCGACGACGCGAGGTTCATCCCGTGGAAGCGGGACGCGCACTGCGTGATCGGCTCGCAGGGCCTGATCGGGGAGAAGTTCCTCGACTGCGAGCCGGGCACGAACGCCGCGAAGCCGCTCGCGCGGGTCGAGGAGGGCAACGGCAAGGGCGAGCGGCTCCTGCCCGTCGGCCGGACGAGCTCGCCGGTGGACCTCGACCTCGTCAACGACATCATGCGGCTGCCCTACCGACAGCGCTTCGCGATCCTGATCAGCGAGTTCGGCACCGGCCTGGCGGCCCGCGGCGAGGACCTCAACGAGGTGATCCACCGGGCGAACCCGGCGCTGCGCGAGACCGACAAGGTGCTGAAGATCCTCGCGGACCAGAACCGGACGCTCGCGCAGCTCGCGCGCGACTCCGACACGGCGCTCGCGCCGCTGGCACGCGAGCGCGAGTCGTTCGCCGACTTCATCGTGCAGGCGAACGCGACGGGCGAGGCCTCGGCCGAGCGGCGGGGGGACCTGCGGCAGAGCATCCGCCTGCTGCCGGGCTTCCTCAGCGAGCTGCGCCCGCTGATGGCGGACCTCGAGGGCTTCGCCGACCAGGGCACGCCGCTGCTCACCGACCTGAATGCCGCGGCGCCGGCGCTCGGACGCCTGATCAAGGCGCAGGGCACGTTCTCCGACGCCTCCCGCGAGGCCTTCCCGAGCCTGGGCGACGCGCTGGAGCGCGGCCGCCCCGCGCTGATCGACGCGCGGCCGCTGATCCGCGATCTCGGGGAGCTCGGCCAGCAGACCGCACCGGTCGCCGTGAACCTCGACAAGCTCACGAAGAGCCTCGAGGACACGGGCGCGCTCCAGCGCCTGAACGACGTCTTCTACTCCGGGGCGCTCGTCCTCAACGGCTTCGACGGGCTCGGCCACTACCTGCGCACCGCCCTGCTCACGAACGTCTGCTCGACCTACGCCGTGGAGTTCAGCAGCGGATGCGGGGCCACGTTCTACGACCCGACCGTCGAGGCCAGCTCGGCGTCCACAGGCCAGCCGCTCCAGGCCGCCAACGCCAAGGCCGCTCGGAGGACCGGGAAGGGCAGCGTGCCGCCCACCGGCAGCCTGCTCCAGGAGCTGCTCGGCCAGGGCGACGCGAGCGTGCGCAAGCAGCGCGAGCAGAACCTCGCCGCGCTGCGCCGCCGGAGCCGGCAGCAGTCGCCCGCCCTCGACGGCTCCGAGGCCGGCCTCGAGTACCTGCTCGGCGGTGAGGGCGGATGAGCCCGCGCCGCGGCCAGGCGGCCCTCACGGCCAGCCCCGTGCTCGTGGGAGCGGTGACGGTGCTCGTGACGATCGTCGCCGTCTTCCTCTCGTACAACGCGAACTCCGGCCTGCCGTTCGTGCCGACCTACGACCTGAAGGCGAACATGCCGAACGCCTCGCAGCTCGTGAAGGGCTTCGAGGTACGGGTCGGCGGCGCGCGCGTGGGCTTCATCTCGAAGATCGAGCCGAAGAAGCGCGCCGACGGCTCCGCCTTCGCGCAGGTCACGATGAAGCTCGACAAGTCGATCGAGCCGATCCCGGCCGACTCGACGCTGCTCGTGCGGCCGCGCTCCTCGCTCGGCCTCAAGTACGTCGAGCTGACGCCCGGTCGCGGTGGCGCGGGCCTCGCGGCCGGTTCGACGATTCCACTCAGGCAGGCACGCCCCGCCGTGGTGGAGCTGGACGACCTCTTCAACATGTTCGACGCGAAGACGCGCGTCGGGCAGCGCAACACGCTCGACGGCTTCGGCGGCGGCTTCGCCGGCCGCGGCCAGGACGTGAACACCGCCATCGAGGCGCTCGTGCCGCTCCTGTCGGACCTCGAGCCGGTGGCGCGCAACCTCGCGGACCCGGACACGCGCCTCGACCGCTTCTTCGCCTCGCTCGCGCGCGCGTCCGCGGAGGTCGCGCCGGTGGCGGAGGAGCAGGCGTCGCTGTTCGTGAACCTCGACACCGCGTTCACCGCCTGGGCGGCGGTGGCGCGGCCCTTCCTCCAGGAGACGATCTCGGAGAGCCCGCCGAGCGAGCAGCTCGCGATCGAGCAGTTCCCGCGCCAGCGTCCGTTCATCCGGAACAACACGGCGCTCTTCCGCGAGCTCCGGCCGGGCGTGGCCGTGCTGCCGCATGCCGCTCCGATCGTCGCCGACGCGTTCGAGGCGGGCACCGACGTGCTGCCGCGCACCAAGCGGATGAACGAGGACCTCGCGCGCGTGTTCGAGAAGCTCGCCGACTTCGGCGACGACCCGATGGTGCGCGCGGGGATAGACCAGCTCACTCGCCTGTCGAGCTCGCTGCGCCCGACGCTGCGCTTCCTGACGCCGGCGCAGACCACCTGCAACTACGTCTCGATCCTGCTCCGCAACGCGGCCAGCCTGCTCTCCGAGGGTGACTCGAACGGCAACTACCAGCGCTTCCTGACCGTGGCGGCTCCGGCCGACAACCTGACGTTCGAGCGCGGCCCGAACAGCGAGAGCACGCCGGCCGACGCGCCCGCGAACGGGCCCCAGCGCCACAACCACCTGCACGTGAACCCGTACCCGAACACCGCCGCGCCGGGGCAGCCGAACGAGTGCGAGGGCGGCAACGAGCGCTACGCCCCCGGCGCCACGGTGATCGGAAACACGCCCGGCAACCAGGGCCTGAAGACGGACGGGCAGCCATGAGGCGCGGGCGCGGCCGCTTCAGCCCGTACCAGGTCGGCCTGATCGTGCTGGTCCTGATCCTGATCGGCACCTACCTCGGCGCGTCCAAGGACATCCCGTTCACGCGGCCGTTCGAGCTGAACGCCACGTTCGAGAACGCCCCGCCGATCCACACGGGCCAGGCGGTCCGGATCGCGGGCGTGGAGGTGGGCAAGGTCTCGGGCGTCGCGCCCGTGGGCGGCGACTCGCCCGCCGTCGTCGTGACGATGAAGCTGTCCGACGACGCGCTGCCGATCCACAGGGACGCTCAGATCAAGGTCCGTCCGCGGCTCTTCTTCGAGGGCAACCTGTTCTTCGACATCCGCCCCGGCACGCCGTCGGCCGGCAACGTGGAGGACGGGGACACGATCCCGGTCTCGCAGACGTCCGCGCCGGTGCAGCTCGACCAGGTGCTCGGCACGCTCAAGACCAGCACGCGCGAGGACCTCCAGAAGCTGCTCGTGGGCTACGGCGACGCGATCAACGGCGCGCCGCAGCCCGGGGAGGACGACGACCAGGATCGCTCCACGAAGGGCGAGACGGCCGGAAGGTCGCTGAACGACTCGCTGAAGTACTCGGCCGAGTCGCTCCGCGGCGGCGCGATCCTGAACGACGCCACGCGCGGCACCGAGCTGCATGACCTCTCGAAGCTGGTCGGCAGCCAGCAGAAGGTCTTCGCCGCGCTGGCCTCGCGGGAGGGCTCGCTCAAGGACCTGATCACGAACTTCAGCGTCACGATGGGCGCGCTCGCCTCCGAGGAGACGAACCTGCGCGCCACGATCCACGAGCTGCCGCAGGTGCTCGAGGCCGCCCGGCCGGCGCTCGACAACCTGAACGCGGCGTTCCCGTCGACGCGCGCCTGGGCCGTGGAGATGATCCCGGGCGTCCGCGAGACGCCCGCCACGATCGAGGCGGCCTTCCCGTGGATCCGCCAGACGCGCGCGCTGCTCTCGCCGGCCGAGCTCCAGGGACTGGTCAACGACCTTCAGCCCGCGGTCCGGGACTTCGCGGAGTTCACGGACGGCCAGGTGGCGCTGCTGCCGGTGCTCGACGACTTCAACCGCTGCCAGCTCCACACGATCCTGCCGACCATCGAGCAGCGGATCGACGAGGGCGCCCTCTCCACCGGCCTGCGCAACTACGAGGAGTTCTTCCAGTCGATGGTGTCGCTGTCCGGCGAGTCGCAGAACTTCGACGGCAACGGCAGCTACGCGCGGCTCCAGGCGGGCGGCGGGCACGCCGTCCAGACCCCCCCTGTGGGTGCCCAGGGCCCGCTGCACGCGAGCGCCGCCGAGCCGCCGCTCGGCACGCGCCCGGCGAAGAGCCCGAAGGCGCCCTACAGGCCGGGCGTGAAGTGCCAGACCCAGCCGGTGCCCAACCTGAGCGACGCGCCGATCGGGGGCGGACCGTGAGGCGCCAGATCAAGAAGCAGGCGCGCGTGTTCGTCGCGATCCTGTTCCTGTTCATCGCCTCGCTCGGGATCGCCGGGTACATCCTGTCGAACCAGCGCTTCTACCTCCCCGCCTGGGTGCCGGTGCTGGGGACCGAGTTCTACACCGTGTCGGCGGAGCTGCCGAGCGGGCAGGCGGTCGTGCCGGGACAGGGCCAGACGGTGAACATCGCCGGCGTGAAGATCGGCGAGGTCGGCTCCGTGAAGCTCGAGGACGGCATCGCCGTGATCGACATGCGGATCAGGGACGAGTACCGGCCGATCTACAAGGACGCGACCGTGTTGCTGCGGCCGAAGACCGGCCTGAAGGACATGTACCTGGCCCTCGATCCGGGCACGCGCTCGGCCGGCGCGCTCCCCGAGGGCGGCCGTGTGCGCGTGGAGAACACGCTGCCGGACGTGAACACCGACGAGTTCCTCGCCCAGCTCGACTCGGACACGCGCGCCTACCTGAAGATCCTGCTGAACGCGGGCGGCACCGCCTTCGACGACCGGACGACCGGGGCGGACAAGCGCTACGACCAGAGCGCCGCGCAGGACCTGCGCGAGACCTTCAAGCGCTTCGAGCCGACCGCTCGCGACGGGAAGCGGATCACCCATGGCCTGATCGCGCGCCGCCAGAACATCAGGCACGTGATCCACAACTTCCAGCAGCTCTCGACCGCGCTCGCCCAGCGTGACGACCAGCTGGCCGGGCTCGTGGACTCCGCGAACGCGAACTTCGAGGCGCTCGCCTCCGAGGAGGGCTCGCTGCGGGAGGCGATCCGGCTCTTCCCGGGCACGCTCGACCAGACCCAGCAGACGCTCACGAAGACCGCCACGCTGGCCGGCCAGCTCGGCCCGGCGCTCGAGCGGCTGCGGCCCTTCGCCCGCGAGCTCGCGCCCGCTCTGCGAAAGACGCGCCCGTTCTTCGACGAGACCACGCCGATCATCCGCGACCAGATCAGGCCGTTCGCGCGCGACGTGCAGCCGACGGTGCGTGACCTGCGCGCGGCCACCAACGACCTCGCGGTCGTGACACCCCGCCTGGCGCGCACGTTCGGCGTGCTGAACCGCTTCTTCAACATCCTCGCCTACGACCCGCCCGGCGAGCGCCGGCCGTTCAACTTCTGGGCGGCCTGGTCCGCGCACGCGGGCGCCACGATGTTCAACCTCCAGGACGCCCACGGGCCGGTCCGCCGCAGCATCGTGCTGGTCACCTGCAACAACTACAACGTCCTCGAGCAGGTGATCCTCGGCAGTCCGCAGCTCGGCGCGCTCGCGACGCTCCTGAACCTGCCGCCTGAGGGCGAGGCCTGTCCGCAGAACCAGACGCCGGACAACTTCATCCCATGATCAAGCAGACGCCCAGCTTCGGCCGGATCTTCGCGATGATCGCGTTCACGCTCTCGTGCTTCGGGATCCTCGTGTTCCTGTGGCTGAACTTCGGCGGGCCGGTCCCGCTCCAGCCCCAAGGCTACCGGGTGAGCGTCGGCTTCCCGTCGGCCACGCAGCTCGCGCAGGAGGCGGACGTGCGCATCTCCGGCGTGAGGGTCGGGAGCGTGAAGGCCAAGGAGCCGAACACGGACACCGGGCTCACGGACACCGAGCTCGAGATCGACGCGCGCTACGCGCCGATCCCGAAGGACACACGCGCGATCCTCCGCCAGAAGACGCTGCTCGGCGAGACCTACGTGGAGCTCTCGCCCGGCACCCGCGGCACGGACCTCGTGCCTGACGGCGGCAGGCTCGGGCAGGGACAGGTGGCGGACACGGTCGAGCTGGACGAGATCCTGCGCGCCTTCGACCCGCAGACGCGCGAGCGCTTCACGACCTGGTTCGACCAGGCGGGCGTGGCCGGGAAGGGCAACGCTCAGGCGCTGAACGACGCGCTGGCGCTGCTCACCCCGTTCGCCGAGGACACGGACGACGTCCTGAAGGTCCTCCGCCAGCAGAGCGGGGCGACGCAGCGCTTCGTGCGCGACACGGGCTACGTGTTCGACGCGCTCACCGAGCGGAAGGGCCAGCTGCGCGACCTGATCAGGAACTCGAACCGCACCTGGGAGGCGATCGCGAGCCGCGACGAGCAGTTCGCGGACACCTGGCGCGTGCTCCCGACCTTCCTCCGCGAGGGGCGCGCGACCACCCAGCGCCTCACCCGCTTCGCGGACAACACGAACCCGCTGGTCGATCAGCTGCGGCCGGCGGCGCGCCAGCTCTCGCCGCTGCTCGTGGACCTCGACAAGGTGGCGCCGGACCTGAAGGGTCTGTTCGAGAACCTCGACCCGCTCGTGCGCGTGTCGAAGCGGGGCCTGCCGGCCACCGTGAGGGCGCTCGACAACACGGAGCCGCTCCTGCGGCGACTCGACCCGTGGCTCCGCAACCTCACGCCCGTCGTGGACTATCTCGGCCTCTACAGGCGGGAGATCTCCGCCTTCCTGGCGAACGACGCCGCCGCCACGCAGGGCACGGAGCAGGGCTTCAACGACCCCACTCAGTTCCTCCACTACCTGCGCGCCGCGAACCCGATGAACCCGGAGATGCTGACCGGCTGGCCGTTCCGCCTGCGCACGAACCGCTCGAACCCGTACACAGAGCCGGGCGGCTACGACAAGCTGCGCACCGAGGGTCACCTCGAGGTCTACGGCCAGTACCTCTGCACGAACCGCGAGGTGCCCCCGCCGCCCGAGCCGAACGAGTGGCTGCCGCAGAGCGTCGTGGACCAGATCGACGAGTTCGTCTACGGCGGCGACGAGAACCGCGGCAAGGCACCGCCCTGCGATCCGCAGGCGCCGCTCGGGCGCGTGGTGGGCCAGTCGGGAATGTTCCCGCGCCTGATGCGCGCCCCGTAACGGCGCCACCCCGCGCGCGACCCGGCGGCGCTGGAGGGGGGTGTGAGGTCACTTTCTCCCGCTATGCGGGAGCAGATTGCCTCGGACCCCCTCGATGGCCGTCGTTCGTGCGCGGCGGCGCCCGCGACCCGTCTCCTAAGCTGACCTCGTGATCGAGGGGGTCCTTCGACGGCTCGTTGGGGTCGTGACGCGGTGGCCGCTCGTGGTGCTCGGGGTCACCGCGGTGCTGGCGCTCGGCGGCGCCGCGCTTGCGCTGCGGCTCGAGCCCAGCGCGGCGACCGAGACGCTCGTCAACCGCGGCTCGGACACGTTCAAGGACACGGAGCGCTTCAAGCAGGACTTCGGTGACGAGGCGATCCTCGTGCTCGTGCGGGGGGAGCTCACGCGGACGGTGCTCACCTCCGATATCGGGCGCATCCTTCGGCTCGAGGGCTGCCTGAGCGGCAACGTGCCCGACAACAAGAAGGGGCTCGGCAGCCTTCCGCCCGTCTGCCGCGACATCGCGAAGCTCGATCCGGCGAAGGTCGTGTACGGGCCCGGGACGTTCATCAACACCGCGGTCAACCAGATCGGCGACGAGTACAACCGGCGGGCGCAGGCGGCGACGAAGCAGGCGAGGGCGGCCTCCGAGGCGGCCCGGCGCCTCTCGAAGCGGCGCGGCGATCCGCCCGCGGAGCAGCAGCGCCTGGCGCAGACGGCCGCGCAGGCCGTCCAGGCCCAGTTCATCAACGACTCGTTCCGGATCGCGCTGAGGTTCGGCCTCACCGGCATTCCGCGCATCAACGACCAGACCTTCGTCTCGACGCTCGTGTTCGACCGGACCGCCGGCAAGCCGGGCATCCCGAAGTCGCGCTTCGCCTACATCTTCCCGTCGAAGAACTCCGCGCTGATCCAGATCCGGCTACGGCCGGACCTCACGGAGTCCGAGCGCAACCGGGCGATCGACCTGATCCGCACCGCGACCGGCGAGAAGACGTTCAGGCCGCGCGAGGGCGCGCGCTACATCGTGACGGGCGTTCCGGTGGTGGCTGCGGGGCTGGCGGACGCCGTGAAGCGCGCGATCTTCGTGCTGCTGGGCGCGGCGCTGCTGCTGATGGCGGCCACGCTCGCGCTCGTCTTCAACTCGCGGCTTCGCCTGCTTCCGCTGGCGCTCGCGCTCGCCGCCGCGGCGATGACGTTCGGCGCGCTGTCGGTGGCCGGCGGCGACCTCACGATGGCGTCGATCGCGGCGCTGCCCGTGCTGATCGGGCTCGCCGTGGACTATGCGATCCAGTTCCAGGCCAGGTACAACGAGGCGGCCGAACGGGGCGAGTCCGACCCGGCGACGGCAGCGGCGGTGGCCGGCGGGCCCACGATCCTCACCGCCGGGCTCGCCACCGCCACCGGATTCCTCGTGCTGCTCCTCTCGCCCGTGCCGATGGTGCGCGGCTTCGGCGCCCTGCTCGTGCTCGGCATCGTGCTGGCGCTCGGCTGCGCGCTGTGCGCCGGCTCCGCGGCGCTCGTGCGCTTCGGGCGGGCGGCGCCGCGCGAGCGCGGCCGGCTCGCGGCGGTGCGCACCCATCCGCGCGTGCACGCGGCGGGCGAGTGGCTTGCCGACCGCTCCTGGCGCACGCTCGGCTTCGCGCTGGCGCAGCCGCGGCGGGTGCTGGCCATCGGGCTCGCCGTGGCGGTGGTGGGCATCGCGCTCGACACGCAGAGCGAGGTGGTGTCGGACGTTCGCGAGCTCGTGCCGCAGGACCTCCAGGCGCTGAAGGACGTGAACGTGCTCCAGGAGGAGACGGGCGTCTCCGGCGAGATCGACGTGACGGTCCGCGCCGACGACATCACCGATCCCAAGGTGATCGCCTGGATGACGAAGTTCCAGCAGGGCGTGCTCCGCGCGCACGGCTACCGGCCCGGCAAGCGCTGCACCCAGAAGCGGAACGCGCCCGAGCTGTGCCCGGCACTGTCGCTGCCGGACCTGTTCGCGACCGCCGGGCAGACCGACGCGCGCAAGCTGCTCGACGCGGTGCCGGCCTACTTCTCGCAGGGAGTCGTGACGGCTGACCGGAGGACCGCGAACCTCGCGTTCGGCATCCGGCTGATGGCGCTCGACCGTCAAAAGGACGTGGTCGACGACATCAAGTCGCGGCTCGACCCACCGGACGGCGTGCAGGCGTCGGTGGTGGGCCTGCCGGTGCTCGCGGCCGAGGCCAACGGCGCGCTCTCGTCGCCGTGGCGGCGCGCACTCACGCTGCTGGCCGCGCTTGCGGGCGTATTCCTGGTGCTGCTCGTGGCGCGGCGCTCGGCTCGCGAGGCGGCAGTGCCGCTGATCCCGATCGCGCTCGCCACGGGCTGGTCGGGGCTCGTCCTGTTCGTGCTCGGCCTGCTGCCGGGCCCGTTCGAGGTGAACCTGAACCCGATGTCGGTGACGCTTGGCGCGCTCGTGATCGCGATCTCGACGGAGTTCAGCGTTCTGCTCTCGTCGCGCTACCGCCAGGAACGCGACGGCGGCGCCGGCCCGGCGCGCGCCATCGAGCTCGCG
>DASYMP010000249.1:0-6726 GCA_036009005.1 Thermoleophilaceae bacterium | reverse complement strand
AGGTCGCGCGACGACGTGCCCTCGACGCGCCTGCCGAGGACGCCCGTCACGCGGCCGTCCGTGCCGCGCAGGCTCGTCACCTGGGTGCCGAAGCGGCGATCGCCGCCCTCGTCGAGCGCGTAGGTGGTCGGCGTGCGCTTCGGCGGCAGCGGCCAGGGCGTGCCCGGCGGCCGGCCGCCGTCGGGGAGCGGCGGGTAGACGTCCAGCATCAGCACGTCCTCGGCGCCCTCGCGGATCGCGTTCGAGATGCAGTCCATGCCGGTGTCGCCACCGCCCACGACGACCACGCGCTTGCCCTCGGCGCTGATCACCTGGCCGGGCGAGGTCTGCCGGAACGGCCGCCCCTCCATCGACGCCACGGCGCGGTTGCGCTGGTAGAGGTAGTCCATCGCGTAGTGCACGCCGTCGAGCTCGCGTCCGGGCACGTCGAGGTCGCGGTGCACGCGCGAGCCGATCGCCACCACGATCGCGTCGTGCTCGCGGCGCAGGTCGTCGGCGTCCACGGCGCCGCCCACGTCCATGTCGCAGCGGAACTCGATCCCCTCGTCCTCGAGCAGCTTCACGCGCCTGTCGATGATCCACTTCTCGAGCTTCGCGTCGGGCACGCCGAACCGGAGCAGCCCGCCGGGCGCCTCGTCGCGCTCGTAGACCGTGACCCTGTGCCCGAGCTTGTTCAGCTCGGCCGCGACGGCGAGACCCGCCGGGCCCGAGCCGATCACGCCGACGGTCCTGCCGCTGCGGAAGTCGGGCGGCTCAGGGGCGATCCAGCCCTCCTCGAAGCCGCGCGTCACGATCGCGAGCTCGATCTGCTCGATCGTCACGGCGTCGTCGTTGATGTCGAGCACGCAGGCCGACTCGCAGGGCGCCGGGCAGATCAGCCCCGTGAACTCGGGGAAGTTGTTCGTCGCGTGCAGCTTCACGAGCGCGTCGCGCCAGCGGTCGCGATAGACGAGGTCGTTCCAGTCCGGAATCAGGTTGCCGAGCGGGCAGCCCTCGTGGCAGAACGGGATGCCGCAGTCCATGCAGCGCGCGCCCTGGTCGCGCAGCGTGCGGTCGTCAGGCAGCTCGAAGTACTGCCGGTAGTCGTGCACGCGCTCCTCCGGGTCGCGCTTCTCGAAGCCGACCCGCTCGAGGCGGAGGAATGCGCCCAGCTCGCCCATCGCTAGATCGTTCCCCCCGCGGCGTAGCCCGGCGTGGCGGCGGGCCCGGCCGCAGCGGCGGCCACCTCGGCCTCGCCCTCGGCGGCGAGCTGCTCGGCGAGCGCGCGCTTGTAGTCGTGCGGCATGACCTTGACGATCTTGTTGAGCGTGCCCTGCCAGTCGTCGAGCAGGCGGTCGGCCACCGTGGAGCCGGTGCGCTCGCGGTGCTCCTCGATCCAGCCGCGCAGCTCGTCGCTCTCGTCCGGTGAGATGGCGTCGAAGCCGACGAGCTCGGTGTTGCAGCGGCCGCGGAAGCCGCCGTCCGCGTCGTAGATGTAGGCGATCCCGCCGCTCATGCCGGCCGCGAAGTTGAGGCCCGTCGGGCCGAGCACGACCACGCGGCCGCCGGTCATGTACTCGCAGCCGTGGTCGCCGAGGCCCTCGACCACCGTGATCGCTCCCGAGTTCCGCACCGCGAAGCGCTCGCCGGCGAGTCCGCGGAAGAAGGCGCGGCCGGAGGTTGCCCCGTAGAGGACGGTGTTCCCGACGATCACGTTGTGCTCGGCCGTGAAGGCGGCGTCGGCGGGCGGCCGCACGACGATCGTGCCGCCGGACAGGCCCTTGCCGCAGTAGTCGTTCGCGTCGCCGTCGAGCACGAGCTCGACGCCGCGCGCCAGCCAGGCGCCGAAGCTCTGGCCGGCCGAGCCCGTCAGGCAGACCTCGATGCTGCCGTCGGGGAGGCCGTCCTCGCCGTGCGCGCGAGCGATCTCGCCCGAGAGCAGGCCGCCCACGGCGCGGTTCTTGTTCTCGATCCGGCGCTCCACGCGCACCCGGCGCCCCTCCTCCACCGCCGGGCGGCAGAGCTGGAGCAGGTCCACGTCGATCGAGTCGTAGAGCACGGGCTCGGCGCGGCGCACGCAGTAGCGCGGCGCGTCCGGCTCGATGTTCTCCGGCACCGACAGCAGCGCCCGCAGGTCGATGCCCTGGGCCTTCCAGTGGTCCACGGCGTGCTCCTGGTCGAGCAGCTCCACACGCCCGATCAGATCGAGCATGTTGCGCACGCCGAGCTTCGCCATGATGCGGCGCACCTCCTCGGCGACCATGAACAGGTAGTTCACGACGTGCTCGGGCTGGCCCTCGAAGCGCTCGCGGAGCACCGGGTCCTGGGTTGCCACGCCGACCGGGCAGGTGTTCAGGTGGCAGACGCGCATCATCACGCAGCCGAGCGCGATCAGCGGAGCGGTGGAGAAGCCGAACTCGTCGGCGCCGAGGATCGCCGCCACGACGACGTCGCGCCCCGTGCGCATCTGGCCGTCCGCCTCCACGAGGATGCGCGAGCGCAGGTCGTTGCGGAGCAGCGTCTGCTGCGTCTCGGCGATGCCGATCTCCCACGGGATGCCAGCGTGCTGGATCGAGGCCTGCGGCGAGGCGCCCGTGCCGCCGTCGTGGCCCGCGATCACCACGTGGTCGGCGTTGGCCTTGGCCACGCCGGCCGCGACCGTGCCCACGCCCACCTCGGACACGAGCTTCACCGACACACGCGCGCGCGGGTTCGCGCAGCGCAGGTCGTAGATCAGCTGCTTCAGGTCCTCGATCGAGTAGATGTCGTGGTGCGGCGGCGGCGAGATCAGGCCCACGCCGGGGGTCGAGTGGCGCAGGCGCGCGATATAGCGGTCGACCTTGTGCCCGGGCAGCTGGCCGCCCTCGCCGGGCTTTGCGCCCTGGGCGACCTTGATCTGAAGCTCGTCGGCGTTCACGAGGTAGTTGACGGTCACGCCGAAGCGGCCCGAGGCCACCTGCTTGATCGCGGAACGGCGCTCGTCGCCGAAGCGCGCCGGGTCCTCCCCGCCCTCGCCGGTGTTCGACCTGCCGCCGAGCCGGTTCATGCCGGTTGCGAGCACCTCGTGCGCCTCGGGCGAGAGCGCGCCGAGCGACATGCCGCCCGACTTGAAGCGCTTCACGATCTCGGCGGCGGGCTCCACCTCGTCGAGCGGCACCGGCTCCTCGGCGTCGTTGAAGCGCAGCAGGCCACGCAGCGAGGACTTCGGCACGGCCACCTCGTTCACGTAGGTGGCGAAGCGCTCGTAGGCGTCGGCGCCGCCGTCGCGGGCCGCCTGCTGGAGCGAGGCGATCGTCTCCGGGTTCCAGCCGTGGAACTCGCCGTCGCGACGCCAGGCGTAGACGCCGCCCGGCGGGAGCAGCTCGGAGCTGGCGGCCGGGTAGGCGCGTGCGTGGCGGTCGAGCGCCTCCCAGGCCAGCACGTTCAGGCCCACACCGCCCACGCGTGAGGCGGTGCCCGTGAAGTGGCGGCCGATCAGCTCCTGCTCGAGCCCGATCGCCTCGAAGATCTGCGCGCCCGTGTAGGAGCGGACCGTCGAGATCCCCATCTTGGAGAGGATCTTCAGCAGCCCCTTGCCGATGGCCTTGATCGCGCGCGCCACGGCCTCGTCGGGCGCCATGCCCTCGGGGAGGCGGCCCTCGCGGTGGAGCGCGTAGAGCGACTCGAACATCACGTACGGGTTCACCGCGGACGCGCCGTATCCGATCAGGCAGGCCACGTGGTGGATCTCCTTGGCCTGGCCGGTCTCGACCACGAGGCCGATCTGGAGCCGCGTGCCCTCGCGGACGAGGTGGTGGTGGACGGCCGCGGTCGCGAGCAGGGCCGGCGTGGCCACGCGCTCGGCGCCCAGGTTCCGGTCCGAGAGGACGATGATGTTCACGCCACGCTGGACGAGCTCGGACGCCTCCGAGCAGATCTCGTCGAGCCGCTTCTCCATGCCCTGCGCGCCCTCGGCGGCCGGCCAGGTCATGTCGATCGTGCGCGCCTCGAAGACGCTGTGGTCGACCTGGCGGAGCTTCTCCAGCTCGGTGCTGCGCAGGAGCGGCTGCGGCATCACGAGCTGGTGGCAGTGGTCCGGCGTCTCGTCGAGCAGGTTGATCTCCGGGCCTATGCAGGCCTCGAGGCTCATGACGATCGACTCGCGGATCGGGTCGATGGCCGGGTTCGTGACCTGCGCGAAGAGCTGCTTGAAGTAGGAGAAGAGCGGCGGGCGCATGTCCGAGAGCACGGCCAGCGCGGTGTCGTTGCCCATCGAGCCGGTCGGCTCCGCGGCGTCGCGCGCCATCGGCACGAGCGTCACGCGCAGGTCCTCCTCCGTCCAGCCGAAGGCGAGCTGCTTGGCGCGGAGCGGCTCCACGCGCGGCACGCGCGGGGTCTTCTCCGGCAGGTCCTCGATGTGGACGACTCGGTCGGCAAGCCACTTGCCGTAGGGGCGGCGGGACGCCAGCTCCTGCTTCACCTCGGTGTCCGGCACGATCGCGTCGCGCTCGAGGTCGACGAGGAAGAGCTTGCCGGGCAGCAGCCGGCCCTTCGAGGCCACCTCGTCGGCGGGCACCTCGATCACGCCGGTCTCGGAGGCGAAGACGACCCAGCCGTCACGTGTGACGAGCCAGCGGCCGGGACGCAGGCCGTTGCGGTCGAGCGTGGCGCCGATCACGCGGCCGTCGGAGAAGGCCACGGCCGCCGGGCCGTCCCAGGGCTCGACGAGCGAGGAGTGGTAGGCGTAGAAGTCGCGCACGTCGTCGGGCAGGTCGGGGCGCCCCTGGTGCGCCTCCGGGATCAGCATCGAGATCGCGTGCGCGGCCGAGCGCCCGCCCAGCACGAGCAGCTCCATCAGGCCGTCGAGCGAGGCCGAGTCGGAGATGTCGTCGCGGAGCAGCGGGTGGATCTTGTCGATGTCGTCGCCGAACAGCGGCGAGGCGAGCTGGAGCTCGCGCGCGCGCATCCAGTTGCGGTTGCCGCGCAGCGTGTTGATCTCGCCGTTGTGGGCGAGCAGGTGGTACGGGTGCGCCAGCTCCCAGCTCGGGAACGTGTTCGTCGAGAAGCGCGAGTGCACGAGCGCCAGGCGGCTCACCATGCGCGGGTCGCGCAGGTCGGGGAAGTAGCGCGGCAGCTGGGGCGCCGTGAGCATGCCCTTGAGGACCAGCGTGCGGCTCGAGAAGCTCGGGATGGCGAGCTGGTCGAGGTCGGCGTGCTCCACCCTGCGGCGGATCACGTAGAGCTTGCGCTCGAACTGGTCCTGGGTCTCCACCGAGTCGTCCGCTCCCACGAACAGCTGGGCGATCCGCGGCGCCACCGCGCGCGACGCGCTGCCGCACGCGCCCTCGTTCACCGGCACCTCGCGCCAGCCGAGCACGTGCTGGCCCTCCTCCTCGACCGTCTGCTCGAGCAGGCGCATCGCCTCGGTGGGGTTGCCGGGCGGGAGGAAGCAGACGGCCACGCCGTAGCGGCCTTCCTCGGGAAGCGCGAAGCCGGCCTCGGCGCGCAGGAACGCGTCGGGAAGCTGGATCAGGATGCCCGCGCCGTCCCCGGTGTCGGGGTCGGCGCCCTCGGCTCCGCGGTGCTCCAGGCGCTCCAGAGCATGCAGCGCCCGGGCCACCACTTCGTGAGAAGCTGGGGCGCGCAGCCGCGCAACGAACGCAACGCCGCAGGCGTCGTGCTCGTAGCTCGGGTCGTACAGGCCACGGAGTGCCTGCAGTGTCTTACCTCCCTGTTTGCGTGGCCTGCTCGGCTCAGGCGCACGACGCGGAAACGAACGCAAAACTATAAAGCCATGGCGATCCTCCCAACGGCACATACGATCACCGTCCTCTCCCAGAAGGGCGGCACCGGGAAGACCACCACGGTGCGCACCCTCGCCGACGTGTTCCGGCGGGTGGGGCTCGACGTCCTCGTCGTCGATATGGATCCCCAGGGGAACCTCTCGGACTACTACGACGTGCCGGCCGATGCGTCCCCGACGGTGGCCGACGTGCTGTCCGGCACCGCCAAGGCGGCGGACGCTATCCACGACGGCATCCTCCCCGCGAACATCGGGCTGGCCTCGGCGGAGCTCGTGCTCGCCGGGAAGATGGGGCGTGAGCTGACGCTCAAGCGCGCGCTGCGGGATCTGCGCCGCCGCTACGACCTGATCCTGATCGACTCGCCACCTGCGCTCGGGCTGCTGACCGTGAACGCCCTGGTGGCGGCCGACCACGCGCTGATCTCGACCGAGGCCGAGTACTTCTCGCTCCAGGGCGTCGAGCAGGCGCTCGAGGTGTTCGAGCAGGCCAGAGACGCCCTCAACCCGGAGCTCGACTGGATCGGCGTGGCACTCAACATCGCCGACATGCGGCTGGTGCACGCGCGCGAGGCGCAGACCCAGCTGAAGGAGCGCTTCGGCGACAAGCTCTTCGACACCCCGATCCGGCGCAGCGTGCGCTACGCCGAGTCATCCGAGCGCGGCGTGTCGATCCTCGACTACGCGCCCGAGCTGGGCGCCGACTACGTCGGCCTGGCCGACGAGGTGCTCGCCCGCCTGGGCGACTTCGAGGAGGCCCGCGGCCAGCTGGCCACGCTGACGCGGGCCTGAGCAGCTCCGAACTCGGGCCACCAGCGGCCCGGCGCGGGTAGGCTGCGGCCGATGTCGGAGCTTCTGTTCAGGCCCGCCGGCGAGCTGGCGGAGCTCGTGCGCAGCGGGCAGATCAGCTCGGTGGAGCTGGTGGGCGCGGCGCTCGAGCGCATCGACCAGCTGCAACCGGCCCTGAA
>DASYMP010000248.1:0-12843 GCA_036009005.1 Thermoleophilaceae bacterium | reverse complement strand
CAGCGCAGAGCCCACCTCTGAGTACCAGCGCGAGCCGGGCCCGTAGAGGTCACGGGCCGCATCGAGGCCCAGCATCGCGGTCACAAGCAGGGCTCCGGATGCCGCAAGCCAGCGACGCCCGGTGGCCGCGCCGGCCAGCGTGGCCGCGGCGGCGGCGAGCATGACGAGCACCGACCAGCCCATCCACGCGCCCATCACCCCGGCCCGGCCGGCATCGGTGGCCGCGAGCGCGAACAGCGCGGCGGCGAGCGGTAGCGCGAGCCGCTCGCGAGCGTCGTGCCAGGGCGCGGCCGCCACAGCGCCGAGCGCGACCCGCAGCCGCGCGGCGGTGCCGCCCCGCAGAAGGCCCGCAGCCTCGCGGAGCGGGCTCGCCCCCGCCTCGACGAGCTCCTCCGCGAGGTCGACGAGCGCCTCGCCGTGCCGCTCGCGCTCCGAGCGCGGGTAGGCGCTCGAGCAGAGCCGCAGCAGCGCGCTGCGCGTGCTCTCCCTCACGCCGACACGCCCTTCGAACGCAGGCTGCGGAGCCCCGACAGGCGTGTCTCGACGACCTCCGCGGCGGAGCGCATCCGCTCGCTCTCCTCGGCGAGCGCGCTCTCCCCCTCCCCCGTGAGACGGAAGTAGCGCCGGCGGCGTCCGCTCACCACCTCCTCGCGCTCGGGCTCGACGAGCCCCTCCGAGGCGAGCCGCTCGAGCGCTCCGTAGAGCGTGCCCGCGCCGAGCCGCACGCGGCCGCCGGACAGCTCCGCCGCCTCCTGGATGATCCCGTAGCCGTGCGCGGGTCCGTTCACCAGGGCGGCGAGGATGAAGTAGCTGGGCTCTCGGAGTGCCATGGCCGGCACTATATATCGCTTACCGATATATCGTCAAGCAGGTGGTGCGGCGCCGTCGCCGTTCTGCGAGAAGCGCTCGAAGCGCCGCACGGCCGAGGCCGGTACGCGCGCGCGGACGCGCACCCCCTCCGGGGTGTCCTCGCGCTCGAGCTCGCCGGCCAGCTCGTGCAGCTCCGACAGCGTGCCGCCGTCGCGGTACGGCACGAGCAGCTCCATCGGCCGCAGCGTGGCCAGGAAGCGCCCCTCGATCGCCTCGCGCAGCTCACCGAGGCCCTCGCCCGTGGCACCCGACACCTGCACCGCGTCCGGAAAGCGGAACGACAGCTCGCGGCGCCGGTCCTCGTCGAGCAGGTCGAGCTTGTTGAGCGCGAGGAGGCGCGGCGTGTCGCCCGCGCCGATCTCGTCGAGCACCTCGTCCACGGCGGCCATCATCTGGTGGAGCTCGTCCTCCGGCACCGACGCGTCCACCACATGGAGCACGAGGTCGGCGCCGAGCGCCTCCTCGAGCGTCGCCGAGAACGCCTCGACGAGCTGATGCGGCAGCTTGCGGATGAAGCCGACCGTGTCGGTGAGCAGGTACTGCCGGCCCGAGATCTCGAACGAGCGCGTGGTCGGGTCGAGCGTGTGGAAGAGGCGCTCGCGCACGCCCACATCGGCGCCCGTCACCGCGTTCAGCAGCGTGGACTTGCCCGCGTTCGTGTACCCGGCCAGCGCCACGCTCGGCAGGGCGGCGCGCTCGCGCTCGCGGCGCATGGTCGCGCGCGTGGCCTTCGTCTCGCGCAGGCGCTGCCTCAGGGCGGAGATGCGGTTGCGGGCCAGGCGCCGGTCCGTCTCGATCTGCGACTCGCCCGGCCCCCTCGTGCCGATGCCGCCGTCCATGCGGCCGGCGCCGAGCCGCTCGAGGTGCGTCCAGAGCCCTCGCATGCGCGCGAGGTTGTACTCGAGCTGCGCCAGCTCCACCTGCAGCTTGCCCTCTGCGGAGCGGGCGTGGTCCGCGAAGATGTCGAGGATGATCGCCGTGCGGTCGATCACCGGTATGCCGAGCTCCTCCTCGAGGTTGCGCTCCTGGCGCGGGAGCAGCTCGTCGTCGACGGCGATCAGGTTCGCGTCCGCCTCCTGCGCCGCCTGCTTCAGCTCGGCGAGCTTGCCGCGGCCGAAGTAGCGGTCGGGATCGGGCCGTTCGCGGCGCTGGGTCATCTCCCCGGCCACGGCCACGCCGGCTGTCCGGAGCAGCTCGCGGAGCTCTGAGAGGTCCACCTCGTCCGGCGCCACGCCGATCGTCAGCGCCCGCTGGCGGGCGCGACCGCCGACGCCGTTCTTGACTGCATCCACCGCTTCCAGTCTAGGGATACGATGCCACGCCATGAGAGCTTTCGTGACGGGAGGGACGGGCTTCATCGGGTCCCGTGTCGTGAAGCGGCTGCGCGACCGCGGGGACGACGTCGTGGTGCTCGCGCGCTCACCTGAGAAGGCGTCCGGACTGGACGCGGAGGTCGTACAGGGCGACCTCGGCGACGCTGAGGCGATCAGGCGCGGCGTCAAGGGCTGCCAGGCCGTCTTCCACATCGCGGCGGACTACCGCGTGGGCATGCCGAAGGCGGAGCGTGAGGCGATGTACGACGCGAACGTGCGCGGCACCGAGCGAGTGCTCGACGCCGCGGCGGAGAGCGGCGTGGATCGGATCGTCTACGTCTCCACCGTCAACGCGTTCGGCAACACGAACGGGCGCACGGTCGACGAGACGTTCAGCCGCGAGGAGGCCGACGGATTCGTCTCCTACTACGACGAGACGAAGTACGAGTCACACAAGCTCGCCTCCGAGCGCGCCGCGCAGGGCGCGCCGATCGTGATCGTGCAGCCCGGGCTCGTCTACGGGCCTGGCGACCACGCGATCGTGGGCGAGCTGATCGACCAGGCCAGCACGGGCAAGATGCCGGCCAAGGCGTTCCCGGATCTCGGCTACAACGCGGTCTTCGTGGACGACGTGGCCGACGGCATCGTGCTCGCGCACGACAGGGGCCGCGTGGGCGAGTCCTACGTGCTGGGCGGCGAGATCACGACCCAGGGCGAGTTGATCGACAAGGCCGCCGCGATCGGCGGCCAGAAGCCACCGCGGATGACCGTGCCTCCGCTCGTGCTGAAGGCGCTGAGCCCGTTCGGCCGCGTCGTGGGCCCCGCCATGGGGCTCCCGCCGAACATGCGCGAGATGATCTCCGCGGCGCACAACGTGACCTACCTGGCGCGCGACGACAAGGCCCGCCAGGAGCTGGGCTACAGCCCGCGCGACCTCGAGACCGGCCTGCGCGAGACGATCACGGCAGGCTGATCCGCTCGACGGGCGGCATCACCCCGCGCGTCGAGAACTCGTCGGGCAGGCTCGTCCCGGGGAGGACGACGCCGTCAACCCAGGACGCGTGGCCGACCGCGAAGCGGTGCGCGCAGAGCGCGCAGGCCAGCGCGTCGAGCTCCTCGATCCGGCGGTGCCAGAGGTCGCCGCCGTCGTCGACGATCCGGTCGCCTAGCAGCTCCTCGATCCTGAGCTGCATCCCGTACGGATGCCGCTTTGCCGGGAGGCGCCGGCCCTGGAGCGCCCAGAACACGCGGTCCGCGTCCGTGGGGAACACGGGCGTGTCCTGGTAGGCGCCCTCCGGCACCGCGCCATGGTCCTCGTCGAGCCGGAAGGCCGGCAGCCCGAGCGCCTCGGTCATCGGCTCCGCGCCCACGCCGACCCCCACCACGACCTCACCGAGCGCGCGCAGCTCCCGAGCCAGCTGCTCGGGCGAGCCCGGCTCGTAGAAGAGCGCGCTGAGGCGGATCGGCGGCTCGGGGTCGCGCACCTCCTCGAGCAGCGCCATCTGGAGCGCGCGCTGCATCGGTACGACACCCACGTAGTGCACGGCTAGCCCCCGAGGCTCCCGCGCAGCCGCTCGACCGCCTCGGCGAGCCGCTCGTCCGGCACCGTGAGCGAGATCCTGAAGAAGCCCTCGCCGTTCGTGCCGTAGGAGCCGCCCGGCGAGACCACGACGCCCGACTCCTCGAGCACCATCTCGCAGTACGAGGCGGAGGTGTGGCCGTCGGGCACGGGCGCCCAGACGTAGATCGTGCCCTTCGGCGGCGTCACCTCCACGCCGATCTCGGCGAGCGCGTCGCAGACGAGGTCGCGGCGGCGCTGGTAGATCTCCACCATCTCGCTCGGCGGGCCCGCGTCGAGAGCGGCCGCCGTGGCGAGCTGCACCGCCTCGAACATGCCCGAGTCGATGTTGGTCTTCAGCTTCCAGTAGGCGGCCACCGCGTCGGCGTTCCCGACGATCGCCGCGGTGCGCCAGCCGGTCATGTTCCACCCCTTCGAGAGCGAGAACACCTCGACGCCCACGTCCCTCGCGCCGGGCGTCTCGAGGAAGCTCGGCGCCACGTAGCCGTCGAAGGTCGTCTCGGTGTAGGAGGCGTCGTGCACGACGAGCACGTCGTGCTCGCGCGCGAACTCGATGGCACGCTCGAACAGGCCGTCCGGCAGGATCGCGCCCGTCGGGTTGTTCGGGTAGTTCAGGTACATCAGCCGCGCGCGGCGCGCCACCTCGCCGCCGATCGCGTCCAGGACCGGCGCGAAGCCGCGCTCCGGGAGGAGCGGCATCAGCACGGCCTCCGCGCCCGCGAGCAGCGGGCCGCCGGTGTAGACCGGATAGCCCGGGTCGGCGGCAAGCGCCACGCTGTCCGGGTCGAGGAACGCCAGGTTCAGGTTGAACACGCACTCCTTCGCGCCCAGCGCGGGGATGATCTCCGTCTCGGGGTCGAGCGTGACGCCGAAGCGGCGCTCGTAGAAGCGCGCGTAGGCCTCGCGCAGCTCCGGACGGCCGCGGTTCGACGGGTACTGGTGCGTGCCGGGGTCGGCGGCGGCGCTCGCCAGAGCCTCGATCACGGGCGCGGGCGTCTGCGTGTCCGGGTCCCCGATCCCGAGGCTGATCACGTCGACGCCGGCCGCCTTCTTCTCCCTGATCTTCCGCTCCAGCTCGGCGAACAGGTACGGCGGCAGGCGGTCAAGTCGGCTACTCGGTTGCATTCAGCTCCTTCAGGAAGTCCTCGCTCAGCGTGCCGGCGTACACGGGCCGCGCCCAGCCGGTCATGTTCACGTGCAGATCCTCGCCCACGTCGATCGTGAGCTCGCCGCCGTCGAGCACCACGGTCACGGGGCTCTCGGTGCCGCGCAGCACGGCGGCCACCGCCGCACCGGTCGCTCCGGTGCCCGACGACATCGTCTCCCCCACCCCGCGCTCGAAGATGCGCGCGCGGATCCGGGCGTCGCCCGTGCGCTGCCAGAACGAGACGTTCGTGCGATTCGGGAACAGCTCGTGGCCCATGATCCCCGGGCCGTAGCGGCCGAGATCGAGCTGCTCGAGCCCGTCCGGGACCTCGATGGCCACCTGCGGATTGCCCACCTGCACGAACTGGAAGTCGAAGTCCCTGTCGGCCGAGCTGAGCGTGCCGATGCCGTCGGCCGCTCCGCTCGGGTGGTCGCTCTCCGCGCGCAGGCGGGCGCGCCCGATGTCCATCGTGCAGAGCTCGCCCTCGATCCGCGGGCGCACCTCGCCGGCGGCGGTGCGCACGGAGAAGCTGTCGTCCTCGGTCCAGCCGCTGCGGCGCAGGTACATGACCGCCTGGCGGATGCCATTGCCGGACAGCTCCGCCTCGGACCCGTCCGGGTTGAAGATGCGGATCTGGGCGACGAAGCCGGGCTCCTCGCTCGCGGCGATCAGGAGGACGCCGTCGGAGCCGATCCCGGTATGCGGCGCGCAGAGCAGCCGCACGCGCGCGGGCGTGAGCTCGAACGGGAGCTCACGCTGCTCGACTATTACGTAGTCATTCCCCAGGGCCTGCCACTTCTCGAACCGCACGGCGCAGGACTCTACGCAGCCAACACCCGCAGGTGGATGACAAACGTTGCGGAAAACGCCACGATCGTCATCCACCTGGCCCCTGGGCGGGCGGGCTAGCGGTGCCCTCCGAACTCGATGACCTGCTGGATGCCGGTCGGGCGGTTCGTGTAGCGCATCGTCATCGGGAACAGCCCGTTCGGCAGGAAGACGATCCGCTCGCGGTTCGCGTCCGACCGCCAGGCCGTCGGGTCCGGACCCTGCGCCGCCTCGAGCTCCACTCCGGCGGACTCGAGCGCCGCCCAGAGCGCGGCACGGCACACGTTCACGTCGCCCGCGCCGCAGTAGCGGTTGGCGAACGGCCCGCGCACCTTCTCCCCAAGCAGGGTGCGGATGTCCTTGTCCATGTACTGGTGCCAGCCGCTGAACTGCCCGCTCGGCGGGAGGTCGTAGCGGCTGTGCAGGGTCGACGCCAGCTGATCTGCCAGCGGCTTCGTGAGCACCGGCGTGAGCGCGGCGTCGGCCATGCGGTTCCAGGCGGTGTCCAGCACCGCCGCGCCCGGGTCGTCGATCTTGCCGTCGAGGTCACGGTCGAGCCGGCTGCCGCCCTTCGCCCGCCAGCTCTCGAGCAGCGCGAGCATCTGGGTTGCGCGGGCGCTCGGCGCCGTGCCACCCTTCAGCAGGCGGGCCAGCACCGGCACGAACTTCATCGCGCGCACGTCCTGCGTCGCCGCCGCGTTCATCGCGCCGGTGAGCGTGGCCAGCGTGTGCCGCTTGACCCTGGCCGTGTTGTCGTTCAGCAGGTCCACGCGGTTGATCGACCCGTAGTTCCACTGGTCGTCCGCGGCGGGGAAGCCGCGCGCGGGCTTGTTGTTCCAGTTGTTCAGCACGCCGCCGCGCTGCACCGCCTGCGGGTGCGCCTTCGCCTTCAGGAAGCCACGCCACTCGAAGTTGCCCTGGCCGTCGGTCGGCAGGCCGGAATCGACGCCGGGTGCCCGCAGCGGGAGCCTGCCCGTCGTGATCTGGGCGATGCGCTTGCTGTCCGCGTAGAACGTGTTGAAGGTCTGCGGCGAAACCGCCGCGGCCTTGAGGAACGCCCTCGCATTCGGCACGCGGCCGCGCGTGAGCTTCTGGAACAGCAGCAGGTCCGCCCCGTCCAGCAGGTAGCTCGAGCGCTTGCGCGACACGGCCACCCGCCGGCCGTCGACGGTGGCGTAGCCCACCACCGGACCGTGCACGGTGCTGTTGAAGGTCACGGGCTTGTCGTCCAGCGTGCCCGCGTTGAACGGCGTCATCGAGCGGCACTGGCCGCGGTAGAGGTACTTGGTGTCGCTGCCCTCGCAGAGCGTCTCGACGAAGTGGTCGACGATGTCCGCCCCGGCCGAGGTGAGCGACCAGACGAAGTCCTCCCGGCGGCCGATCAGGATGTAGCCCGGGAACGGCGCCGAGGTGGCCCCGCGCGCGTTCCAGCCCGGCCCGTGGAGGTCCATCTCGAGTGTCAGGCCGGGATAGAAGTAGCCGATCTGCGGACCGCCGACGAACAGCGGGTGACCCGACTTCGAGCGCTTGCCGGACACCATCAGCACGTTGCTCGCGTGCTCGCGGAAGCCGCCCTGCGCCGCGGCCGAGGCGGGCGCGCCCGGCTCGTTCACCGCATGGAACGAGCCGTTGTCGAGCACCACGTTGCCGGTGCGCTTCGCCGGGAGCGGCGCGTAGGGGAAGTTGCCCTTGATCGAGACCGGGGTCTCCGGGTCCTGGCGCTGGCGGAGGTCGTTCCAGACGGAGTAGCCCCTGTCCGCTCCGAGCGTGTCCTGTAGCCCGTCGAGGAACTGCGCGGCGTCCACCTCGGCGCCGCCGCCCTGGCCGAACAGCTGGCTCTTGATCGCGTTCAGGGCGATCACGTCGAGCACCGTCCACGGCTTGTGGGCCGGGTTGCTCGGATGGGCGCGGTAGTACGCGTTGATGCCCTTCACGTACACGGCCATGTCGTGCAGAAGCTGGCGGCCCGGCTTGCCGTAGCGCTTCAGCTTGCCGATCTCCTTGCGGAGCTCGCGCTCGGTCTGCCCGCTCGGCCTGAAGCTCTTGAGCCCGACGACCAGGCTGATGGCGTTCAGCCCCGGGGCATCGATCACCGCGACGCGTGCGTTGTAGCGCGTCTGCTCGAGCAGGAGCTCGCGGTCGTGAGCGATGGCCCACCCCGAGCCCCAGCTCACGTCGTCGTTCGTCTTGCCGTAGATGTGGGGCACGTTGAACTTGTCGCGGAAGATGCGCACGCCCCTGCGCGGAACGCGCTCGCGCGTCATGCGGCCCTGCCCCTTGATCCCGAGCTTCTCGGACTTGAAGTAGCGGTTCAGGTCGCTATTGCGGACATCCCTGAAGAGCGGAGTGAGGGCGTCGTACATCTTCGCCTGCCGCGTCGCCTTGCTGGGCGCGGGCACCGCGCCGTACTGGCCGGACGGGATGATGTTGCGCGCCGTCGTCGAGAAGTCGCGGACGGCGTGGGCGGGTGCGGCGGCCACAAGGCAGGCGGCCACCGCGGCCAGCGGGGCGAGTCGCTTCACAGATCCTCCTCCAGGGTGAGCGGCAAGCCTACATCGGCGTCAAATACTCGAAGATCGTTCAGCCGCCGCATCCACGTGAGTTGGCGCTTTGCGTACCTGCGCGTCCGGCGCTTCATCGCGTCCACGTCGCCGCGCAGCAGCTCCTCGAAGCCGAGCGCCTTGCGCGCGGTCTGCGACGCGCCGGCCGCGTCCGCCTGTCGCACCTCCTCCTCCGCCCCGGCGGCCACGATCGCGTCCACGCGCGCGTCGATCCGCTCGTAGAGGCGCTCGCGCGCAAGCGTCAGGCCGCACAGGAGCGTCGGGCGGCGCAGCTCGGCGGTCCACAGCCGCGAGTCGGCACCGGCGGGCGCGGGCTCCTCCCCCATCTCGAGCAGCTCGAGCGCCCGCACCACGCGCGTGCGGTCGGTTGCGGCCACGGCTGCTGCCGCCGCCGGGGCGCGCAGCGCCAGCTCGGCGTGCAGCGCCTCCGGGCCGCGCTCCTCGAGGTCCGCGAGGATGCGCTCGCGCACGCCGGGCGGCGGCGGCGGGCGCAGCTCGAGGTCGGTCAGGGCGGCCTGGAGGTAGAGGCCGGTGCCGCCCACGACGATCGGCCGGCGGCCCGCCTCCACGGCCGCGTCGATCTCCGCGTGTGCGTGCGCGGCGAACCGCCCGGCCGAGAACGTCTCCGTCACCGGGACCACCGAGACGAGCCTGTGCTCGAGCCGTTCCTGCTCCTCGCGGCTGGGCGCGCCGGTCAGGCGCTCGAGCCCGCGGTAGACCTGGAGGGCGTCGGCGGAGATCGCGATCGGGTCCTCCCCGTGCGCCCGCAGACGCTCGGCCAGCTCGATCGCGGCCGCCGTCTTCCCCACCCCGGTCGGGCCAAAGATCGCTATGACGGGTTCCGCGGCGGCCATGATCGCTAGTAATACCGGCGGTGCGCCCTCCGATTCTCATCGCTCTCGCCCTGGTGGGCGCGTTGGCGGGCTGCCAGGAGTCCGGCTTCGACGAGTCGAAGGAGACGCAGCGGCCGCTCAAGGTGCAGCACGCGCTCGACCCGCTGACCGGCACGAAGGTGCCCGGACAGGCCGAGCGGCCGATGACGCTCACGCCCGATGCGCTCGGCGACACGCTCGCGTTGAAGGTGAAGCCCGTGCGCGCGGCGCTGCCCGGCGCGCGCCTGCCCGGCTACCTCCGCGGCCCGGCTCAGGGCGTGGAGCTTGTGGCGCCGCTCACGAAGCTCGACCTGCCCGCGACCGAGGCGGCCGACCCCGACCTGATCCTCGGCTCGAAGGAGGGCCAGGGCCGGCTCTACGACGAACTGAAGAAGATCGCTCCCACCGTGATGTCGGACGGCGACGACTGGAAGCTCACGCTGCGCCTCCATGGCGAGGCGCTCGGCCGGACGAACGAGGCCGAGGATCTCCTGATCGACTGGGACAACCGGCTGGCGCGGGTGAGGGATGCGATCGCGGGGCGGAAGCTCTCGGTGCTCCTCACCGGCCCGGACGGCGCCCACGTCGAACCGGGGCCGGTCGGAGCGATGGTGCTCGCGGATCTTGGGATCAGGAGCGGAAACGGCGGATCGAGGGTGCTCCGCATCGACGCCGGGGCCGAATGGGCCGGCGGCGGGCTCCTGGCGGCACGGGCGGTGCTCGCCGACGTGTCGGCGGCTCTCTGAAGCAGTTCCGCTGTCGCCCCTTTTGGAAGGCCCCGTTTTGGCCGATGGAAGGGGGAAGCATGAGCCTTCCGATTCTTGACGCCCTGTCCCGCCTCTCCGCACGCCGTTTCGGCAGCTTCGCCGACGCCGCGACGGCGGTGCTCGACCTGCTCGAAAGCGCCTCCCCCGAGGGCAACCTCGTGCTTGGCCAGCTCGACTGGGACGTGGGCGAATGCCGAGTCATCGACGCGCGCGGCCCGAGCGTGCAGCGCGGGGCCGTGATCGCGCTCGCGCGCGGGGTCCCGAGCGACGGCTCGGGCGCCGGCGAGCTGCTTGACGGGGAGGCGCTCGCGGCCTTCGGCTGTGACACCTGGGTCTCCGCGCCGCTCGATGCCGCCGACGGCAGCGTGGTCGGCGTTCTGCTCGCGACGGGCCCGCCCGGTGAGTCGCCCAGCGCGCTCACGGCGCAGCTCGCGCTGATCGGCGCCCGGCTCCTCTCCTACGAGTGGGAGAGCATCTCGGCCCGCGCCGAGCTGCGCCGGCTCGCGGAGGTGGCGCGCGACCGCACGAGCACCGACCCGGTGACCGGCCTGCCGAACCGCGAGACGCTGGTGGCGTCGATCGAGCGCGAGCACGAGCTGGCGAAGCGCGGGACGGTCGAGTCGTATCTCGTGTCGTGCCATGTGCGCGACCGCGAGGCCGTGGTCGAGCGCCACGGCGAGGCGATGGCCAACCTGCTGCTGAAGGACGTGGCCGAGGTGCTCAGCGGCGCGGTACGGCGCACCGACTACCTCGCGCGCGTGTCTCCGGACGACCTCAGCGCCGTGCTCGTGGGCTGCAAGGGCCCCGACGGCGCGCTGGCCTTCATCGGCCGCTTCGAGCGCTCGCTCGAGCGCGTGACCTCGGGGCGTCCCGCATCGCTCGAGCTGTCCTACGGAATCCAGCGGCTCGCGGACGCCGACTCGCCGCTCCAGGCGGTCGAGCTCGCGGAGAGCTCCGCGGAGGCCGCGCCCGCGCGCCGCCCCGGCGCCCCGCTGAGCGTCGCCCCCGCGCGAGGCCCGGCGTGAGCGCCGACCCGATCTCGGGCGCCATCGCGAGCCCCGGAAGCGGACCCCCCCTGTCCGCTGCCGGTGTCACGCCTCCGTCGCTCAGCAACGCCGGGAGGCGCTTCCTCTCGGACATCCTCGTCGAGCTCGGCTTCGTGAGCGAGGCGACCGCCGGCGAGGCCGTCGAGGCGGCCCGCAACCCCGGGCAGACCCCCGAGAAGGTCCTGCTCGAGAACGGGGCGATCACGGAGGACGAGCTCGCGCGCGCGCTCGCCGAGCGCTACTTCCTCGATCACATCGACCTGAGCGAGTTCCCGGTGGACGAGTCCGCCGCCGCGCTGCTGCGGCAGACCGCCGCCAAGCGCTACCTCGCCGCGCCCGTGGGCTTCGCCGAAGACGGCGCCCTGGTGCTCGCGGTGGCCGACCCGGCCGACTCGCTCGGGCTCAGCGACATCGCCGTGATGACCAAGCTTCCCGTACGTCCGGCCGTGGCGGCTCGCAGTCAGATCCTGAAGCTGCTAGACACGATGGTGTTCATGGCTGAGCCGGCCCAGGGCGCGAGCGAGTCGGTGAGCACGGTGATCGTGCCGCCCGACGACGGCGTGGGCGAAGTGCCCAACGCCCGCGTGGGCGAGACCGTGGAGCCGCTCGAGCTGCGTCCGTCCGAGCTGGTTCCGGACGAGGCGACCGAGCGCGAGCTGGCCCGCCTCCGCGAGGAGCTTGCGCTCGCGATCGTGGGGCGCGACGAGCTGGCGGCGAAGCTGTCCGCGGTGGGCGAGCAGTCGTCCTCCGCTGCCGAGCGCGAGCGCGAGGAGGCGCTCGAGTCGCTGCGGCACGAGCACGAACGCGCGCTCGCAGCTGCGGAGGCGGCCTCCGAGGATGCTCTCCGCGCCGAGCGAGCAAGCGCGCAGCAGGCGCTCTCCGCGCTCCGCGCGAACCAGGACGAGGCACTGTCCACGCTGCGCGCCCAGCACGAGGACGAGCTGAGCGCCGAGCGCGCGAAGCGCGTCGAGGAGGTCGAGGCCGAGCGCGAGCGCACCGCGGCCGCCATCGACACCGAGCGCGAGCGCCACCACAAGGAGCTCGAATCGCTACGCGAGCGCCTCACCGAGGAGCTCGAGGCCGCGCGCTCGCAGACAGCTCCGGCGGCCGATGCCGGCGACATGCCTCGCCTGCGTGCCGAGCTTGCCGAGGCGCGTGAGCAGCTCGAGCTGACCGCGGACGCGGACCGGCGTGCCGAGGCCGCCCGGGCCGCTCTCGCCGCGCTGCGCGACGAGAGCGAGCGCCAGGCGCAGGTGCACGCGCTCACCGAGCGCAAGCTGCGCACGGAGCTCGACGAGCTGCGTGCCGAGCTCGATTCGCTGCGCGGCGACTAGCCCAGCCGCGCTACGAGCAGCTCTTCGCCGGCCAGCGTGGTGCTGGTCGCGGACACGATCTCCACGTCGGTGAGCTCGCCCGCGCTCGCCAGTCCCGTGAAGTTGACGGTCTTGTTGTGGCGCGTGCGGCCGCGCAGCCGCGCCGGGTCGGTGCGCGACGGTCCCTCCACGAGCACGTCCATCGTGCGTCCCACGAAGCGCTGCGCGCGCTCTGTCGCGTGCCGCTGCACCATCTCCACGAGCCGCCCCATCCGCTCGCTGGCCAGCTCGTGTGGAATCTGGCCCGCCAGGCCGGCCGCCTCGGTCTCGCGGCGCGGCGAGTAGATGAACGTGAAGGCGCCGTCGTAGCCGACCTCCTCGGCCACCTCGAGCGTCTCCTGGAAGTCCGCCTCGGTCTCGCCGGGGAAGCCGACGATGATGTCGGTCGATATCGCGCAGTCCGGGACGTGCTCGCGGATCAGCGCGACGCGGTCCAGGTAGCGCTGCCGGTTGTACGTGCGGCGCATCCGCTTGAGGACCGCGCTCG
>DASYMP010000247.1:0-3495 GCA_036009005.1 Thermoleophilaceae bacterium | reverse complement strand
AGCAGCGCCTCGTTCAGCAGCCCGAGGATCTGCGAGGGCCCGTCCTGGCGCATCGCCGCGGCGCGCACCGTGTAGCGCGCGAGCGCCGTGATCGCGGCGGCCTCGCTGCCCTTCCCGCACACGTCGCCGATCGCCACCGCCCAGCCCGAGTCACCCGTCTCGAACAGGTCGTAGAAGTCGCCGCCCACCTCGAGCCCCTCCCCCGCCGCCCGGAAGCGCGCGGCGAGATCGAGCCCCGGGAGCGAGGGCAGCATTGGCGGCAGCAGGCTCTCCTGAAGCGTGCGCGCGATCCGTGAGCGCTCCCGGAACAGCCGTGCGTTGTCGAGCGCGAGCCCGCAGCGAGCGGCGAGTTCCTCGGCGAGCCGCTTGTCGGCCTCGCGGAAGCGGCGGCTGTCGTCGCCCGACACCATCGAGATCGCCCCCACCACCCTGCCGCGCGCGATCATCGGCACCGCCAGGGCCGAGCGCATACCCAGCTCGAGCAGCGCACCCAGGTGCTCGGGGTCGCGGCCCGCGCCGGCCACCTCCTCGTCGCTCAGCTCCTCGCGCAGCTCCGACTGGCCTGACGCAAGCGCCCCGCGCCGGCGTCCCGCGGAGGGCATGTGGCGGCGCGCCAGCTCCTCGCCGAGCTTCTGCATCTCCGGGTCGCGGTGCGCAAACGCCGCCAGAGCCACGCTGCCATCGTCCTCGAGCACCTCGATCACACACCAGTCGGCGAGCGTTCCGGCCACCATCCGGGCGATCTCCGGAAAGGTCTGCTCCCAGTCGAGCGAGCGGCCGAGCGCCTTCCCGGTGTCGGCCAGCAGCCGCAGTTGCAGTTCGCGCTCGCGCTGCTCGGTCACGTCCTCGATCACGTTGATGGCGAGCAGCGGCCGGCCGTCGGCGTCGCGTATCGCGGTCGCCTTGATCAGGGACCAAAGGTCCTCGCCGGTGTCGACCACGTGGTAGCGCACCAGCGCCGGCTCCGGGTCCTCGCCGTTCAGCGCGAGCCGGCCGGGCAGCCGCTGGAACGGGAAGTCGCGCCCGTCCTCGTCGAACAGGCGATAGCGGTGCATGAAGTCGGTCGGGGCCGCGCGCATCAGCTCCTCGCTCGAGGCGAACCCGAGGCTGCAGGCGGCCGCGTCGTTGGCGTACACGAGCCGGCCGTCGGGAGCCTGCGCGGTCACGGCATCGGCCACGCCGCCGAGGATCGCCTCCAGCTGGTCCCGCGACACGCGCAGCTCGGACTCGGTCTCGTGCAGCTGGCCGTAGAGCCGCGCGTTGTCGACAGCCATCGCCGCGCGCATTCCCAGCTCCTCGGCGAGCGCGAGGTCCTCCGGCCCGTACACGCGCCCCGACTCCGACGACGACGCGAACGCGATCGCCCCCAGCGTCTTCTCGCGCACGTTCAGGGGCACGATCATCGCGGAGCGCAACTCGAGCACCCGCAGCATCTCCAGGTTCTCCCTGTTCGCCGAGATCGTCCCGAGCAGAGAGTCGGTCACCTCCGGCACGAGGTCCGCCACGCCGCTGCGAATCACCTTCGCCGGGCCCTCTGTGCGGTCGGGGTCGAGCGGGTAGCGGAACAACAGCTCCCACGCCTGGCGCTGGCGCTCCGCATTGGCGTGCGCCGCGGCCACCTGGCGGATCGACCCGTCCTCCTCCCTGACGAACACGAAGCACCAGTCTGCGATCCGGTTCGCGGCCAGGCGTGCGAGCCCGATCAACGTGACCTCGTAGTCGAGTGCGGAGCCGAGCACCTCGCCGGCGTCGGCCACCAGCGCGTGCCGGAAGCGAGCGCGCTCGAGCCGCTCGAGCGTGCGCGCGAGCCAGACGGCCAGGCCGCTGCCGATCGCCACGATCACGACGCGCACGACGTGATCGAGCGTCAGGAATATGTGGTCCGGGAGGCCGAGCAGCAGCGCAAGCGCGACCGCGTAGGCACCGGTGATCGCCGTGGTCCGGCTCGACCCATAGATCGCGGCCAGCAGCGGGCCCGTGATGAGGAAGCCGAGCAGCACCGCACCGTCGGCCACGAACGCGTCGACCAGGGTGATCGCCGTGCACCACGCCAGCACCGCCGCGAGCGTCAGCCGCTCACGTTTGCCCGCGCGCACGCGCGCGATCCGCGGCCGGCGCGGCGGCTGATCGGGTCGCGTGCTCGACACGCGTTGCGCGAGCTCGGTGATCGGACGGCCCTCCTATGTGCAAATTGGCGTTGGGCGCGTCCGCGGGGCAGCGCGGCGAGCCGGGAGTCCAACCCGAAGACAGTCGATCCGCCACCCCGCGTCTCGGACAGTCCCCGACACGCATCGTACTCCCGCGCGCAGCGTACGGAAAGGGCGGATTCACGCCTGTCGGTCGTACAGTTGCGGCATGGCGCTGCCCCCCGGACCGAGCTGGCCAGCGGCGCTGCAGACAGCGGCCTGGATCGCCCGCCCCGCACCGTTCATGGAGCGCGCCCGGCGACGCTACGGCGACGCGTTCACGGTGCGACTCGCGCAGGTCGGCACGTTCGTGTTCACGACCGACCCCGAAGTGCTCAAGGGCGTATTCACCACCGGGCCCGACAGGCTGCGCGCCGGCGAGGCGAACTTCGCACTCGAGCCGATCCTCGGCAGCCGCTCCGTGCTGCTGCTCGACGGCGCCGAGCACATCCGCCAGCGCCGGCTGATGCTGCCTCCGTTCCACGGCGAGCGCTTGCGCGGCTACGAGCAGCTGATCGCCGAGATCGCCGACGAGGAGATGCAGGGCTGGCCCTCGGGTGAGGCTCTCTCGCTACAGCCGCGCATGCAGGCGATCACGCTCGAGGTGATCCTGCGCGTCGTGTTCGGCATGGACCGCGGGCCGCGGCTCGTGCAGCTGCGCGAGCAGATCAAGCGGCTGCTCGACGTGACCACGAAGCCGTGGGCGCTCGTGCCGCCGCTGCGCCGCAACCTCGGCCGCTTCAGCCCGTGGATGCGCTTCCTCGCGGTGCGCGACGCGGTGGACGAGATCATCTTCGCCGAGGTGGCCCGCCGCCGCGACGACCCAGGCCTCGCCGAGCGGACCGACATCTTCTCCCTGCTGCTGCAGGCCCGTGACGAGGAGGGCGAGCCTCTCACCGACCGCGAGCTGCGCGACGAGCTGATTACGCTGCTCGTGGCCGGGCACGAGACCACCGCGACGGGCCTCGCCTGGGCGTTCGAGCGGCTCGTGCGAAGCCCCGGTGCACTGGAGCGCCTGGCTGACGACGAGGATCCGGCCTATGCCGACGCCGTGGTGCAGGAGACGCTGCGGCTGCGCCCGCCGATCCCGATCGTCGCACGGCGTGTGGTGAACGAGCCGTTCGACCTCGGCGGTCACTCCATCCCCGTCGGCGCCATGGTCGCGCCCTGCATCTACCTCGTGCACCGGCGGGCCGACCTGTACCCGGACCCGTACGCGTTCCGCCCCGAGCGCTTCCTCGAGCGACCGCCCGAGACCTACTCCTGGCTGCCCTTCGGAGGCGGCATGCGGCGCTGCATAGGCGCGAGC
>DASYMP010000246.1:0-18655 GCA_036009005.1 Thermoleophilaceae bacterium | reverse complement strand
GGCGGTGGCGGCGGTGGCTTCGGCGGCGGCTCGTCGGGCTCCGGCGAGGGCGACCCGCTGGTGGTCGTCGTGGTGTTCGGGCTGTTCGCGATCTTCCTGATCTACCTCGCGATCCACACGGTGCGCTACCGCCGCAAGGTGCGCGCACGCGAGGCGACCGTGCGCACGGCGTCCGCGGAGGCGGCGGAGGACGACACGTACTTCGCCGCCGACGAGCTGGAGCGTCACGCCACCGCGCTCTTCAGGGCCGCCCAGCTTGCCTGGGACGCGCGCGACCGCGCCGCGCTCGCGAAGCTCGTGGGCCCCGACCTGCTCGTGGAGTGGAACCGCCGCCTCGACGACTTCGACCGGAAGGGCTGGCACAACCGCGTGGAGGTGCTCGGCGACCCCGAGGTCGACTACGTGGGCATCACGAACCGCGAGGACGACAGCGAGGACCGCGCCGTCGTGCGCATCGAGGCGCGCCTGCGCGCGTACGTGATCGACGCGCACGGCAACCGGATCATGCGCTCGGGCCAGAAGAGCGAGAACATCACGCTCGCGGAGTACTGGACGCTGGCCCGCCGCGACGGCGTCTGGATGGTGCAGTCGATCGAGCAGCGCGCGGAGGGCGATCACCAGCTCGACGAGCCGATCGTGGCGTCGCCGTGGTCGGACGACGGGCGGCTCGAGGACGAGGCCGTGACCGAGCTCGCCGTGGCGGACGCACTCCCGGACGGGTTCACGACCGCGGATCTCGCCCAGGTGGAGTTCGACGGCGACGCGCGAGCGCGCGCGCTCGACCTGTCCGTGGCGGACGGCCGCTTCGCGCCGGCCGTGCTCGAGGCGGCGGCACGCCGCGCGGTGGGCGCCTGGGCGGAGGCCGTGGACGGCGACGACTCCGCGCTCGAGCGGGTGGCCTCGCCGGAGGCCGTGGCGGAGCTGCTCTACGGCGGGGACGCCGGCCGGAGCACGCGCATGGTCGTGCGCGGGCCGCGCGTCAAGCGCATCCAGATCGCCGCGGTCGCGGTGGACAAGCTGCCGGCGACCATGGCCGTCGAGGTGGAGCTGGGCGGGAGCCGCTACGTGGAGAACCGCGACACGACCACGGTGGTGAGCGGGTCGAGGGATGCCGTGAGCACCTTCACGGAGCGCTGGACGCTGGCGCTCGACGGGCCGGCGGATGCGCCCTGGCGGCTTGTGGACAGGTCGTAGAGAGCGTTCCGTCCGAACCACAGGGCAGGCTCGCCGCGGTGCCCGAGATCTCCGTCGCCGCCACCGCTCCGTCCGCGCGCTTCGCACTGCCCTCGGACCGGCAGTACCTCGCCGGCCGCCACGTGTGGGCGCAGATCGAGGACGGCATCGCCACCGTGGGCGTCACCGCCCCGCTCGGCGAGGTGCTCTGGTACACGCCCGAGGTCGAGTACTGGGCCGTGGACCGGGTGGACGTGGGCGAGACGCTGGCCACCGTGCGCGGCCGCTCGAGCCGCACCGTGGCCATCGGCTCGCCGGTGCGGGGCACGCTCGTGGAGCTGAACCCGCTGCTGCGCCGGGCGCCTCACGCCCTGCTCGCCCAGCCCTACGGACGCGGCTGGGTCGCGCGCATCTCCGCCGAGACCTGGGAGCGCGACGAGGCCGCGATGGTCTCCGCACGCGCCTACCGCAAGCTGCTCGACGCCGAGCTCGCGCTCGGGCGCGAGTTCTGCTTCGGCGGCGCGCTCCTGGCGCCGCGTCCCGCCGCCTAGGCGCGCTCGACGCGCGCGCTCGTCACCCGGTCCTCGTCGTCGAAGTGGTAGACCCAGCGCGACTGCGTGTCCGCGAGCTTGCCGTCGTCGATCATCCGGACCCAGCCGGTGATCACGACCGCGTCGCCCTCCTCGGAGACCGAGTAGGCGCCGGCTCGCAGCTGGCGACCCTCGTCCGCGAAGCGCGCCCAGAACTCGCGCAGCGCGTCGGGGCCGCGGATCTCCTCGCCGTGCCCGGCGTGCGGCTGGAAGACGGCGTCGTCACGCGAGTGCGCGATCAGCTCCTCGGTCGCCCGGTCGAGCTCGTCGCGCTCCATGTGGTCGAAGAGTTTCCGGATCAGCGCTACGCGAGGCGAGTCCAATCGCACCTCCAGGGGCCCGAGGTCCCTTCAGCGTGTCACACGGCCGGCGCCCGGACAAGCTCAGGCGCGCGCGGGCGCGGGCGCACGAGGCCTGACGGAGGCCACCACCACTCCGACGATCACGATCGCCACCCCGAGCAGCTGGACCGCGGAGGGCGCCTCGGACAGGAGCAGCGCTCCGAGGAGCACGGTCCCCACCGGCTGGAGCATCAGGACGATCGAGGTGCGCACCGCGGGAAGCCGCGGCAGCGAGACCGAGATCAGGAGCCAGCCGAGCACCTGCGACGACAACGCCAGCAGCACGAGCCAGGCCTGCGACTCGGGCCCGGGAACCCAGTCGATGTCGCCCACGACGAGGCCGCCCGCCGCGGCCACGAGCGCGGCCGAGACGGTCGCGTCGAACAGCGGGCCGGCCGGGCGGCGCTCGCTGGCTCCCGTCTGGCGCAGGATCAGCAGGAAGAACGCGTACGTGACGGCGGTGAGGAGGCCGAAGATGACGCCCACGAGCGGATCCCTGCCGTATGCGCCGCTCCCGACCACGCCCGAGATCAGCACCACTCCCGCGAACACGAGCGGCACCGAGGCGAGCGAGCGGTTCTCCGGGCGCTCACCGAGCGCGACCCACGCGAACAGGCCGACCAGCACGACCTGGATGTTCCCGAGCACGGTCGCAAGCCCGGCGCCGACGGCGTCGATCGAGTGGTTCCAGACCGTGAGGTTCACGCCGAGAATCGCCCCGGCCACCCACGCCATCGCGCGCTGGCGCCACGGCCGCGCGCCGTGGCGGCGCTGCTCGAGCCAGGCGAGCAGGGCCAGCGCCGGCAGCGCGTAGAGGCAGCGGAAGAACGCGGCGGTGGAGGGCGAGACGCTCGCCAGTCGGACGAGGATCGCCGAGAAGGCGATCACGCATGCGCCGAGCACTCCGGCCAGTACGGGCCTGTCCGTCACAGCGGTCGAGACTAGCCGCGGATATGGTGCCCGCCGGTGGACAGGAACACAGCGCTCTGGACACTCGTGGCCTTCTTCGGGGCGTCGATCATGTTCGCCGCGATCCGCGACGCGACGAAGGACTCGGGCGCCGGCCTCCAGCTCGCCGTCCAGCTGGGCGCGGGCCTCCTCCTCGTGGGGGCGATAGTGCTCTACCTGCGCCGCCGCGGCTGACGGGCGGGCCGCTCGACGGGCGCTCAGTCGCCGGCGCCGACGCCGGCGAGCTCCGCCGTCCGCTCCACCGGTAGCCGCTGCGTGACGATCGCGCGGGCGCCGCGGCCGGGCACCACGGTCACGTGCCTGATCACACCGCGCTCGCGCCGCTGCGTGGGAGCCGTCATGCGCACCCGCCTGAGCACCTCGCGCAGCACCGTGCGCATCTCCACCTGGGCGAACGAGGCGCCGATGCAGCGGCGCACGCCGCCGCCGAAGGGGACCCACGCGTAGGACTCCGGGCCGTCCCCGAGGAAGCGCTCGGGCCTGAACTCCTTGGGCGACTCGTACAGATCCGGGCGCGCGTGGAGCACCGCGATCGCGGGCAGCACGAGCGTGCCGGCGGGCAGCTTCCAGCCCGCCACCTCCGTGTCGCGCGTGAGCTTGCGCGCCACATCCACGATCACCGGCCGCACGCGCAGCGTCTCCTTCACGACCGCGTCCACGTAGTCGTCGTCGTCGAGCGAGGCGGTAAGCCGGTCGAGCACCCGCGGTGTGCGCAGGAGCCGCTCGAACGCCCAGGCGAGGCCGGTCGCGGTCGTCTCGTGGCCAGCCGTGAGCAGCGTCATCAGCTCGTCGCGCAGCTCGGCGTCGCTCATCGGCGAGCCATCCTCGTGACGGGCGCGCAGGAGGAGCGAGAGCACGTCGTCGCGCTCCTCCCCGTCAGGCGCCGCGCGCCGCTCCTCGATCTCGGCGTAGATCAGCTCGTCGACCGCCGCGAGCGCGCGGCGGAACTTCGCGGCGGGCGTGATGCCGCCGAGGTCGCGCTCGAAGAAGGGCAGCCAGTTGAGCACGCTCGTGGTCTCGGCGAGCGGCGGGATGCGCGCACGGAACAGGTCCATCCGCTCGCCCTCGCGCACCCCGAAGACGGCGCGCAGGATCACCTCGAGCGTGATCGCCTGCATGCGCGGCCGCAGCTCGATCACCTCGCCGACGGGCCAGCTCGCCACCTCGCGCTCGGTCGCCTGGGCCATCACCTCCACGTAGCGGCGTACGCTCTCGCCGTGGAACGGCGGCAGCAGCAGCTTGCGTTGGCTCATGTGGCGCTCCTCGTCGAGCGTCAGCAGCGAGTGCTCGCCGAGCGCGTCCCCGAGCGCCAGCGTGTTCGCCTCCCCGGCGTGGAACGTGGCGGGGTCGCCGCCGAAGACCTCCTTCACGAGCGCGGGGTCGGCCACGTAGACCACGCGGCCGAAGATCGGGAAGCGCGAGGAGAAGACGTCGCCGTAGCGCCGCCAGCGCTGCATCATCCAGCCGTACGGCGAGGCCGTGACGAGGGCCGCTTGGAGCAGCGCCGGAAGCCGCGGACCGGGTGGGAAGTGCACGGAGAGGTTGTACCGAGTGACAGCGGGTAGTGCGGAGCCGATGCGCGTACGCGTCCTGATTCCGCTGGTCCTGATCGCCTCGCTGCTCGCCGCCGCGGCGCCCGCGCGGGCGCAGACCACGCTGAGCGACGCGGCCCAGGCGCTGCGCGAGTCGCCGGTCTACGTCGACCCGGACGCAGAGCGAGCCCTCTCGGACGCCGAGAGCGCGCGCCTGAAGAGCCTGATCGAGAGGACCGGCGCCGGGCCGATGTACGTGGTGGTGCTGCCCTCCTCCGCGCTCGACCGGGCGGGCGGCGATCCCACCGCCGTCCTGCACGACATCGCCGGCGAGCTGCGCAAGCCCGGCGTGTACGCGGGCGTGGTCGGCGACTCGTTCCGCGCGGGCACGCTCGGAGTCGACGTCCCCGCGAGCCAGATAGCGGGCGACGCGTTCGAGGCGCACCGCTCCGACGGCACCTTCGCCGTGCTCGAGGACTTCGTTCGGCGCGTCGCGGGCGTGCGCTCGGGCGGTGGCACCGGCGGGGGAGGGGGCGGCGGCGGCAACTTCCCGTTCGTCGTGCTCGGCATCCTTGCGCTGCCGATCCTGCTGCTCGCGGTGAGCCGCCGTCGCCAGCGCAGGCGCGAGGAGGAGTACCGCCAGGCGGAGCTCGAAGAGGTGAAGCAGGTGGCGCGCGAGGACCTCGTGGCGCTCGGCGACGACATCCGCGCGCTCGACCTCGACGTGCAGATGCCGGACGCGGACCCCGAGGGCAAGCAGCACTACGGCCAGGCCGTGGAGCGCTACACGGACGCCGAACAGGCGCTCGACCGCGCGCGCCGCGCGGAGGAGATCGAGCCGGTCACCTCCGCGCTCGAGGAGGGCCGCTGGGCGATGGCCGCGGCGAAGGCCGAGCTCGCGGGACAGCCCGCTCCCGAGCGGCGGCCACCCTGCTTCTTCGATCCGCGCCACGGGCCCTCGGTGGGCGAGGTCGAGTGGGCGCCGCCGGGCGGCCAGCCGCGCCCCGTGCCGGTGTGCGCGGCCGATCTCCAGCGGATCAACGACGGCGAGCTCCCGCAGGCGCGCCAGGTGCCGATGGGCGGGCAGATGGTCCCGTACTGGGCGGCCGGGCCGGCGTACGGGCCGTGGGCCGGCGGCTTCTTCGGAGGCGGCCTCCTCCCAGGGCTCTTCATCGGCTCGATGCTCGGCGGCGGCTTCGGCATGTTCGGCGGCCCCTTCGTAGGCGACGCGTACGGCGACTCGGGCGACTTCGGCGGAGGCGGCGACTTCGGAGGCGGCGGCTTCGGCGACTTCGGCGGTGGCGATTTCGGAGGCGGCGGAGGCGACTTCTGAGCCCGGCGCTCCCGCGGCCGCGCTCCCGATGATTTCCGCGGCAGCTCCTGGGGTAACGGGGCGCCATGGAGACACCAGAGACCACACCTGACGAGGTCACCCCCGACGAGCAAGAGGGCGGGGATGGCGGTAACGGCGGTAACGGCGGCGACGGCGGAGACGTCGGCGGCGGCGGTGGCGGCGTCGAGTAGGCCCGTCTAGAGGTCGGTCAGGAACTTCCTGATCGCCGCGTGAGTCTCCTGCGGCCGCTCCACCTGAGGGACGTGGCCGCAGGAGAGCTCCACGTGGCGGGCGCGCGGAAGCGCCCTCTCCACGTGTTTCATGAAGCCGATCGGCACCAGGCGGTCCTGTCGGCCCCATACGAACAGCGAGTCGCACTCGAGCGACTTGAGCCGCGTCCAGAAGCCCTGCTCGCCATGCGGCTCGTCCAGGTAGATGTTGCGCGCGGCCGCGTAGAAGGCGGCGCGTCCGCTCCGGGTCAGGTAGGCGCGCAGGAACTCGTCGATGCCGGCGGAGGTCCAGCCGCCGTCCGCCGACGGCACGAGCCGGCGCACCATCGCCTCGACCACGGGGCGCGGCGCCGGCTGGATCAGCCCGAGCTCGGGCCGTAGCGCGCGCACGATCGGCGCCCAGGGGCGCGCGCGCAGCCAGGCGAGCGCGGGGCTCAGCAGCAGCAGCCCGCCGGTCCGCTCACGGTCCATCAGACCGGCCTCGATCGCCACGCGGCCGCCCATGCTGTTCCCCGCGATGTGCGCATGGCCGAGATCGAGCGCGTCCATCGCCGCGAACACCGAGCGGGCGAACCAGGGCGCGTCGTAGGGCGCGCCGATCGGCTTGTCGGATTCGCCGAAGCCGGGAAGGTCGATGGCCACCACGCGGTAGTGGTCGGCGAGCGCGTTGACGGTGGGGAGGAACGAGGCCTTGGTGCCGCCGAGGCCGTGAACGCAGACGATCGTCTCCGGGCCGGTCCCGGCGCACAGTGTGGAGATCGCGCCGAAGCCGCGCGTGCGGAGCGTGTCGAAGGTGAGCCGGCCGGGCTCGTCGGACCCGCTCGTGGCGGCCAGGAAGCCAACCCCGAAGTGAAGGCTGCCGCGCAGGCTCAGGCGGCCGGCGCGGAACGCCTCCATGCCGCCACGCATGTCCGCGGCGATGCGCTCCCAGGTCGCGGCGTCCGCGCGGAGGACGGCGTCCGGCCTCGCGTCCTCGCGCGCGCCACGCAGGCGCAGCCGCCGGCCGGCGATCACGGCGTCGCAGGCCTTGGCGCCCACCACCTCGAGCCGCACGCGGGCGCGCCCGCGTGGGAGGTCCATCACGTCAGGGTCGAAGCGGTCCGCCAGCGCCGCGATCGCGTCCGCCGGCGCAGCGCCGGTATGGGTGGCCGTCGCCATCGCCTAATCCAATACCACCGTCCGGCCGTCTCAACCATCCGCCGCTCGGCGGAGATGGGTCGAGATAGGTCGGAATCGAACAAATTAACGTCAAATCAACGTTAACTTCGTCCGAGTCCTTGACAAACGCCCGCCGAGCCGGGCAGGATCGCGCATATGGAGGAGGACCGGGGCTCACCGCCCTCCCTGCGTGCGTCGAACCGGCTGCGCGTGATCCAAGCGCTTCAGGTGCTCGGGGTCACGAGCCGCGCCGATCTGGCACGACACACCGGCCTCTCCCGCTCGACGGTCTCCACGATCGTCGCGGGGCTCCAGGCCGAGGACATGGTCGTGGACCGCGACCCGGACGGGCGCAGCGCGGGCGGCGGCAGGCCTCCGACGCTGATCGCGCTCAACCCCGGTGCCGGGCTCGCCATCGGCATCGACTTCGGCAAGCGACACCTCGCGGTCGCGCTGGCCGACCTCTCGCACGAGATCGTCGCCGAGGAACGGCGCGAGATGCCGGACGACTATCCCGCCGAGGAGGGCATGGAGCACGCCGCGGAGCTCGTCGACCAGCTGCTCATGAGCTCCGGCGCCGACAGCGGGCGCGTGCTCGGGGTGGGAATGGGCATCCCTGGCCCGGTCCACCGCAGCGGCGTGGTCGGCTCCTCGGCGATCCTGCCGGGCTGGGCCGGGACGCACGCCGCCGAGCTGATGGCCGCGCGGCTCGACATGGAGGTCTGGCTTCACAACGACGCCAACCTCGGCGCCCTGGCGGAGTCGGTCTGGGGCGCGGGCCGCGGCGCGGGCGGGCTCGTCTACCTGAAGCTCGCCACCGGCATCGGCGCGGGCATCGTGCTCGGCGGGCGCCTGTTCGCGGGCGCGGGCGGCACGGCCGGGGAGATCGGGCACACCTCGCTCGACGAGACCGGCGACATCTGCCGTTGCGGCAGCCGCGGCTGCCTCGAGACGATCGCGAGCGGGACCGCGATCGCAGCACTTCTGAGCCGCAGCCTCGGCGAGCCGCTGACGCTCGACGACGAGCTCGAGCGCGCCGTGAGCGGCGACCCGGGCTGCCGTCGCGCCCTCGCGGACGCCGGGCGCCATATCGGCGCCGCCGTGGCGGACCTTTGCAACCTGATCAACCCAGAGCGGATCGTCGTGGGGGGCAGCATGGCCGTGGCCGGCGACGTGCTGCTGGATCCGCTCAGAGAGGCAGTGGGACTGCGGGCGATCCCGAGCGCAGCCGAGGACGTGCAGATCGTCCTCGGAGAGCTCGGGGAGCGAGCCGAGTTACTCGGCGCGGTCGCGCTCGTGCTTCACGAAGCCGGACCCGCATGGAGCGGGCCGGCGCCGGCGGTCAAACAGTCCACGGCAACGTGGTAGGAGGAGGTCCGATGAGCAGGTTCAAGTTCCTTGCCGTTCTCGCGGCACTCGTGGGCGCCATGGCGCTCGCCTCGTGCGGCGGCGACGACAACAACAGCAGCACTGACAGCGGCAGCAGCGGTTCAAGCGGCGGTGGCGGTGGTGGCGGCTCGATCGCGCTGCTCCTGCCGGAGTCGAAGACCGCGCGCTACGAGTCGCAGGACAAGCCGAACTTCGTGCGCAAGGCGAACGAGCTCTGTTCTGACTGCGAGATCATCTACTCGAACGCCGATCAGGACGCCGCCAAGCAGCAGCAGCAGGCGGAGGCCGCGATCACGAAGGGCGCGAAGGTGCTCGTGCTCGACCCCGTGGACGCTGCGTCGGCCGGAGCGATCGTTGCCCGGGCGAAGCAGTCGAAGATCCCGGTCATCAGCTACGACCGGCTCATCACGGACGCCGACATCGACTACTACATCTCGTTCGACAACGAGCAGGTCGGCAAGCTCCAGGGCGACAGCCTCGTCAAGAAGCTCACCGACGACGGCGCCAAGGGCGACATCATCATGATCAACGGCGCCCCGACGGACAACAACGCCAAGCTGTTCAAGCAGGGCGCGCACGGCGTGATCGACTCGAGCGACTTCAAGGTCGCGAAGGAGTACGACACGCCTGACTGGAGCCCGGACAAGGCTCAGCAGGAGATGGAGCAGGCGATCACGGCGGTCGGCAAGGACGGCTTCGTGGGCGTCTACGCCGCGAACGACGGAACCGGCGGCGGCGCGATCGCCGCGATGAAGTCGGCCGGCATCGACCCGAAGACCCGCCCGACGACCGGGCAGGACGCCGAGCTGGCCGCGATCCAGCGGATCCTCGCCGGCGAGCAGTTCATGACGGTCTACAAGGCGATCAAGGCCGAGGCCGAAGCGGCGGCGGAGCTTGCCGTGTCGCTGGCCAAGGGCGAGACGCCGAGCGGAGCGGACGACCAGATCGACAACGGCACGAAGAAGGTGCCCTCGATCCTCCTGACGCCCGTGGCGGTCACCAAGGACAACATCAACGACACGATCGTGAAGGACAAGTTCTGGTCGGTGGACGAGATCTGCACCGGCAAGTACGCGGCGGCCTGCAAGGACGCTGGCATCCAGTAGGGAACCGGGGGAGAATGCCGGGGGCGCGACGTCGCGTCCCCGGCAGGCCCCTGCGAGAGGAGACTTGGAATGACTGAAGGCGGGAGCGCTCCCGTGCTTTCCCTGAAGGGGGTGAGCAAGAGCTTCGGGCCGGTCCAGGCGCTCTCCGGCGTGGACTTCGAGGTTCGCTCCGGTGAGGTCGTCGCGCTGGTGGGCGACAACGGGGCGGGCAAGTCGACGCTCGTGAAGACGATCGCCGGCATCCACCCGGCGGACGCCGGCACGATCTCGTTCGAGGGCCAGGCGGTGACGATCACGAGTCCGACCGACGCGGTCGAGCTCGGCATCGCGACCGTCTACCAGGACCTCGCGCTGTGCGACAACCTCGACGTCGTGGAGAACCTCTTCCTCGGGCGCGAGGAGCGGGCCGACGGACCGGCCAGGGTGGTCGGACAGCTCGACGAGGTCGGGATGGAGAAGCAGACCGGCGACCTGCTCGAGAACCTCGCGGTGACGATCACGGACGTGCGTGCCGAGGTGGGCACGATGTCCGGCGGCCAGCGCCAGCAGGTGGCGATCGCGCGCTCGCTGCTCGGCGAGCCGAAGCTCGTGATGCTCGACGAGCCGACCGCCGCGCTCGGCGTGCGCCAGACGGCGCAGGTGCTCGAGCTGATCAAGCGGCTGCGCGAGCGCGGCTACGGCGTGGTGGTCATCAGCCACAACCTCGCCGACGTCTTCGAGGTGGCCGACCGCATCTTCGTGCTGCGGCTCGGACAGAAGGCGGGCGACTTCCACGCGAACGAGAGCAATCAGGACCAGGTGGTCGCCGCGATCACCGGCGCCACGGGGAACGGAGCGAAGCGATGAGCACTGCCGACGCCACGGTCGACGACGACGTCGAGGTCCGCAGCCCGCAGCTCGAGCTGCTGCGGCGCTTCGTCGCCGGCGATCTCGCCGAGCTGCGAGTCGTGCTCGCGCTCGCCGTGATCTGGATCGTCTTCTACATCCAGGAACCGCGCTTCATGAGCTCGGTCAACCTGTCGAACCTCGTGCTCCAGATGACCGCGGTCGGGCTCGTCTCGATCGGGGTGGTGATGGTGCTGCTGCTCGGCGAGATCGACCTGTCGGTCGGCGCGGTCAGCGGTCTGGCGGCCGCGATCATGGCCGTGCTGAACGTGAAGAACGGCTGGTCGCCGTACCTCGCGATCGCCGCGGCGGTGGCGGCCGGGCTCGCCATCGGCCTGTTCCAGGGCTCGGTGTTCACGCGCTTCGCGGTGCCGTCGTTCGTCGTCACGCTGGCCGGCCTGCTCGCGTGGCCGGGGGCACAGCTGAAGGTGCTCGGTGAAACCGGCACCGTGAACCTGAACGACCCGAAGATCCTCGGGCTCACGAACACCTTCTACAGCGACAGCGTGGGCTGGATCCTCGCGCTGGTCGCGATCGCGGTGTACGCGCTGTTCGCCCTGCGCGCGCGCCAGGGGCGGGTGTCGGAGGGCCTCTCCGCGCCGCCGCTCGGGCTGATCGTGCTGCGGATCGCGCTCGTGGCGGTGACGATCCTGGTGGCGGTGTGGGTGCTGAACGACGACCGCGGCGTTCCGCTCGCGGCGCTGATCCTCGTGGGCTTCTGCCTGTTCTTCTTCTATCTGACGACGAGGACCACGTTCGGGCGCCACATCTTCGCGGTCGGCGGCAACGCCGAGGCGGCGCGGCGCGCCGGGATCGACGTGAACAGGGTGCGCGTGATCGTGTTCATGATCGCCTCGATGATGGCCGCGATCGGCGGCATCATGGCGGCGTCGCGCCTGCTCGCCGTGAACCAGTCGTCGGGGTCGGGCGACTTCCTGCTGCTGGCGATCGCCGGGCCGGTGATCGCGGGCACCAGCCTGTTCGGAGGGCGTGGCAGCGTCTGGCACGCGCTGCTCGGTGCGCTCGTGATCACCTCGATCTCGAACGGGATGGACCTGCTCGCGCTGGAGTCGTCGGTCAAGTTCATGGTCACCGGCGCCGTGCTGCTGGCGGCCGTCGTGATCGACGCGATCGCACGCAGGCAGCGTCAGGCGGCGGGGCGGGTCTGACCCCGCTCCGCGTCGGGCTGATCGGCTACGGCCTCGCTGGGTCGGCGTTCCATGCGCCGCTCGTCGAGGCCGTGCCGGGCCTGACGCTGGCCTCGGTCGTCACGTCCAATCCGGAGCGCGCGGCGGAGGTGCGCTCGCGCCATCCGGACGCGTCGGTGCTGGGCTCCGCCGAGGAGCTGTTCGCCGCCGCCGACTCGCACGAGCTCGTGGTGATCGCGACGCCGAACCGAACGCACCTCGCGCTCGGGTTGGGTGCCGTCGAGGCGGGACTTCATCTTGTGGTGGACAAGCCGCTCGCGACGAGCGTGGCCGACGCGCGACAGCTGGCCGACGCGGTCGCCGCGAGCGGAGTTGTCGCGAGCGTGTTCCACAACCGTCGCTGGGACGGCGACTTCCTGACGCTTCGGCGGCTGCTCGACGGCGGCGAGCTCGGCTCGCTGGTCCGGCTCGAGTCGCGCTTCGAGCGCTGGCGGCCGGAGGTGGACTTCGGCAAGTGGCGCGAGGGCGGCGGCCCGGAGGACGCGGGCGGGGTGCTGTACGACCTCGGGCCGCACCTGATCGACCAGGCGCTGGCGCTGCTCGGGCCGGCGCGCTCGGTGTACGCGGAGCTGCGCTGCGTGCGCCCCGGCGCCGAGGTGGACGACGACGCCTTCGTCGCGCTCGAGCACGAGTCGGGCGCGCGGACGCACCTGTGGGGGTCGATGATGGCCGCCCAGGAGGGGCCGCGCCTGAGGGCGCTCGGCACGAAGGCCGCGTACGTGAAGTGGGGCCTCGACGTGCAGGAGGCCGCGCTGCGCGCCGGCGGACGCCCGACCGACCCCGGCTTCGGCGTGGAGCCGCCCACCGCCTGGGGCCGCCTAGGCACCGACGACGAAGCCCACCCCGTGGAAACCCAACGAGGCCGCTACACGGAGTTCTACGAGCGAATGGAGCAGGCGATACGCACGGTGAGCGGGGCGACCCCCGATGCCCCCGCGGCCGCCCGCCCGCCCGCGGCGTCCCCGGTGGCGCGCGCGGCGGAGCCGCCGGTGCCGCTCGCGGCCGGCATCGAGGTCCTGCGCGTGATCGAGGCGGCCCGCGCAAGCGCCGCTGACCGCACTGTCGTCCAGCTCTCCTAGCTGCGCGTCCCCGGCGCGCGGCTTGGTGCGCCCTTGTCACATCGGTGCACCCATCGGTGCGTCGCCCGCTCGTAGCTTGGGCCGGCGATGTGGAGCGAACACGGTCAGGCCAGTGTCGAGTGGATCGGCATCGTGCTGCTCGTGGCGCTCGCGCTCGCGGCCCTGAGCCAGTTCGCGCCACGAGCCAACGGCCGCGAAGCCGGCACCACCCTGCTCCACGCGATGACCTGCGCGGCACGCGAGCACTGCGCGGCCGAGCCCGGGCGCCGAGCGTCCTCGCGCCCCGCGTTCTCGCGCCCCGCGCCCTCGCGCCCCGCGCCCTCGCGCCAGCTGCCCGCTCGTCGCGCGCCCGCTCCTCGCGCCCCCTCCGTGCGCGGGAGCTTCGCCATTCCACCGCTCATGCCGCGCCCGGGCCAGGTGCCGCCGCCGGGGCCGGGCCCGCCGCGGGGGCCGGGCCTGCCGTCGCGGCTGCGCGTTCGCCTGCCGGCCCTCCCGCGCCTTCCGCGGCTGCCCGAGCTCCCGCCGGGCGCGCTTGCCCGCACGCGGCGGGGGGCCGGGCTTGCGTGGCGCCGGGCTTGGCTCGGTTGCATCGCCTACGAGCGCTTCCGGTACGCGTTCCTTCACCCCGAGAGCCGCATTCCCGGGTACGCGGTCCCGCCTCGCGAGGCGCTTCGGATGGCCAACGACTGCATCAGCCCGGTCGACCTGGTCCGCGATTGGCCGCTCGTCACCGGCGGCGGTGGGGGAGGGCCGGGCGGCGGCGAGGGAGGACCGGGCGGATGAGCGGCGACCGCGGCCAGGCCGGCGTCGAGTTCGTCGCGCTCCTGCTGCTCGCGTGCCTCGTGCTGGGAGCTCTCGGCGCGGGGGTGGGGCGCGCCGTCGACGGCCGCGCGGTCGGCGGCTTCCTCGCCCGCCACGTCGTCTGCGCCGTGACCGAGCGCTGCGACCGAGACCAGCGGAAGCTTGTCGAGGCCTACGGGGAGCGCACCGCCGCGCGCGTCCGGGCGCTCGCGCCGAACCTCGTCTACGAGCGTGGCGAGCGCGAGCTGCCGGTCGACTGGCGCAGCTGTCGCCGTGTGGCGTGCGCGACCGCCCCTGACGATCCCACGCTCGACGCCCATCGCTCCGACACCCGCCGCCGCGCCACCGCGTTCACGCGCGTGATCCGGCGGAACGGGCGCCTCTATGTCTCCTACTGGCTCTACTACCCCGACTCGAACAGCGCGGTGGCCGGCTCGGACCGCGTCTGGGAGCGCTCCTGGCTCCTCCCGCGCGTGCGCGAGCTGATCGACGGCACGCCGGACTATCCCGGCTTTCACCTGGACGACTGGGAAGGTGGCTTCGTGCGCGTCGATCCCGACGGCAGCACCTGGCTGCGCGCCAGCTCACACGGCGGCTTCCAGGCCTGCATGTGGCGCGACTGCCACGACCGCTGGGCGCGCACGACCGGCTGGGTGCGCGTGTCGCGCGGCAGCCACTCCGGCCACATCCCATACCGCCGCGAGCCGGTCTGGATCGCGCCGAAGCGCCAGCTCGCGCCGCGATACGTGCCGCTCCGCGGGCGCCCGCGCCGCATCCCGGTGATACCCGGCCGGGACCTCGACGAGCGGAGCAGTACCGCCGAGGGACTCCGGCTGATCCCGCTCGAGACGCTCGACCGGCGCGGCTACCGCCCGCTCGCTCCAGACGTGAAACCGCCCTGGCGCAAGCGCGCGTACACCGACCCCGAGGCTGGCGAGTCGTGAGGGCGTTTAACCTGATCGCGAGATGGATCGAGGTCGGCGGGCGTTTGCGCTCGTCTCTGCGAGGGGAATCGCTTCCAGATGAAGGTCGGACTGGTACTGGGCGCGGGGGGCGTGCTCGGCGGTGCGTGGCTCGTCGGTGGACTCAGCGCCTTGGCGAAGGAGACCGGCTGGGACCCCGGCAGCGCCGACAACATCGTCGGCACCTCGGCAGGCTCGATGATCGGCGCGCTCGTGGCCGGCGGCGTGCCGCCCTGGTTCATGGTGGCCCACTCCCGTGGCGAGAGCTTCGAGGGCCTGTTGGGCCCGGACGGCCGCCCGGCCTCACAGGCCGACCGCTCCGCGGGCGCGAGCTTCAGGGTGCACCGCGGGCTGCCCGCGATCGGCCCCGGCTCGCTCAGGATGGCGTTCACCGCGCTGTCGAACCCGCTGCGGCACACGCCACTCCAGATGGTGGCCGGCTGGGTGCCGGCCGGCTTCGTCTCGACCGATTCGCTGAAGGAGGTCGTGACGCGCGCGGTGCCGGGCGACTGGGTCGAGCACCCGAGCTACTGGGCGGTCGCCTGCGACTACGAGTCGGGCCGGCGCACGCCGTTCGGAAGGCTCGGCTCGCCGCGCGCCCACATCGGCGACGCCGTCGCCGCCTCGTGCGCGATTCCGGGCTTCTACAGGCCGGTGAGGATCAACGGCCGCCGCTACGTCGACGGCGGCGTCTGCTCGGTCTCGAACATGGACCTGATGGCGGGGCGCGGCCTCGACCTCGTGATCTGCCTCAATCCGCTCACGAGCAGCTCGGAGGGACAGCGCTCCGGCAGCGGGATCAGCGGCGTGGCCACCGGCGCCATCAACGGCGCGCTCGACTTCATCCCGTCGCTCACCCGCCGCGGCTCGCGTGCGCGGCTCGTACGCGAGGAGACGAAGGTGCGCCGCTTCGGCACGGAGGTCGTGATCCTCGAGCCGACGCCCGAGGACCACGCCGCCATGGGCCGCAACTGGATGAACAGCGAGCGCCGCCAGCGGGTGATCGATACGGCCGAGGAGACCGTCGCCGCACAGCTTCGCGCGCCGGCGGTGCGCAAGCTGCTCGAGGGGCTGCCGCCCGGCGAGCCGCACAAGATCGACCGGCCGCCCGGGCCGCCGTCCAGCTGGCCTGACATACAGGCCGTTGCCCGGCGCGCGGCATGAGACCGCGCGCGTGAGCACCTCCACCGCGCACGGATCGTCGAACGGCGGGGCGCCGGCGAGCTCCGGGTCGAGCGTCGCCTCGCTGGTCCAGATGGCGGGCCGGTTGGCGTCGGCGATCGCGGAGGAGGCGCAGCGGCGCGTGCCCACCGCTGACCTCGACGAGCGCGATCCCGACTACATCCGCGAGACGCTCCCCGGGCTCTGGATGCTCGCGAGCCTCTACTTCCGCGCCGACGTGCGCGGCCTCCAGCACATCCCCGAGGAGGGCCCGGTGCTGCTCGTGGGCAACCACTCGGGCGGGAACCTGACGCCCGACACGCACGTCTTCACGCTCGCTTTCAGCACCTACTTCGGCGTCGAGCGCCACTTCCACCAGCTCGCCCACAACCTCGTGCTGTCCATGCCGGGGCTCGGCAGCCTGCGCAAGTACGGCACCGTGGCGGCGACTCCCGAGAACGCGCAGCGGGCGCTCGACACGGGCGCGGCGCTGCTCGTCTACCCCGGCGGCGACTACGAGGTGCACCGGCCCAGCTGGGAATCGGCGCGCGTGGACTTCGGTGGCCGCAAGGGGTTCATCCGGCTCGCCCAGGAGCGCGGCGTCCCGCTCGTCCCGGTGGTGGCGATCGGCGGCCAGGAGACCGCGCTCTTCCTCTCCCGCGGCGAGCGGCTCGCGAAGCTGTTCGGGCTCGACCGGATGTTCCGGCTGAAGGTGCTGCCGCTGTCGCTGGCGCTCCCGTGGGGCCTGAACGTGGGCGACATGCTCGGCCACATCCCGCTGCCGGCGAAGATCACGATCCAGGTGCTCGAGCCGATCGACGTGGCCGGCATGGACGTGGACGAGGCGTACGAGCTCGTGACCTCCGAGATGCAGAAGACGCTCACGGGCCTCGCCGAGGAGCGCTCGGTCCCCGTGCTCGGCTGATGAGGGTCGAGCGCGACATCCGGATCGAGGCCTCGCCCGAGGAGATCTGGGAGCTCGTCTCCGAGCCGGCCAACTACGAGTCGTTCTGGCACGGCATCACGCGGCTCGAGCGCAAGAACGAGACGCAGGGGCTCGGCGCGCGCTACGCGATGCGGATGCGCATCGGCTCGGCCGACCTCGGAGGGCTGATCGAGATCGTGGAGTGCGACGAGAACGCCGACCTCGCGTGGACGAGCATCACCGGCATCGACCACCGCGTGCGCTGGCGGCTGCGCGAGGCCGACGACGGCCGCACGAAGGTCACGCTGCGGCTCTCCTGGGACTCGCCCGGCGGGCTGCTCGGCTCGGTGGCCGACCGGCTCGGCCAGCCGATGGTGGCCACGACGCTCGAGCAAACGCTGAAGAATCTGGCGCTGGAGCTGGATGACGAGGAGGTGCGCGCAGAGGTGAGCGAGGACGACGGAAAGAGCCTGCCGGCACGAGTCGCACACGAGCTGGGGAGCGCGCGCGTGCTGATCGAGGCCGGCGTGATCCGGCCGATGCGTCCCGACCGCCTCTGGGGAGTGCTGCGCACGCTCCAGCGCTGGGGGCGCAGCCCGGCCGCCGGCGCCATCTCGCTGGCGGAGCGCTTCCCCGAGGACACGATGATCGTCGACGAGCTCGGCACGCTGAGCTACAGCGACGTCGACACGCGCTCGAACGCGCTCGCGCACGCGCTCTCGGACGCGGGGATCGTGGAGGGCGACGCGGTCGGGATCATGTGCCGCAACCACCGCGGCTTCATCGAGTCCACGATCGCGCTGTCGAAGCTGGGCGCCGACGCGCTCTACCTGAACACCGCGTTCGCGGGGCCGCAGCTGCTCGAGGTCGTGCAGCGCGAGAAGCCGAAGGCGCTGATCTACGACGAGGAGTTCACGGAGCTGCTCTCCGAGGCGGGGCACAGGCGCAAGCGCTTCGTGGCATGGCACGACACGCCCACCCTCGACGATCCCACGCTCGACGAGCTGATGGCGCAGGGCGACCCGAGCGACGTGATCCCGCCCGAGCGCGAGGGCCGCGCGGTGATCCTCACCTCGGGCACGACCGGAACGCCGAAGGGCGCGTCGCGCGGGAACCCGGAGTCGATCGACCCGGTCGTGGCGTACCTGTCGCGCATCCCGCTGCGCACGCGGCACGTGATCCACGTGGCCGCGCCGCTGTTCCACTCGTGGGGCTTCGCGCACTTCTCGCTCGGGCTGATCCTCGGCACGACGTACGTGCTGCGGCGCAAGTTCGACCCCGAGGGCGCGCTCGCCGAGGTGGCGCGCTCGCGGGCGGACGCGCTGGCGGTCGTCCCGGTGATGATGCAGCGGATCATGGACCTCCCCGAGGAGACACGGTCGAAGTACGACCTGTCCTCGCTGAAGGTCGTGGCGGCAAGCGGCTCGGCCCTGCCAGGCGACCTGTCCACGCGCTGGATGGACGCGTTCGGCGACACGCTCTACAACCTCTACGGCTCGACCGAGGTGGCCTGGGCCTCGATCGCCACGCCGGCCGACATGCGTGCGGCCCCGGGCACCGCCGGGCGCCCCCCGCGCGGCACCGTGCTGAAGCTCTACGACGAGCGCGGGGTGGAGGTGAAGCCCGGCGAGACGGGCCGGATCTTCGTGGGCAACGAGATGCTGTTCGAGGGCTACACGGGCGGCGGCTCGAAGGACGTGATCGGCAACCTGATGGCGACCGGCGACGTGGGCCGCTTCGACGAGGCCGGCCGCCTGTTCGTCGAGGGCCGCGACGACGAGATGATCGTCTCGGGCGGCGAGAACGTCTTCCC
>DASYMP010000245.1:0-2798 GCA_036009005.1 Thermoleophilaceae bacterium | reverse complement strand
GAGCTCTCGAACGCCGTGGCGGGCTCGCAGGAGTACATGGCGATGGAGAAGCTCCACGAGCTCCACCAGGAGGGCCGCTACGACCTGCTGGTGCTCGACACGCCGCCCACGCGCAACGCGCTCGACTTCATCGACGCACCGAAGAAGCTCGCCGCGTTCATCGACTCGCGGGCGCTGTCGCTGTTCGCCGCGCCGAGCCTCGCCGGCCTCAGGGTGCTCGGGCGCGGGTCGGGGATGGTCTTCTCGGTGCTGAAGCGCGCCACCGGGATCGACCTGCTCGAGGACATGTCCGCCTTCTTCGCGAGCTTCGCGAGCATGACCGACGGCTTCCGTGAGCGAGCGGAGCGCGTGAACGCGCTGCTGGCGGACTCGCGCAGTGCGTTCGTACTCGTCACCTCCCCGCGCGCGGACGCCGTGGAGGAGGCCGGCTGGTTCCACCACCGGCTGCTGGACGCGGGGCTCCCGTTCGCGGGCGTGGTGGCCAACCGCGTCCGACCCGCCGCGCCGAGGGGGGATCCCTCAGACGAGCTCCGGAGGCTCCTCGGCGACGAGGCGCTCGCGCGCAAGGTGATCCGCACGTTCGAGGAGGAGCGCCGCCTGGCCGCCCAGGACCGCCGCAACCTCACCGACCTGAAGAAGCGCCTGGGCCGCAAGCCCATGATCGAGGTGCCGCGGCTCGACGACGACGTGCACGACCTGCCGGGCCTGCGCCGGATGGACGAGTACCTGTTCGGCTAGCGCGGCGCGGTCAAACCGGTGCGGAGAAGTCCTCGGGGTCGTCCCAGCCCCAGTCGGCCGACGGGGTGACGCCCTCGAGCTCGTGCTGCACGGGCTCCGCCGCGACCTGCACGGGCTCGGCGGCCACGTGCACGGGCTCGGCCTCCACCTGCGCGGGCACCGCGACGGCCTCCATCTCGGCCGTGTCCGGCTCGGAGTCGAGCTCGGCCTCGTACTCCGGCCCCGGGTCGTAGTCCGGATCCGGCTCGTACTCGTACTCGAGCTCGGGCTCGAAGGTCATGGGCGCCTCCAGCGGCGCGCGCTCGAAGCGGGGCTCGCGCGTGCGCGGCTCGTCGTCGCCCTCCGGCTCGTCGTCGTCCGGGTCCGGGTGCTCGCGCAGGTCGCGCGCGTGGATGTCGCCGAGCGGCTCGCCGTGCGCCTCGATCAGGATGTCGTCGGCCACGGCCTTCAGGTCGGCGTCCAGGTAGCCGCAGAGCACGTCGCGCAGCAGCGCGCGCACGTGTCCCTCCAGCTCCGCCACGAGCTCGGTGGGCGACCCCTCGTCGATGCGCAGCGCGCCCGAGCTGCCCATTACGAAGCGCTCAAGCGCGAGCGCGGCCTCGAGGCGGTGCTGTAGCTCGTGCCGCGCGCCCTCCTCGGCGCAGAGAGCCGCCAGCCGCAGGCTCAGGCTGGCCTCGCCCGCCTCGCCCATGCCGTCGAGCAGCGCGCGCAGCGCCAGCAGCTGGTCCGACAGGGCATGCGCCTCGCTGCCCTGCGCGCAGCCGATCTCGAAGCGCGCCAGCGCCCAGGCGACAGTCGGCGGCGGGCGCGTGCCGGATATGGCCGTGAAGAACTCGCGGAACGCCTGCTCCTCGCCGGCGGGGAGGAGCCACTCCTGCCCGCGCGGCGTCGCGGCCGAGCCGATCGCCACGGGCTGCCAGCGCGCGTGGTCGGCCTGGCGCCAGCCAGGCGCACCCAGCGCGACGCCTCCCCGCGCCCACAGGCGCACGGCGGTCACGACCGACGCGAAGCGCTCGGCAGCCTCGTCGGCGGGAATCGGGTCGTCGGCCGGCACGTCCCGCTCCAGCACGCACAGGAGCGTCGCGGGGTCGTGTGGGCCCTCGAGCGCGTCGCCGCGGACGAGCGAGAGCCCGTCCCCCAGCTCGATGCGCTCGGCGTCCATCCACGCGCCGAGCAGCGGCGCGATCACCCGCGCGCGCACGGCGTCGCGGTAGAGCGTGAGCTCCACCTCCTGGTAGACGCGGTCGAAGCGCTCCTCCGGGAAGCCGAAGCTGGTTGCGTCCTCGTAGAGCCGCTCGAGCATCGCCTGGAGGGCCGGCTCGGCCTGCTCGCCGCGCAGGCCGTTCACGCGCAGCCAGGTGGACGCGCCGGCGCCCAGCTCGCGGCAGGCGCCCTCGGCGGCCGGGAGCGCACGCAGACGCGCCCAGCGCTCCTCGATGAACGCGTGGGTGCGCGGCTCGTAGCGGTACAGCGCGGGCCCGCGGCCGTTTCCTTCGTCGACGACGTCGAATTCGACCTCGGCGCCTGCCTTCAGGTCCTCTGTGAGGAGCGCGGCGGCCTCCAGCGCGAAGTCCCGCAGCGCGTCGTGGAGAGCACGGTTACGCATGCGACGCGATTTCGGCGCCGCAGCGGAGTGTCCTGCCGCGCGGCCGCGCTAGGCGGCTACGGGCTCGACCGGCGCGGGCGCGCAGTCGTCCACGCCGAGGTACTCGCGGCCGTAGCGGCGCATGTCCTCGATGAGCGGCACGAGCGCCTCGCCCTTCGGCGTCAGCGAGTACTCGACGCGCGGAGGGACCTCGGGGAACGTGTGCCGCTCGACGATGCCCTGCTCCTCGAGGGCGCGCAGTCGCAGCGACAGCGTGCGCGGGCTGATGCCCGACAGTGAGCGCTCCAGCTCGCAGAAGCGGCTGCGGCCATCGGCGAGGTCGCGAATCACGAGCAGCGTCCACTTCCCGCAGACGATCTCCGCGGTGGCACAGACAGGGCAGCTGGAATCGGCCATTAATTGGTGATTCTAGCGCAAGACTTCACCAAATGAAGTGGCGGCCGCGGCGGGACGC
>DASYMP010000244.1:0-25624 GCA_036009005.1 Thermoleophilaceae bacterium | reverse complement strand
AGCGTCCGCGCGCGGCCCACCCAGACGGGATCGGAGCCGCCCGGCCCATGCACGCCGAGCTCGCCCCAGCGGCTCCAGTGACCAGCTCGCCTCACACGGATCTCGGCGTCCGGCATGGCGCCGCCGCGCCAGTGGATGCCCACGAGGTTGAACGCGCGCGGTGCCTCGACGGTCGCCGCCGCGCGCTGCGGCGCGGCGACCTCGAAGTCGGCAGCGCCGGCCGCGAGCGCGGAGGGCGCGAGCGTCAGGGCGGACAGAAGCACCGCTGCTGAGAGGAGCAGCTTCACCATCTCCGGAACACGGTCGCAGAAGCGCGGTTGCGCTCCCGCAAGAAACGTTGCGCCCCGCCGGGGCTAGGGGATCGGCTCAGGGCCCTGCGAGCGGTGCTCGTCGCGGAAGGCGGCCAGCGCGTCGTACGTCTTGTCGTTCAGGGCGTTGCAGAGCAGCATGCGACCGGTGCCGCCGGGCTGCGGGTCCGCGTTCCACGCCGTGGCCGCGACCGCGTACGGCATCTTGCTGCGGGGCACCAGGAACATCTGGTACGGATCGTCGTCCACGAGCGCGCGGAGGTCGGCGCGCTGATCCTTGGGGAGCGAGGGCTTCGCCCAGATGATCACGCGCCCGTGCTCCATGCCGTGCACGAGCTCCTCGTCCTGCGGCGCATCGCCGTAGATGCCGTCCTGCGCGGGGATCTCGTAGTGCCGTCCGGTGGTCGGCGGGTTCGTCTTGTACTTGACGCGCTGGTCGAGCGAGGTGGTGTGGGTGGCCACGCCGCTGCCCTTGACGTTCTTCAGTTGGCAGCCTGCGGCCTTGGCGGCAGGTGCCACGTCGAAGACCTTCTGCTCGGGGAAGCTGCCGCCGCCCGGGAAGACCTCGGCCGCCTGGGCGTCGCCGCCTCCGCCTCCCCCTCCGCCCGTGGCGAGCAGGACGAGCACCACCACGACGGCGAGGGCGAGCACGCCGGCCGCGCCGTAGCCCACGAGCTTCTTGCGCTGCTGCGCCGCGCGAGCCTGACGCTCCCGCTCCTCACGCTCGCGGCGGAGCGCCTCCTTCTGATCCCTGCGATGAGACAAGGCGGCGAAGCGTAGTAAACCGCTCCAAGGCTCGACTAAGCCGAGGGGCGGCGCGTCCGCGAACCGCGGGCGGCGCCCGAGCGTGCCCGCCGCCGCGTGCCCGAGGCCGGCGCGGGCTTGAAGCAGTGGTCCACGAAAGTCACGATCTCCACGGTGAGGCGCTCGGGGGTCAGGCGCAGCTCGAGGATCGAGGAGGCCTGGAGCAGTCGCGCGTTCGGGAGCTCGCGCACGAGCATGTCCGAGTCCGAGAACGGGTGGATCGGGTCGCGGTAGTGGCCGATCACGAGCGTGGGCTGCTTCATCTCGGCGCGCTCCTCGCGCGGAGGCGCCACGCGTCCGTAGAAGAGGCCCTGGAGGACCGAGGCCGACGGCTTCGGGTCCTGGCCGAGCCAGTCGAGCATCATGTCGCCGAGCAGCCAGCTCCCGCGCGGCACCGCGCGGGCCACCGCGCCGACCGCACGAGCCACGGGCGCTCCGAACGTGAGACCCACGAGCAGCGGCGTGAACGCGAGCGCGCATCCGAGCAGCGCGTTGTCCAGCACCGGCATCTCGATCAGCATCCCCTTCACGCGGTCCGGCGCCGCCGCCGCGGCCTCGAGTGTCGCGTTCGCCCCAAGCGAGGTGCCGCCGATCACCGCCTGCTCCACGCCGGCGTGGTCCAGCAGCGCGATCGTCTGCTGTCCGAACTGCCTCATGCCGTAGTTCCACATCTCGGGCGGCCGGTCCGAGTCGCCGTGGCCGAGCAGGTCCAGGCACAGCACCCGGTAGCCGCGGCCGGCCAGCTCCTCGGCGAGCGGACGGTGCATCCTGCGCGAGAAGAGGAGGCCCGGCAGGAGGACCATGACCCTGTCGCCCTCGCCGTACTCGTCGTAGACAAGCCGGTACCCCTCGTACTCGAAGGACTCCGTGACCATTGCGGCCCACAATACCCACGCATTAGCATCGGACACGAGAGGACCGCGACCGGGAGGAGTCTGATGAGCGCCACCGTCCATGTGGACGTGACCGTCAACGGGGAGCGCCGCGAGGCGGACGTGGAGGCGCGCCTGCTGCTGGTCCACTGGCTCCGCGACGAGCTGGGCCTCACCGGCACGCACGTGGGCTGCGACACAACCAACTGCGGCGCCTGCACGGTGCACATGAACGGCGAGGCCGTGAAGAGCTGCACCGTGCTCACGGCCCAGGCCGACGGCGCCGAGGTCACGACGATCGAGGGCCTCGCGAGCGGCGGGGAGCTCCATCCCATGCAGGCCGCCTTCATGGACAAGCACGGACTTCAGTGCGGCTTCTGCACGCCCGGGATGATCATGGCCGCGGCCGACCTCCTTCAGCGCAACCCGAACCCGTCCGACGACGAGATTCGCCACGGGCTCGAGGGCAACCTGTGCCGCTGCACCGGCTACCACAACATCGTCGAGGCCGTCAGGTCGGCCGCGGGGGTGTCGGCATGAGCGCCATCGGCCAGTCCATGCGGCGCAAGGAGGACCCCCGGATGATCACCGGCCGGGGCCGTTACACGGAGGACATCAACCTCCCCGGGATGCTGCACGCGGTGCTCGTGCGCTCGCCGGAGGCGCACGCCGCGATCAGATCGATCGACACCTCTGCCGCGCTCGAGCGCGACGGCGTGGTGGCGGTGCTCACCGGCGAGGACATGGCGGGCGACTTCGCCGGCCCGCTCCCGATGGTGTGGGTGCCGCCGGGCGTGGAGATCAAGACGCCCGAGCACTGGCCGCTGAAGCGCGGCGAGGTGAAGCACGTGGGCGACCCGGTCGCCGTCGTCGTCGCCACGACCCGGCACGCCGCCGTCGACGCGGCCGAGGACGTGATCGTCGAGTACGACACGAAGCCGGTGGTCGTGGACCCGGAGGCGGCGCTCGAGCCCGGCTCGGCGCTCGTCTGGGAGCAGTTCGGCACGAACAAGACGCACGAGTGGGCGATCGGCGGCGGCGACATCGACGCCGGCCTCGCCGAGGCCGAGGTGACGGTCGAGCACCGCTTCGTGAACCACCGCACCGCGGGTGCGCCGATCGAGCCGCGCTGCTCCGTGGCGGAGTCCCGCGGCGACGACCTGACGCTCTACTCGACGACCCAGATCCCGCACATCGCGCGCTTCGTCTTCTCCGGCATGCTCGGCATCCCGGAGGACCGCCTGCGCGTCGTGGCGCCCGACGTGGGCGGCGGCTTCGGCGCGAAGCTCCAGACCTACGCCGAGGAGGCGCTCGTGCTGGCGCTCGCCAAGCGGCTCGGCCGCCCGGTCAAGTGGATCGAGACGCGCACCGAGCACATGGCGACGACCCATCACGGCCGCGACCAGATCAACTACGTGACGCTGGGCGCCAGGCGCGACGGGACCATCACTGCGCTGCGCGTGAAGGTGATCGCCGACCTCGGTGCCTACCAGCAGCTGCTCACGCCGTTCATCCCCGAGCTCGGCTTCCCGGTGATGGGAGGCTGCTACCGGATCCCGAACATCGACCTGCACTTCACGGGCGTGTTCACGAACAAGATGGCCACTGACGCGGTCCGCGGAGCGGGTCGGCCGGAGGCCACCTACTGGATCGAGCTGATGATGGACCGGCTCGCCGACGAGCTCGGGATGGACCGGCTCGGCCTGCGCCGGAAGAACTTCATCGGCGCGGACGAGTTCCCGTTCGAGACGGCGCTCGGCATCGTCTACGACTCGGGCAACTACCAGGGCACGCTCGACAAGCTGCTCGAGCACTTCGACCTCGACGAGTTCCGGGCGGAGCAGGAGCGGCTGCGTGGCGAGGGCGTCTACAGGGGCGTGGGCTTCTCGACCTGGGTCGAGGTCTGCGGGCTCGCGCCGTCGCGCGCGGTCGGCCCGCAGGGGGTGGGGCTCCAGGCCGCGTTCTGGGAGTCGGCGAACGTGCGCGTCACGCCCACCGGCTCCGCGATCGTCTACACGGGGACCTCGCCGCACGGGCAGGGGATCGACACGAGCTTCGCCCAGATCGCGGGCGACATGCTCGGGATCGACCCGCAGAACGTGGACGTGCACCACGGCGACACCGACCAGGGCACCTGGGGCTGGGACACGTACGGCTCACGCTCGCTGTCCGTGGGCGGCGAGGCGGTCGTGCGCGCGTCGCAGCGGGTCCAGGACAAGGCGAAGCGGATCTGCGCGGCGCTGCTCGAGGCCGCGCCCGAGGACATCGAGCTCGTGGACGGCAAATACCAGGTGCGCGGCTCGCCCGACCGCTCGATGACGATGGCGGAGATCTCGGGGGCGGCGCACATACCGCCCAACGAGCTGCCCGCGGACATAGAGCCCGGCCTGGAGGAGAGCGCCTTCTACGACCCGGAGAACTTCGTGTTCCCGTTCGGCGCCCACGCGTGCGTGGTCGACGTGGACGCGGAGACCGGCAAGGTCGAGGTGGTGCGCTACGTCGCGGTCGACGACTGCGGCCCGGCCATCAACCCGATGCTGATCGACGGTCAGGTGCACGGCGGGATCGTGCACGCGATCGGGCAGGTGCTCTACGAGCAGATCGTCTACGACGCCGACGGCCAGCTCGTGACCGGCACGTTCGTGGACTACGCGCTCCCCACGGCGGCCGAGGTGCCCTCGTTCGAGACGGACCGCACCGAGACGCGCTCGCCCGTGAACACGCTCGGGGTGAAGGGGATCGGGGAGGCCGGCACGATCGCCGCGACACCCGCGGTGGCCTCGGCGGTGCTCGACGCGATCAGGCCGCTCGGCGTGACCGAGCTCGACATGCCGATGACGCCGGTGCGCGTCTGGCAGGCGATTCACGGAAATGGAGGTGCGGCATGATCACCGCCCCATTCGACTACGAGGCGCCGGAGACGGTCGAGGAGGCCGTGCGGATGCTCCACGAGAACGGCGAGGACGCGAAGCTGCTCGCGGGCGGCCATTCGCTCCTCCCGCTGATGAAGCTTCGCCTCGCCGCGCCCACGATCCTGATCGACATCAAGAACATCCCCGGGATGCACCACATCCAGCAGGACGAGGGTGGCTGGCGGATCGGCCCCAAGGCCCGCCACGCCGACCTCCAGGACACGCCGGAGCTCGGCGTGGTGGCGCGAGCGGCCTCTGGGATCGCGGACCAGCAGGTGCGAAACCGCGGCACGCTCGGGGGCTCCCTGGCTCATGGCGATCCCGCCTCGGACATGCCGACGGTGCTGCTCGCGCTCGACGGCGAGGTCACGGCCAGCGGGCGCGACGGCGAGCGGACGATCGCGGCGGCGGACCTGTTCCAGGACTACCTCACCACCGCGCTCGCGCACGACGAGATGATCACCGAGGTGCGGCTACCGGCGCTCGCGGGCTACGGCTTCGGCTACCAGAAGTTCGCGCGCCGGGCGGAGGACTGGGCGATGGTGGGAGTGTGCGCGGTGGTCAGCCGCGCGCCCGACGGCAGCTGCGACGACGTGCGCATCGGGCTGACGAACATGGGGGCCACGCCGCTGCGCGCCACGGCGGCGGAGAACGCCCTGCGCGGCAGCGGACTCGACGACAACGCGATCGCCGCGGCGGCGGAGCAGGCCGCCGAGGGCACGGACCCGCCCGGAGACCTGAACGCCACGCCGGACTACAAGCGCCACCTGGCGCGGGTGCTCACGCGCCGCGCGCTCGAGGAGGCTGTGAGCGTCTGAGCTTCGACAGTCCCGCAGCCGTTCACGAGGCCCTGGGCCGCGAGCACTACCTCGCCGACCGGGGCCTCTCCACTGCCGTCTTCCTCGCGGCGAGCCTCGAGCAGCCGCTGCTGCTCGAGGGCGAGGCCGGTGTGGGCAAGACCGAGGTGGCGAAGGCGCTCGCCGGCGCGACCGGCTCGCGGCTGATCCGGCTCCAGTGCCACGAGGGCATCGACCTCCACCACGCGCTCTACGACTGGGACTACCCGCGCCAGCTGCTGCACCTGCGCGCGGGCGTGGACGAGCCGCTCTACTCCGAGCGCTTCCTCCTGCGCCGCCCGCTGCTCGAGGCGCTCCAGGCGAGCGAGCCGGTGGTGCTCCTGATCGACGAGATCGACCGGGCCGACGACGAGTTCGAGGCGTTCCTGCTCGAGTTCCTGTCCGACTTCCAGGTGTCCATCCCCGAGCTCGGGACCGTGGTGGCGGAACGCCGCCCCTCGGTCGTGGTCACGTCAAACCGCACTCGCGAGCTGCACGACGCGCTGAAGAGGCGCTGCCTGTACCACTGGATCGACTACCCGGGTCCTGAGCGGGAGGCCGAGATCGTGCGCGCGCGGCTGCCCGACGTACCCGACGAGATCGCGACGCGGGTCTGCGCCGCGGTGGCCCGCCTGCGCGGCGAGGAGCTCTACAAGCTCCCGGGCGTGGGCGAGACGATCGCGTGGGCCCAGGCGCTCCTCGCCTACGACGGCGCCGACCTCGACGAGACGCTCGGCGTGGTGCTCAAGGTCCGCGAGGACATCGACCGCGTGCGCGAGCAGGAGCTGCTCCGCGGTGCCTGACAGCGCCGCGCTCGGCGTGCGCGTCACCAGCCGGCTCGCACTGCTCGTCGCGTCGATGCGCGCGGCGGGCGTTCGCGTCGGGATCGGCGAGCTCCTCATCGCCCACCGCGCGCTCGCGGCCGTCGATCCCGCCGACCGCACGGCCTCCTATCACGCGCTGAGGGCCACGCTGTGCTCGAAGCGCGACGACCTGAGCGCGTTCGACGCGGCCTTTTCCACCCTGTTCGCGCCGCAGGCCCAGGCCGACCCGCAGCTCCCGGACGAGCTCGCGCCCGCCGCGCTCGTGCTGCCGCGTGCGGGCGTTCCGGCCGACCAGACCACCAGGCCCGTCCAGGGCGAGGCGGACATGGTGCCGGCCGCGTGGTCGGACGTGGAGCTGCTCCGCGACAAGGACTTCGCGACCTACACCGACCTCGAGCGCCAGCTCGCCCGCCGTGTGATGAGGCAGCTGGCCGCCGCGGGCCCCACCCGCCCGAGCCGGCGCACGCGACCTTCGCGGCGCCGTGGCGCGCCGCCGCACGCCGCGCGTCCCGACCTGCGCAACACGATGCGTGCCTCGCTCCGCACGGGCGGCGATCCGGTGGAGCGCCACTGGCGCGAGCCCGCGGAGCGCCCGCGCCCGCTCGTGCTCGTATGCGACGTGTCCGGCTCGATGGAGCCCTACGCGCGGATGCTCCTCCAGTACATGCAGGCGTGCGTGGCGGCGCGCCGGCGCGTGGAGGCGTTCGTGTTCGGCACGCGCCTCACGCGCGTCACGGCGGAGCTCGCGGGCCGCGATCCGGACCGCGCCCTCGACCGCGCCTCCGAGGCCGCGCAGGACTGGTCCGGCGGCACGCGCATCGGCGAAGCGATCGCGACGCTCAACCGCGAGCACGGCCGTCGCCTGGGGCGCGGAGCGATCGTCGTGCTGCTGTCGGACGGCTGGGACCGCGGTACGCCGGAGCAGCTGGCCGACGAGATGGCGCGCCTCGGCCGCTGCGCCCACAGCGTGATCTGGCTGAATCCGCTGAAGGCGCACCCCGACTACGCGCCGCTCACGCGCGGCATGCAGGCCGCGCTGCCACACGTGGACCACTTCCTCGCGGGCAACTCGCTTGCGTCGCTGGCAGAATTGGCCGACCTGATGCAAGCTGGGATCCGATGAAGGATGTCCTCGCAGCGTGATCGGCGGACTCGTGCTCGCCGCGGGGGCGGCCACCCGCTTCGGCGCTCCCAAGCAGCTTGCCGAGCTCGACGGCGTCCCGCTGCTCGAGCACTCGCTGCGCACGATGGCCGCGGCGCCGGTCGAGCGCGTGGTCGTGGTGCTGGGCTCGGGCGCGGAGGAGATCCTCGCGCGCGTGAACCTGCACGGCGCCCACGCGCAGGTATGCGAGCGCTGGGCGGAGGGTCAGGCGGCCTCGCTCGCCTGCGGCCTCGGCGAGCTGACCGATTGCGACGCCGTGGTCGTCACGCTCGGCGACCAGCCGCGCATGTCCCTGGACGCCATCACCCGCGTGATCGAGGCTCGCAACGGCGCCTCGGCCGTGCGCGCCACCTACTCCGGCAACCCGGGCCACCCGGTGCTGCTGGAGCGCGACCTGTTCGAGCCGCTTCGCAACGTCAGCGGCGACAAGGGCGCGCGTAACCTGCTCGTGAGCGCCCAGGTGCTGGACGTGCCCTGCGACGACCTCGGCGGCGGCGAGGACGTGGACACGCCGGCTGAGCTCGATGCGCTTCGGGCGGGCGGCCCGGTCACGGACGCTCAGGCGCGATGAAGCTTCAGCAGTCGTTCGAGGTGCGCGCACCGGTCGAGCGAGTCTGGGAGACGCTGGTGGACGTGGAGCGCGTCGCGCCGTGCCTGCCCGGCGCCGAGATCAGCGAGGCCGCCGAGGACGGCGTCTACCGCGGCAGCTTCAGCGTGCGACTCGGCCCCACGACGGCCGCCTACCGCGGCGAGCTGAACCTCGAGGAGCTCGACGAGGATGCGCGTCGCGTCGTGATGCGGGCGAGCGGCCAGGACAAGCGCGGCCAGGGCTCGGCCAAGGCGACGATCGTGAGCACGATGCATACCGACGGCGATGTCACGCGCGTGGATGTGGATACCGACTTCACGATCACCGGCCGGCTCGCACGCTTCGGCCGCGGCGGCATGATCGAGGACATCTCGAACCGGTTGCTCGGCGACTTCGCGAACTGCCTCCAGCAGCGAATCGAGGCTCCCCCGGCCGCCGAGCCGACAGTGCTCGACGCGGTGCTCGCGGCTACGCCCGAGGGCGCGGCGGTCGCTCCGCCCGCCGCCGGCGGCCGCGACGCCCCCACGACCGCGAGGCCGCTCGGAGCTTTCTCGCTCTTCTTCCGCGCGCTACTCGACCGGCTGCGACGAGCCTTCGGGCGCGGCTGACGCAACCGCGTCGAGCGTCCAGCCGGACAGCTCGCGGAGGAAGCGAGGATCGATCGTGTGTCCCATCGGCGACTCGCGATAGGTGACCGCCGCGCCCGCGCTCGCGAGCTGGTCGCGGGCCTCGCGGCCGAACTCGACGGAGATGACCGGATCCTCCGTGCCATGCCCGATCGCGACCGGCAGGCCATTCGCCTTGTCGAGGTCGACCTGGAAGCCGTCGACCTGCGGGATGAAGCCGCTCAGCGCCATGATCCCCGCGGGCCGCGGACGGCGCGCCCCGAGACCGAGCGCGTAGGCCATCACCGAGCCCTGCGAGAAGCCGCCGAGCACGGTGCGGTCGTGTGGGATGTCGTGCTCGGCGAGCAGCTCGTCGAGCCAGGTGGACAGCGCGGGATAGGTGGCGTGGAACGTCTCCGGGTCCGGATAGCCCACCTCCCGCACGACGTACCAGTGCGCACCACCCGGCGGCAGCGACAGCGGTCCGCGCGCGGTGGCGCCGAGCAGCCTGCGCTCGGGGTCGAGCATGTCCAGCAGCGGGAAGAGGTCGTGCTCGTCGGCGCCGCGTCCGTGCAGGAGGACGAGCGCGCCCTCGGGGTCGCCGGCGGCTTGACGGTATAATGATTGCATCAGCAATCACTCTACAGCAGCGCGTCTCACCGAAGAGGAGCTGGCCGCGTGGCGCGGCATGCTGCGCGCGCACGCCCAGCTCGTCAGGACGCTGGACGCCGAGCTTGCGCGCGACCACGACATGCCGCTCTCCTCCTACGAGGTGCTGCTCTACCTGAACGACTCGGAGGGCGGCCGCATGCGCATGTCCGAGCTGGCCGACTCCGTGCTGATCAGCCGCAGCGGCCTGACGCGGCTGGTGGACCGCCTGGAGCGCGAGGGGCTCCTCGAGCGCAGGCGCTGCGAGAGCGACGCGCGCGGTCTGTTCGCGGAGATCACCGACGAGGGACGGCGCGTGTTCGCCGAAGCACGCCGGACGCACCTCGACGGCGTGCGTCGCCTGTTCCTGGACCGCTTCACGCGCGACGAGCTGCGCGCGCTCGGCGGGCTTTGGCAGAAGATCTAGAGGCGCCGGCCCAGCGCTAGGACATCGGCGCGGCGATCGCATGCCGCGAGCGGCGGCGCACCTCGCGGATCGCGCGGGCGAGCCGCTTCACGCCCTCGTCCAGCTCGGCCGGGTCGAGCAACGAGAACGACAGTCGCATCGAGGTGAGCGTGCGGCGCTCGGCGGTGATCGCGTCACCGGGGATGAACGCGACGCCATGGCGGGTGGCCTCCGTGTAGAGCGCGCGCTCGTCGAGCGGCCGCGTGAGCGTGACCCACACGTGATGGCCGCCCTTCGGCGGGTCTGCCTGGTACTCGCCGGGCATGTGGCGCTCGAGCGCCGCGAGCAGCGCGTCACGGCGCTCGCGGTAGAAGGGCTGCGTGTCCGCCAGGTGACGGTCGTATGCGCCGGTGGCGAGCCAGCGCGCGGCGATGTGCTGGATCAGCGTCGCGGAGTGGAAGTCGCTCTCGAGCTTCATCGTGGCGATGCGCTCGCGGACCGGCCCGCGTGCCGCGATCCAGCCGGCGCGGAGCCCGCCGCCCACGACCTTCGACAGCGAGTTCACGTAGATCACGTGCGCGGGCGCGAGCTCGCGCAGCGGGCGCACCCGCTCGCGGCCGAAGTTCGCGTCCGCGTAGACGCGGTCCTCCAGCACGAAGAAGTTCCGCTCCATCGCCAGCTCGGCGAGCCGAGTGCGGCGCTCCGCCGAGATGTCGCGGCCGGTGGGGTTCTGGCAGGCCGTCTGGAGCGCCACGAGCTTCACCTCGTTGCGCGCGAGCAGCCGCTCCAGCTGGTCGACGTCGAAGCCGTCCTCGTCGACCGGCACGCCGATCACGCGCGCGCCCGTCTGCCTGAGCGAGTCGAGCAGGCCGGCGAACGTCGGCGACTCGACGATCGCCACGTCGCCCGGCTCGAGCACGGTCCGCGCCGCCAGGCTGATGCCCTGCTTGGCCCCCGAGGTCACGATGATCTCGTCCGGATCCTCGGCGAAGCCGTACCGCCGACCGCGCGCGGCGATCTGCTCGCGGAACGCGTAGAGGCCCTCGGCGGGGAGGTATGAGAGCGCGTCACCGCCCTCCTCGGCGAACACGTCTGCGGTGATCCGAGCGAGCTCCTCGGTCGGGTACAGACGCGGCGAGGGCCAGCCCACGGCGAGCGAGATCAGCCCCGGCTGGCCGGCGCTCGACATGGCGTCGGCGAGCACCTGCTCCGAGTAGCTCAGCTCGCGATCGGGGAGTGCGTAGATCTGCCAGTCGTCGCCCAGCTCGGCGCTGCCCGCGGGCGCGAGCGAGCGGACGAAGGTCCCGCGCCCGACGCTGGCGGTCACGTACCCAAGCTCGGCAAGCCGCCGGTACACACGCGCCGCGGTGAGGTGGTTCACCCCGACCAGCTCGGCGAGCCCACGGGTGGGCGGCAGCTTCTCGCCCGGCTCCAGCTCGCCGGACTCGATCGCGGCCACGAAGCGGTCCACCAGCTGCTGGGTCAACGAGACGGCCCCGTCGCGCTCGAGTTGAGACAAGTCGATCTTGTACGACATTGAAGCCACGCTTGTATGACCTACAGTATCACTAGAGGCGCAAACAGGCAATCCATACACCGCACGGAGGTAACACAATGCAGAACGTAACGGTCCGTAGATCACATTCAGGCGACGAGAGCGCGCTTGCGAGGCTGGCCGCGCTCGACAGCACCCGCCCGCCGAGGGGTCCGGCGCTGATCGCGGAGGCGGACTCGCGCGTGCTTGCCGCGCTTCCGCTCGGCAGCGGCCGTGCGATCGCCGACCCGTTCCACCGCACGGCCGAGCTGGTCGGTCTGCTCGAGCTGCGCCGGATGCAGATCGAGGCCGTCGACGGCGCGCGTGCGCGGCGCGGCCGCGGGCTGCGCGGCCTGCGGCGCCGCGGGCGCCTCTCGCACGCCTAAGAGCCTGCTGCGCACACGGGTCCCGGCCCGTCCGCGCAGCACGGGGGCTCCAACCAAGCCCCGACAGCGAACGGCGCCGGTCCTTCCCTCAAGGCCGGCGCCGCTTCGCTCCTACCAGTCGGCCTCGATCGTTACGCGCTCGAGGTCGGTGCCGGTCGCCGCGCCGGCGTGCCGCACGAGGATCAGCTCCGCGGCCGCGCTGTCGAGGCCCGGATGGCCCACCACGACCTGGAGGCCCAGCCCGTCCTCCATCGCCACGAGGCCGCGGGCGAGCGCCTCCGCGCTCGTCGCGAGCTCGAAGGCGCCCTGCGCGGCGCCCGACTCGAGCAGGTGCTGGTAGAGCAGCACCTGCCTGTCGAAGAACGAGGAGCTGAGCACGCGGAACGCGGGGCTCGACCCCACGAACGCGTCGAGCTCGTAGAGCAGCCGGCTGTCCTCGTCGTCCGGGCCGGTCGGCACGCCGAGGTGGATCGCCAGCCGCAGCCGGCTGAGCGGGTCGTCGAGCGCCCGGACCCGGCGCGAGCGGCGCTCGGCGTAGCGCTCCATCGCCTCGCGCGAGACCTCCATCATCAGCTCGTCGAGGCGCGGGTAGTAGTAGAGGACAGAGCTCGGCGCGATGCCCGCGCTCTCCGCGATGTCCTTGACGCGCAGCCCCATCGCACCGCGCTCCAGCAGCACTCGTCTACCCGCGTTCGCCAATTGCCGACGACGTTGGGCTTGGTTTCTTGGCCGCATTCCGGTTAGTTTATGAAATCGAATTCGAGGAACTCACGGAGGAGTGGCATGAGTCGATGGATGCCGGTCGCAATGGTTGCCGTCCTGGCTGCGCTCGCAGTCGCCGGGTGCGGCACCGACGAGCCCACAGCCAAGGCGGGTGACAAGAAGGCCCCCGTCGTCGCCAAGGGCAAGGTGGGCGGCAAGCTCACGATCGCGCAGTGGCCGCTCTACGTCGACCCCGGCAAGCGCGGCACGATCGCCGAGTTCGAGAAGGCGAGCGGCGTCGACGTCAAGTACGTCGAGGAGATCAACGACAACAACGAGTTCTTCGGGAAGCTCCGGCCGCTGCTGGAGCGCCACGACACCGGCGGGCGCAGCATGATCACGCTCAGCGACTGGCTCGCGGCGCGGATGTACAAGCTCGGCTACCTACAGCGCTTCGACTACTCGCAGCTTCCGAACGTGAAGAAGAACCTGCTGCCGGCGCTGCGACATCCCGCGGCCGATCCGAAGCGCGAGTTCACGATCCCCTGGCAGAGCGGCATGACCGGTCTGATCGTGCGCTCGGACCTGGCGCCGGACGTGGACGAGATCGCCGACATCTTCGATCCCAAGTACAAGGGGAAGGTGTCGCTCCTGACGGAGATGCGCGACACCGTTCCGATGACCCTGAAGAGCATGGGCATCGATCCCGACAAGGCGACGAAGGAGCAGTGGCTCAGCGCGGTCGACAAGGTCGCCGAGGCCGCCGACTCCGGCCAGGTGCGCAAGTTCACCGGCAACGAGTACATCAAGGACCTGCCCAAGGGCGACACCTGGATCGCGCTGGGCTGGTCGGGCGACGCCGTGCAGCTCCAGAAGGACAGCCCCAGCATCAAGTTCGTGATGCCGAAGGAGGGCTGCATGCTGTGGTCGACCAGCATGGAGATCCCGGTGGGCGCGCCGAACCCGCAGGCGGCGCAGGCGTTCATCAACTTCGTCTACGACCCGAAGGTCCAGGCCGACATCGCGGAGTGGGTGAACTACGTGACTCCGGTCCAGGGCGTGAAGGAGATCCTCCGCAAGCGCGATCCGGCCCTCGCGAAGAGTCAGCTCATCTTCCCGAGCGCGGACTACACCGCCAACTGCAGCTTCGAGCCCGTGCTCGGCGGCGCGCTGGGGCAGGAGGTGACCGAGGCGTTCCAGCGCGCGATCGGGTCCTAGTGCGCGCGCTCCCGATCGCAGCTCTCCAGAGCTCGCCCGTCGCCCGCGATCCCGAGGCCACGCTCCGGCGCATGGGCGAGCAGGTGGCCCGCGTGATGGCGATCGCTCCCGCCACGCGGCTCGTGATGTTCCCCGAGCTCCACCTCGCGGCGCTGCCGCCGGCGCTCGAGGAGCACGAGGAGAGCGAGGAGGACGCCGTCGACGTCCCTGGCGCGCTCACGGAGGCGCTCGGCGAGATCGCGCGGGCCAACGGCGTCTGGCTCGTGCCGGGCTCGGTCTACGAGCGTGGGGATGCGGGGCAGGTGCACAACACCTGCCTCGTCCTCTCACCGGGGGGCGAGCTCGTCGCGAGCTACAGGAAGGTGTTCCCGTGGCAGCCGCACGAGTCGTGCGCGCCCGGTGACGCCTTCGTGACCTTCGACGTGCCGGATGTCGGGCGCATCGGCCTGTCGATCTGTTACGACGGCAGCTTCCCCGAGACGTGCCGTGAGCTCGCCTGGATGGGCGCCGAGGTGGTCCTCCAGCCGAGCCTCACGACGACGAGCGACCGCGAGCAGGAGCTGGTGATGGCGCGCGCGAACGCGATCTTCAACCAGCTCTACGTCGTGTCGCTGAACGCCGCGTCGCCGACTGGCCTCGGCCGGAGCGTGATCGTGGACCCCGAGGGGCTCGTGCGCCTCCAGGCCGGTGACGGCGAGGAGCTCCTGACAGACGTGCTCGACCTCGACGCCGTCACACGCGTGCGCGAGTTCGGCACCGCCGGCGTCTCGCGCCTGTGGGACCAGGCGACCCGCAACCTCGCCCGTCCACGGTTGTCACGCTCGTAACCCACGCGTGTGCCGGGCCCGCTCACGCTGTGGGCATGAGCGAACCGAGCACCGAGCCGCGCACCCGTGAGGGCGCCGAACGCGTCATGCGCCGCCTGCTGGCCGAGAACGATCTGCCCGAGCCGGACGAGATCCGCGACCACGAGGGCGGCGGCATCGTCTGCCTCTGGCACGGCCCGAAGGTCGCCGTGGTCGTCGACCTAGAGCCGGGCGGGTGAAGACGGCGCCGCGTGCGCGCTAGCCAGGCGCGCGAGCGTCAGGGCGCCGAGGAGGAGGCCGAAGTCGCGGAGCGCGATGTCGTCGTAGCCGCCCACGAGCAGCAGGCTGAGGATGATCCCCGCGAGCCAGCCCGCGACGAGCAGCCCGCCGAAGCGCGGCACGAACGCGACGACCAGTCCGGCCGCGACCTCCACGACGCCCACCATGTGCATGGCGTCCGAGGCGCTGCCCGGCAGGATGTCGTTGAACTCGGGAGCGAGGTACTTCGTCCAGTCGTCGGTCAGGACCCCCGCGAACTTGTCGAGGCCGAACAGGATGGGGGCGACCGTGAACGCGAGCCGGAGCAGCATGAAGGCCTGTGCGGTCGGGTCACGGCGGAGGACGTCGGTGCGGGGGATCGGGACGGGTCGCAGTGCTGTGGCGAGAGTGCTCATGGGTTCTCCTGGGTCGTTGGCTGTCTCTCGAGTTGGCGACGCGCTCGTGCCGGTTCTTACCTCGCCGCGTAAGAAACGGCCCTGCGCCGGCGCGAATGGAGAGATGACGCTTGCCTATCCTGAGACGGCGATGGACCGTGCCGCGGAACGCACAGGACTTGACGCCGACCCGGAGTCGCTGGCGTGGATCGCCGCGCTTCGGGCGGAGGGGCCGGTGCGCACGGAGGCGGTCGCCTCGCTTCACCGCCTCCTCCTGAAGGCCTCCCGCTTCGAGATGTCGCGGCGACGCTCGGCGGTCGCGCAGGTGCGCAACGCGGACTTCGACGACCTCGCGCACCAGGCCGCCGACGACGCGCTCGTCGCGGTGCTGCGCAAGCTCGACGACTACCGCGGGGCGAGCCGCTTCACGACCTGGGCGTACAAGTTCGCGCTGCTCGAGGCCGGCGTGAAGCTCCGCCGCCGCGCGTGGCACGGCCGCGAGCTGGTGCTCGAGCCCGAGGCATGGCCGAACTTCGCAGACCCTGCGGGCTCCGCGCAGTCGGCGGCGGAGGCCGCGGAGCTGCTGAGGGAGCTACAGCGGGCCGTACGCGAGGCGCTCACGCCGCACCAGCGCGAGGTGTTCGTCGCGCTCGCGCTGAACCAGGTTCCGCTGGACGTGCTCGCGGAGCGCACCGGCAGCACGCGCGGCGCGCTGTACAAGACACTGCACGACGCGCGCAGGCGGCTGCGCGCCGAGCTGGCGGCCGCCGGCTACCCGGAAGGAGACGCATGAGCGACGGGGACATCGAGCTGCGCCGCCTGCTCGGCCCGGCAGGTCCGGACATCGGCTGTGACGAGTGCTTCGAACGCCTCGACGAGTACGTGGAGCTCGAGCTCGCAGATCGCGACGCGGATGCCGCGGTCCCCGGGATGCGCGCGCACCTCGAGGGCTGCCCCACCTGCCGCGAGGAGCGGGACAGCCTCCGCGCGCTCCTAGAGCCGGCCGGCTGACAGGAGCCGGCGCAGGAAGCGCTGCGTCTCGGGCTGCTCCGGGTCTGAGAGCACGCGAGCGGGCTCGCCGCGTTCGAGGATGCGGCCGTCGTGGAGGAAGCAGATCTCGTCTGCCACGTCGCGAGCAAAGCCCATCTCGTGCGTCGCGATCAGCATCGTCATCCCCTCCGACTTGAGCTCGCGCACCACCTCGAGCACCTCGCCGACGAGCTCCGGGTCTAGTGCGCTCGTGATCTCGTCGAGCAGCAGCGCCCGCGGCCGGGTAGCCAGCGCTCGCACGATCGCCACGCGCTGCTGCTGCCCGCCGGAGAGGCGGTCGGGGTAGTCCGCCTCGCGGTCGCCCAGGCCGAAGCGGGCAAGCAGCTCGCGGGCGGAGCCGGCCGCCTCCTCGCTCGTCATGCCGTGGGCGCGAGACGGGGCGAGCAGCACGTTGTCGAGCACGCTCAGGTGCGGGAACAGGTTGAACGCCTGGAAGACCATCGCGAGCCGCCGCCGGGCACGCACTGGATCGACGGCGGGGTCGGTGATCACCTCGCCGTCGAGCAGTACGTCGCCGTCGTCGATCTCCTCGAGCAGGTCGATGCAGCGCAGAAGCGTCGACTTCCCCGAGCCGGACGCGCCGATCAGCGCGACGGCCTCGTGCTCGGGCACCGCGAGCGAGACTCCGCGCAGCACCTGGGCGTCGCCGTATGCCTTCGTCACGCCCTGCACCTCGAGGACGGGCGGCGCGGCGTTCACACCGGAGCTCCGGCGCTGCGCAGCAGGCGGTCGCGCGCGGCCACGCGGTCGACGATCCGGGCCATCGGCACCGTCACGGCCAGGTACAGCACCGCCGCCGCGAGCAGCGGGGTGTAGTTGAAGGTCGAGCTCGCCTCGATCTGAGCCACGCGGAAGGCCTCGAGCGGCCCGAGGATCGACACCAGCGCCACGTCCTTCTGGAGCGCGATGAAGTCGTTCAGGAGCGGCGGGATCACGCGGCGCACGGCCTGCGGGAGCACGACGTAGCGGCGCGACTGCGTGTGCGTGAGCCCGAGCGACAGCGCGGCCGAGGTCTGCCCCGGGTGGATCGAGTCGATGCCCGCGCGGTAGACCTCCGCGACGTACGCGGCGTACGACAGCGTGAGCGCGATGCCGCCGAGCAGCACGGGATCGCTCGGAACGCCCGACAGCTCCAGCGCCGGAACGCCGAAGCCGATCAGGTACACGGCGAGGATCACCGGGATGCCGCGGAAGAGGTCGGTGTAGGTGGCGGCGAGCAGCCGGAACGGGAAGAACGCGGGCGCGCGGCTCGAGCGCACGATCGCCACGGCGAGCCCGAGGATCAGCACGGCGATCTCGACCAGCATGAAGATCTTGATGTCGAGCCAGAAGCCGTCGAGCACGTCGGGAAACGCGTCCCTGAACGCGTTCCAGTCGAAGAACGTCTCCCGGACCGCGTGCCAGCCCTTGCTCGTCAGGATCAGCGCCGCGAGGGCGCCGAGCACGACGACGCTCGACACGCCCGAGATCGCCGCGCCCCGAGCCGCCCGCCGGCGGCGGGCGGCGTCACGGATCGCGCGGCGGTCGCTCAGCGCAGCTCCGGCGCGCCGGCCGCCTCGCCCATCCACTGGTCGGTGAGCTTCTTGAGCTCACCGCTCTTGTCGAGCTTCTCGACCGCCCTGTCGACGCACGGCGTGAGCTTGGAGCCCTTCTCGAGCAGGAGACCGAACGAGTCCCCTCCGGGAGCGCTGAACTGGCCGACGATCTTCGAGCCCTCCACCTGCGCCGCCGTGATGTAGAACGCGGTGGGGAGGTCGGTCACGATCGCGTCGACCTGGTTCTGCTTGAGCGCGGTCACGACGTCGTTCGAGTCGTTGAAGACCTTCGCGTCGTTCGACGGCTGGATCACGTCCTTGACGGCGTCGAGGCTCGTGGTCCCGATCTGGACGCCGATGCTCGCGTCCTTCAGGTCGGCGAGCGAGCTGACCTTGAGGTCCGAGCCCTTGCCGGTCACGACCGCCTGCGGAGCCACGTAGTACGGCTTCGAGAAATCGACGACCTTCTGGCGCGCGTCCGTGATCGAGATCTGGTTGATGTCGAAGTCGAACTTCTTCGGTCCGGGCGCGTACGAGGAGTTGAACGGCACGACCGTCCACTTGACGTCGGGCGCGTCGAACCCGAGCTCGCCGGCGACCGCGTACGCCACCGCGCTCTCGAAGCCCTTGCCGTTGGTCGGGTCGTTGTCCTCGAAGTAGGGCGGGAAGGCCGGCTTGTCGGTGCCGACCGTGAGCTGGCCCGAGTTGACGAGCGCAAGCTGCCCCTTCGCGCACGAGTCCGCCTTGGCGGCCGTGGTCGACGAGCTGTCCGAGCTGCTCTTGTCGTCACCGCCGCAGGCGGCGACCGTCAGGGCCGCGAGCGCGGCGAGCAGGAGCAGCAGGGCGAGGCGAGTGCGGGCGAGCGACATGTGCGGGTCCCCTCGATTCGGTTCAGCGGCAGGCGGGGACAAATATATTCAGCCGCCGTCATCCCGCCAGGCCTTCGCCTCCGTGCGGCTCGAGGATGACCACCGGAATCTCGCGCTCGGTGCCCTCCTGGTAGCGGTCGTATTCGGGCCACTCTCTCGTCATGATCGGCCAGAGCCGCTCCCTCTCCTCGGGCGTTGCCGTGCGCGCCCGGGCCCGCATCTTGTCGCCCTTCACCTGGACCTCGACCTCGGGGTTCGCCTCGAGGTTGAGGTACCACGCCGGGTGCTGCGGCGCCCCGCCCTTGGATGCGACCACGAGGTAGTCGTCGCCGTCACGGCCGTAGATCAGTGGCTGCGGCCTCGGTTGCCCGGAGCGGCGCCCGGTTGTGGTGAGGATCAGCGTCTGCGTGCCCTGCCAGTCGTGACCCTCCCTTCCGTCGGTCGCAACGTAGCTGTCGGTGTGCTCCTGCCCAAACAAGGTCATGTGATCTCCTCTGTACCCGGATCTTCGGCCGTAGGCACGAACGGTCGAATTCCGAATGGTTCCCGCAACCGATAGCTGCGGGTAGCGTCAGACGATGGGCAAGTGCTCTTCGTGCGGTTCGGAGAACCGGCCGGGCGCCAGGTTCTGCGCGCAGTGTGGCACCGCGCTGACGCTCCAGTGCGCCACGTGTGGCGGCCCAACGAGCCCGACGATCGGTTCTGCGTGCAGTGCGGCGGCTCGTCTCGGTGCTGTTCGCCGACCTGGTGGCTTCGCGACGCTCTCCGAGCATCGCGACCCCGAGCAGGTACGCGAGCCGCTGTCGGCCTACTTCGAGCGCTACGGCGGGACCGTCGAGACTTTCATCGGGGACGCCACGAGCCGGTCCTCGCCGGCGAGCTCCGCTGACCGCGATCTGCAACACGCCCTTCGCCGAGAAGACGAGCGCCAGCTCGATCGGACCCCCGAATCGGGTCGAAGCGCTCGGCCACGACGCCGCCGTAGGAGCTGAACAGCAGCGCGGGCACGAATCGGGCCAGTCCTGCGGCCGGCGGGCGGAGTCGTCGTCTCGCCCGTCCTGGCGAGCGGCGTCTGAGCCTAGCCGCGCCGGATCTTGACCCTGTAGGCACGCGAGGTGCGGGCGAGCGCGGCGTTACCTCCGAAGCGGAGCGTTAGGCCGAGCTTGCGCGCCTGCTTGACCCGCTTGCGGCTCAGGACCGCGGCGCCGTGAAAGCGGCAGGAGCGGGTGAGCCGGAGCGACTTACGGGCGATCCGCTTGTTGCCGCGGCGCACCGTCGCCACAACCTTGCCGCGGCAGCCCAGCCCAGCGCTGACGCCGGCGGGCCGCCCGAGCTTGCCGTCAAACGTGATGCGCACGCGGCCGCCGCTGATCCGCTTGGCCGTGGCGACCGTGCGCGGCAGGCGGGCCGCGTCCACGGGGGCATCGGGGCCGATCGCCGCGACGCGAACCTCGGCCGTCGGGCCGGAGCTGCCCGTCTCCCACGCGACGACGCCGACATGGTCGGGTGCCACCGCGGCGCGCAACGACCCCAGCGCCACCCCGCCGGACTGGACCAGCACCGTGCCCGAGCGCCAGGACGCGCCGTCGTCGGAGGTCGCGTGAACGAGGTGTAGGCCGTCCGCCGCGCCCTGCGGGAAGACCGCGTGCAGGCGCCCGGCGGCGTCCTGGGTGATGTGGTCCTGCGCGTCGTCGCCGCTGGCCGCGAGCCGCACAGCAGGGCTAAAGGTGGTGCCGTTGTAGCGCCTCACCTCGAGCCCTCGCGCCTCCGTCCCCGCCAGCAGGAACAGGCCGGACGGCCCACCCGCCAAGCGCGGGTAGTCGCCGTAGCCGATGTTCACCGGCGGGGTCCAGTTGGACTCGTCGTTGAGGCTCCCCGAGCCGTCGTAGCGGCGGAACTGCGACTGACTGTCACCCGCGGAGAAGACGGTCAGCGGCGTGGCGGCGTCGAGGAGCCCGACGCTGCCGTTGTACGGGTGATCGGTCGACAGGAGCGCGTCGTCCGTGCCTGCGCTCCCGCCGCCGAGCGGCATGTTCTGGAAGACGAGCCCCGCGGCCGCGGCGTTTGTCGCCGCGGAGATCGTGTCGCCCGGTCCCTGCACCGCCTCATCGAAGGGGATGGCGCCGATCAGTACGCCGGCGCCGAACGAATCTCCGCCGTTGCTCGAGACGAACTCGTAGACCCCGGGCGCCGCCCCGTAGCGGTATTGCGCGATTCGCACCGTGCTGCCGCTCACGGTCACGAACGGCCGCGACAGCGAATCCTGGGACGTTGCGATCTGCCCCCGATGCGCGCAGGCGCTCGCGCCTCGCGGGAGTCGGCAGAACTGCAGCGAGCTAAATGTGCTCTCGCCGCCGTACCAGGCGATGTACGCCGTTCCCGCCGCGTCGACGGCGACGCCGGGCTTGTGGCCAGTGCCGATCGTCAGTCCCGACGCCGCATGGGCGGCGGCGGGAAGGGCCAGTGCGAGGAGCAGCGCGGCGGCAGGGAGCAGGCGCGCGGTCAGGCGATGCGGCAAGAGGTTCTCTCGGAGTCGATGCGCCATCCTACCTCGCGCACCTTATGCCGCTCCTGTGAGTAGACGCCTGCCTTCCCATGAAAGCGGCGCCCTCTCGCCGTGCCGTCGCGTCCTGGCGAAAAAGGCGGCCCGCGCCGGCGGTTCTGCAGTGGAGCTAGTCGGACTCGAACCGACGGCCTCCTGGGTGCGATCCAGGCGCTCTCCCAACTGAGCTATAGCCCCGTGGCCGGTCCATGGTAGCGGCGCTGCAGGTGCAGGGATCGGCCCGATTGCCGAGTAGTTTGACAATGGGGGTGCGTCGAATATGAGCTTTCGTGGTCGCCTGAGGCTGTTCTTCACGGTCATCGTGATCGTCCCTCTGGTCGCGCTCGGAATCGTCCTGTTCGCGCTCTCCGCTCGCAGCGAGACCGGCAAGGTGGACGCCGGCATCGCCTCCGCCACGCGCGCCGCCGCCGGCGTCTACAACGAGGAGCTCGGCCGCTCCCGGCAGATCCTTCGCCGGATCGAGCGCGATCCAGGGCTACATCGCGCGCTCGCGCGCGGCCACGCGCGTGAGGCCGCCAGGCGCCTGCGAGCGCTTGCGCGCCGCTACGCGGCGACGGCTGATCTCGAGACCGGGAGCGGGCAGCGGATCGCGCACGCCGGGTCGAGTCAGGCGGTTGCCGCGGCGGGCTCGGAGCTCGTGGTCAGGGGCGGGCCCACGAGCGTCCTGTCCGTGTCGGCCACGGACGCGCCGCGGCTCACGCGGAGGATCGCCGCGCTCACCGGCCTCGACGTGGCGGTGGTGCGCGGCGACGAGACGCTCGCGTCGACGGTCCCGGGCGGCCGGCGCGCGATCTTCCCGGCGCGCGTGTCGCCGGGCGACTTCGAGGTCGCGGGGCAGGAGTACCGGGGCAGGTCGGTGTCGTTCGCGGGTCCCGCCGGGCGCCCGGTCCGCGTGGCCGTGCTCACCCCGACGGCCTCGTTCAGCGAGCACATCGCCACGAACCGCGTGCTGATCGCGAGCCTGCTGCTCGTGTTCGTGCTGCTCGCGCTGGTCTCGGCGGGGCTCGTCAGCCGCGCGCTCACGGGCCAGATCGCGACCTTCCTCGCGGCGGCCAGGCGCCTCTCGCGCGGCGACTTCCGCCAGCTCGTGCCGCTCGACGGAAACGACGAGTTCGCCGAGCTCGGCCGCGAGTTCAACGACATGTCCGTGCAGCTGGAGGCCAAGATCGAGGAGGTCGAGCACAAGCGGGCGGAGCTCGCCGAGACGATCCGGCGCGTGGGCGACGCGCTCGCCACGGGTCTCGACCGTCGTGGCGTCGTCGCACTGGCGGTGCGCCAGGCGGTCGACGCGTGCGATGCCGAGGTGGGCCGCGCGCTTCCGCTTGCGCGTGGCGCGTTCGGCGGATGCGAGGTGGGCAGCGTCACGGGCGGCTTCCTCGCGGCGATCGAGGCGGCGGAGCGCGACGTGTTCGCGATCAGCTCGGAGGTCGGTCCGGAGCTGCTCGGCGCGCTCGAGGGCGACGAGGACGCGGAGCGCACGCGCCGCGCCGTCGCGGCTCAGGTGCGCGAGGTGCACGCGCTGTCGATCGGGCTCCGGTCTGTGGTGGACGGGCCGGAGTATCTCGGCGCGATCTCGATCGCCCGTCACGGCGCGCCATTCACGCGCGAGGAGGGTGAGCTGCTCGAGTACCTCGCGGGCCAGGCGGTCGTGTCGGTCGAGAACGCCAGCCTGCACGAGACGGTCGAGCGGCAGGCCACCACAGACGAGCTGACCGGCCTCGCGAACGTGCGCGCGTTCCTCTCGATCCTGAACCGGGAGATGGAGCGCAGCCGGCGCTTCGGCTCGCCACTCGGGCTGATCATGATCGACCTCGACGACTTCAAGCACGTGAACGACACGTACGGTCACCAGCAGGGCGATCAGGTCCTGGCCCGCGTGGCCGGTGTGCTGCGCGACGCGTCGCGTGACCTCGACGCCGCGGCCCGCTACGGCGGCGAGGAGCTCGCGGTGATCCTTCCGCAGACGGACGGGGCGGGCGCGGAGATGCTGGCCGAGCGGATACGAGCGGCGATCGAGGCGCTCGAGGTGCCGCGCGTGGGTGGTGGCGGGAGCCTGAGCGTCACCGCCAGCCTCGGCGTGGCATCCGTGCCGGAGAACGCGCAGGACGGCAGCGATCTGATCGCGTCGGCGGACGAGGCGCTCTATCGCGCCAAGCGGGCGGGCAAGAACCGGGTGGAGCGGGCGCCCGCGGGCCAGGCCGAGCCGTCCACACGGCCTCGATAAGGTTCCGCCCGATGGGCATACTCGACGATGCCATCCGGGAGCATCTCGAGCTGAAGCGCCAGCACGGTGTGCCAGCGGAAGAGGTCCAGCGCCAGGAGGAAGAGGCGCTCGGCCCCGCTCGTCGCGAGGTGGCGCAGCAGCACGAGGAGATCGAGCTCGCACCGGGCCAGACGGCCACGGCAGAGGCCGACGAGCCGCCCCACCCCGCATCCGCGGAGGAAACGGCCCTGTTCGACATGCAGCACGGAGAGCCCGCCGCCGACCACCCCGCAGCAGAGGAGACCGCGCTGCACGAGCCGCCTCCCGAGGTCCCCGCGGCTGCGGACACCGCCGCCTTCGAGCAGCCCGCCGGTAACGAGCCTCCGCCCGCCCCCGAGGAGCCCGCAGCGGAGCAGCCCGTCGAGCCCCCGCCTGTGGAGCCCCCGCCCGTGGAGCACACGGCGGGCGAGCAGACGCCCGTCGAGGCCCCGCCCGTCGCGGCTCCGGAGCCCGATCTCGAACCGTCCGCCGACCACGAGGAGCCCGTGGGCGAGCCCGGACACGATCCGGAGTCTCACGAGCACGCGCCGGACGACGATGAGCCGCTCGCCTCGGATCACGAGCACGACGAGCTCGAGGACGTGCTCGAGGACACGCCCGACTTCCTTCAGGAGACCCCGGAGCACGATCGGCTCTGGTTCGAGCAGAAGCCGCCGCGCGACTTCGACTTCGACTGAGAGAGTTGCGGCGGGGAGTCGCCCGCCCCGGCGACCCCCCGCTTGGTGCAACTCAGCGGCGTCCCGTGCCGCTTTGTTCGACGGAACCCTCCATGCCGTCGTATCCCATTCCTCGGCTATCGCGAGGCCGATCTGGATAGCGATTTTGGCCCGCTCGACAGGTGTCAGGGGAAGTGGACGTAGGTACTAGATGTAGCCGCGGGTGGACGCCGCCTCGACAACTCGCTCGATGCCGAGCTCGTAGGCGGCGGGCCGCATGGGCGTGTCGTTTTGCTTCGCCCTGTCGGCCACCTCGTCGAACGCCCGGCGCATGATCTCGCCGAGCCGCTCGTTCACCTCGTCCTCGGGCCAGCGCATGTGCTGGAGGTTCTGGACCCACTCGAAGTAGGACACGACGACCCCACCGGCGTTGGCGAGCACGTCGGGCACGATGCAGATGCCCTTCTCGTTCAGGATCTCGTCCGCCTTAGGCGTGGTCGGGCTGTTCGCGCCCTCGACCATCATGCGGCAGCGCATCCGGTCGGCGTTCTCGTTGTGGATCATGCCGCCGAGCGCCGCCGGGATGAACACGTCGCACTCGAGCGCCACGAGGTCGTCGGGGTCGATCTGCTCGGCGCCGCTGTCGAAGTCCGTCACCGTGCCGCCGTCGCGCACGTGGTCGGCCAGCTTCTCGGCGTCGATGCCGTCGCTGTGCGAGATCGCCCCGCTCGCGTCGGCCACGCCGACCATCTTCGCGCCGAGCTCCTGCATCAGCCGCGCCGCCCACGCGCCGACGTTTCCGAACCCCTGCATCACGAAGGTGGCCTTCGACGGATCGAGGTCGATCTCCGGAGCCGCCTCCTTGAACACCTCCACCACGCCACGGCCCGTGGCGGCCTCGCGGCCGAACGAGCCCTCCAGCGCGATCGGCTTGCCCGTCACGCATGCGGGCGTGTGGCCGTGGAGCTTTCCGTACTCGTCCATCAGCCAGGCCATCACCTGCGCGTTCGTGCCCACGTCGGGCGCGGGGATGTCGCGCTGCGGGCCGAGCACCTTCTCGATCTTGTCCATGAAGGAGCGCGCGACGGCCTGGAGCTCGCTCGACTCGAGCTTGCTCGGGTCGACGTTCACGCCACCCTTCGCGCCGCCGTAGGGGATGTTCGCCACCGCGGTCTTCCAGGTCATCAGCTCGGCGAGCGCCCGCACCTCGTCGAGGTCGACCTCCGGGTGGAAGCGGATGCCGCCCTTGTACGGCCCGCGTGCGCCGTTGTGCTGCACGCGGTAGCCGGAGAAGACGTGGATCTTCCCGTCGCCGAGCCGCACGGGCACCTGGACCTGGACCTCCCGGTAGGAGGAGCGAAGCACGGCGGCCACGTCGTCGGGAAGCTCGAGCCGCTCTGCCGCGACCTTGAACCAGTGCTCG
>DASYMP010000243.1:0-16991 GCA_036009005.1 Thermoleophilaceae bacterium | reverse complement strand
GACTCGCGCATCCCGGAGCGGCGCGCGGTGCTGGCGCCGTACCCCGACCCGTCGTGACGCCAGGCGACCGCCGTGCGCGCCGGCTCGGCACCCCGAAGCCGACCTCGGTCGTGCCGGGCGACGGCGGGTCGCCGCGCAGCGTCGCGGGAAAGGAGGTGGACTCGGTCCGCGAGGAGTGGGTCGTGGAGGACCGCTGGTGGACGGGCAGGCCCTTGCGGCGGCGCTATTTCGAGGTGGTGCTCCTGGACGGCCGCAATGTCGTCGTGTTCCGCGATCTCGTAGGCGGCGGCTGGTTTCTCCAGCGCTCTTAGCGTTAAGACCCGGCACTTTGCGGGAAAAGCGCGCTTCAGGCATTTCAAGAGAGCGCCGATACAAAACGCAGGTGCAACGCCCCCGTAGACCGCTAGCCCAGGAACGCACGCTTCCCACGATCGCCCGCCTGGGAGGCATGTTCGAACGCACCGCGCTCGTCCGCGACCAGGCCGACCTCCACGAGGTGCTGGAGGACGTCTGCCGCGCGATCGCAGAGCTGCTCGGCTACCGCTCGGTGGTGGTGAACGTCTACCGGCCCGCGTTCGACGACATGCTCACCTCCGCGGGCGTCGGCTCGGATGACGCCATGAGCCAGCTCGTGGGCAAGAGCTCGCCGCGCGAGACCTGGGTCCCGCTGCTCGACGAGCGCTTCGAGCGCCGCGGCGCGTACTTCGTGCCGGCCGGCGAGTTCGACTGGGAGGGCATGCAGATCGACAGCTACGTGCCGCGCATCGCGCCGAGCGACGATCCGAACGCCTGGACTGCCGAGGATGCGCTGTTCGTGCCGCTGCGCGACCCGAAGGGACTGCTGATCGGCGTGATCTCGGTGGACGAGCCCGAGAGCGGCTACCGGCCGGCCGACGACGAGGTCGACGCGCTGGTGGCGATCGCGCGCCACGCGGCGCTCGCGCTGCGCATGGCGCAGGACGCCGCGAGCGACATGGAGCACCAGCGCATGCTGGAGGGCATCCTCGAGGTCTCCGCGCGCGTGGCCGAGGCCGACGCGCCGGAGGACATCCTCCAGGCCGTCTCCGACGGCATCCGCGTCGCGCTCGGCTTCGAGACCGTGGTGATCGAGCTCGCCCCGCGCGCGGACATGCCACTCGTGCCCGCCGTGTCGAGCGGCTGGCATGGAGAGCGACGCGTGAGCAACGCGATCACGCTCGACTCACTCGCGCCGCTGCTTACCGACGAGTTCGAGATCGCCGGCTGCTACCTGCTCCCGACCGAGGTGGCCGACGAGCGCCTCCGCAGCCAGCCGGGACCCGCCTCCTACCAGTCGGAGCTGTACGGGCGCGGACCGAATGCGTGGGCGCGCCACTGGCTGATCGTGCCGCTCACCGAGCCGCAGGGCCGCCGCCGCGGTGTGATCTGGGTCGACGAGCCGCGCGACCGCCTGCTGCCCACGCGGGCTCGCCTCCAGGCGCTGCGCCTGTTCGCGAACCAGGCGGTGGCCGCGCTCCAGTCGGCCGACCAGCAGCTGAAGCTTCGCCACGAGGCGACCCACGACGCGCTCACCGGCCTCCTGAACCGGCGCGCCTTCCGCGCGAGGCTGGCGCGCGAGGTGGCCGAGCCGGATCCCGCGTTCGCGCTGATCCTGTGCGACATGGACGACCTGAAGCACGTGAACGACACGCTCGGCCACGAGGCGGGCGACGTCGCGCTGAAGCTGCTCGCCGAGGCGCTCCGGAGCGGGCTGCGCCGCGACGACGCCTACAGGCTCGGCGGCGACGAGTTCGCGATCGTCCTCGCCGGCGCGACCCGCGACGATGCCGAGGGCGTCCTGGGGCGCCTCGAGCAGGCCGTGTCGAGCGCCGCACGCGAGCCGATCCAGCTGATCCAGGCGAGCTTCGGGCTCGCGTTCTACGACCCGGGGGAGAGCCCCGACCGCCTGGTGGCGCGCGCGGACCAGGTGCTCTACGAGGCAAAGCGCCGTCGCCGGCACGAGGCGGTTGCCTGATATGGGAACATACGTTCGTGCCATATGCGGAGCTGCACTGCCACTCGGCCTACTCGTTCCTGGACGGGGCGTCTCACCCGGTCGAGCTGGCCGGGGCAGCGGCTGAGCAGGGCCACGGCGCGCTTGCGCTGACAGACCACGACGGGCTCCACGGCGCCATGGAGATGGCGCAGGCGCTCGTGCCGCTCGGGATCAAGCCGATCACGGGCGCCGAGCTGACGCTCGACGACGGCACTCACCTCACGCTCCTGTGCGAGACGCGCGAGGGCTACACGAACCTGTGCCGGCTGCTCACGGCGTCGCACTGGCCCACGCGCCGCTGGGCGCGCGAGGGCTTCACCGAGGGCGGCGGCCGCCAGGACCCGCTCGACGGCAGCCCGAGCATCGCGCTCGAGCAGCTCGAGCCCTACGCGGCCGGGCTCATCTGTCTCTCGGGCTGCGCCCGTGACGGCGCCGTGGCCTCGCGCGTCGAGGCGGGCCGCTACGCGGAGGCGGCCACGGTGGGTCGCCGCCTCGCCGGCGTGTTCGGACCGGACGCGCTCCGCATCGAGCTCCAGCGCCCGTTCTGGCGCCACGACAGGCGCCGCAACCGCCTGCTCGCGGAGCTGGCCGAGCGGCTCGGCGTGCCGACCGTCGCCACAGGGAACGTCCACGTACACGACCGCGAGCGGCTCGCGCTCCAGGACGCGATGGTCGCGGTGGGCCTCGGCAAGACGCTCGACGAGACCGAGCCGCTGCGGCGCGGCAACTCCTCGCACGTGCTGGCGCCACCCGAGCGGATGGCGGAGCGCTTCCGCGAGCACCCCGACGCCGTCGAGGAGAGCGGCCGGCTGGCGGAGCGCGTGAGCTTCGACCTCACCGAGGACCTCGGCTACCGCTATCCCGGCTCGGAGGACCCCGAGGCGGACTCGAAGCTCGCGACGCTCTGCCGCGATCGCTTCGAGGAGCGCTACGGCAACTCGAGCGAGGCGGCCGCCCGGCTCGACGAGGAGCTGCGCGTGATCCGCCACCTCGGCCTGTCCGGCTTCTTCCTGCTCCACAGGGACATGCTCGAGCTGGCGCGCGAGGTGGCTGTCGAGGTGCGCGGGCCCGACTCGTCGCGGCGGCTCCTGCCGCCGGGGCGCGGCCGCGGGTCGAGCGTCTCCTCGATCGTCTGTTACCTCACCGGGCTCTCGCACATCGACCCGATCGCGAACGAGCTGCTCCTCGGGCGCTTCCTGAACGACGAGCTCACGGCGCTGCCGGACATCGATCTCGACTTCCCGCGCGACATCCGCGACGTGCTGATCCCACGCGTGCACGACCGCTACGGGCGCGACCGCTGCGCGCTCGTGGCCGCGTTCTCGACCTTTCAGGTGCGCTCGGCGGTGCGCGACTTCGCGAAGGCGCTCGGCCTGCCGCCGGGCGAGATCGAGCGGCTGGCGCGCCAGGTGGACCCCTGGAAGGAGCGCGGTGACATCGAGGACGAGGTGCCGCAGGCCGACGCTCGCGGCCGGCGCTCTCCCCGCTGGGACGCTCTCGTGAAGCTCGCCCACGACGCCTGGGGCCTGCCACGGCACATGTCCCAGCACCCGGGTGGGATGGTGATCTCGACCCAGCCGCTGATCGACCTCTGTCCCGTCCAGCCGGCCTCGATGGAGGGGCGCCAGATGGTCCAGTGGGACAAGGACTCCTGCGGCGACGCGGGCTTCCTCAAGATCGACCTGCTCGGCCTGGGGATGCTCTCCGCGGTGGAGCGCTGCATCGACGAGATCGCGCGCGTGCGCGGGGAGAAGATCGACCTGTCGCGCATTCCATATGACGACCCCGAGGTCTACGCGCGCATCCAGGAGGCCGAGACGACGGGCGTCTTCCAGATCGAGTCGCGCGCGCAGATGCAGATGCTGAAGCGGACGCGGCCGGAGACGCTCGATGACCTGACCGTCCAGGTGGCGCTGGTGCGGCCCGGCCCGATCATCGGCGGCGCCGTGCATCCCTACATCGAGCACCGCAAGGCGCTGCGCGCCGATCCGGACTACGAGGTGCCATATCTGCATCCGTCGCTCGAGCCGGTGCTGCGCGACACGCTCGGCACGATCGTCTTCCAGGACCAGGTGCTCGAGGTGGCGATGGCGTTCGCCGGATTCAGGGCGGGGGAGGCCGAGGGGCTCCGGCGCGCGATGAGCCGGATGCGCTCGGAGGCCGCCATCCGGGCCTACGAGGAGAAGTTCATCCAGGGAGCGGAGGAGCGTGGCGCCACGCGGGAGGTGGCCGAGCGCGTCTGGACGCAGATCGTGGGCTTCTCGGGCTTCGGCTTCCCGAAGGCGCACTCGGCGGCGTTCGGGCTGCTCGCCTACCAGTCCACCTGGCTGCGCGTGCACTACCACCCGGAGTTCCTCTGCGCGCTCCTGAACGAGCAGCCGATGGGCTTCTACCCGCCCGATGCCCTGGTGCACGAGGCGCAGCGGCGCGGGGTGGAGGTGCTGCCGCCCTGCGTGGTGCGGAGCGCCGCGGAGTGCAGGGTCGAGGATGGCTCGGTGCGCATGGGCCTCGGCTACGTGACGGGGGTGAAGGAAGCCGAGGTACGGGCGATGGTGGCTGCGCGCGCCGCCGGCTGGCGCTCGCTCGGCGATCTCGCCGGCCGCTCCGGGGCCTCGGCCGAGACGCTCGGGCGGCTCGCCTGGGCAGGCGCCTGCGACGCGCTCGTGGAGGGCCAGCCGGCCGCGAGGCGCCGCCGCGCGCTCTGGATGCTCGGCGTGGCCGTGCCCGGGATGCAGGTGCCGGAGGGCACGCAGCTCGCGCTGCCGCTCGACCCCCAGGAGGGCCCCGAGCTGCGCGCGCTGAGCGCCTGGGAGCGGATGCTCGCCGACTACGGGTCGACCGGCGTGACGCTGCGCGAGCACCCGCTCGAGCTGATGCGCCCGGGCCTCCCGGCGGACCTTCGCACGAGCGTCGAGCTGGAGCGCGATGCGCAGGGGCGCCGTGTGCGCGTGGCCGGTCTCGTGATCGCGCGCCAGCGGCCCGCAACGGCGAAGGGCACGACGTTCATGCTCCTCGAGGACGAGCACGGCACGATCAACCTGATCGTCTCCCCACCGGTGTACGAGCGCTTCCGGCTTGCCGTGCGCTCCGAGCCGCTCGTGCTCGCCACGGGACGCGTGCAAACCGCCGAGGGAACGACCAACGTGATCGTCGACGGCATCGAGCGCCTCGACCGCCCGGACCTGCCCTCCGCGAAGGTCACCCACATCGAGCCGCGCCGCGTGTGGTCGAGCGACGCCGGCGAGCTGACCGCGGTGCTACCGGCGGCACACAGCTTCGGGCGCCGCGGGTAGGCAATATCAGGGCATGGCAGGTCCGATCATCGTCGGCACGTCGAGCTGGGCGGACCCCGGCTTCGTGAAGGAGTGGTATCCGCCGAAGATGCCGGCCAAGGAGCGCCTGCCCTGGTATGCCCAGCGCTTCGACATGGTCGAGCTGAACTCGAGCTTCTACGCGGTGCCGGACCGCAACACGGTCCACGGCTGGGTCGAGATCACGCCTCCGGGCTTCAGATTCGACGTGAAGGCGCACCGCGCGCTCTCGCGCCATTCCGCGCCGGTCGAGTCGCTACCGCCGGACCTGCGCCCGCTGCATGGCACGCCAGAGCTCGAGCGGCCGCTCGCGGAGCGGCTCGTGGAGGAGACGGCGCCGCTGAGGGAGGCCGGCAAGTTCGGGGCCTACCTGCTCCAGCTCACGCCCGCCTTCTCGCCTCGCAAGCACCGGCTCGAGGAGCTCGACGGCGTGGTGCAGATCCTCGGGCCTCACGGGCTGGCCGTGGAGCTGCGCAACCGCAACTGGGTCGAGGCTGACGCACGCGAGGCCACGCTCGACTGGTACGCGGACCGGGGAGTGACCTTCGTGGGCGTGGACACCCCGCCCGGCGACAACTTCCAGATCATGCCCCCGCTCGACGCGGTCACGAATCCCTCGCTCGCGTACCTGCGCGCGCACGGGCGCAACACCAAGGGCTACCTGACCGGGAAGTCCGTGGCGGAGCGCTTCGCCTGGCAGTACACGGACGAGGAGCTGGGCGAGATCGCCGCCCGCGCCCGCGCGCTGGCGGAGGACGCCCGCGAGGTGCACGTGGCGTTCAACAACAACCGAGGCGACGACGCGCCCACGGCCGCCCAGCGCTTCCGCGCGCTCTTGGGACAGGAGGTCCCTGAGCCGGACGACCCGCAGCTGACGCTCTAGGCGCGCTTCAGCTCGAACCAGACACGCTTCGTCCCGCCCTCGACGACCACGCCCCAGTTCGGGGCGAGGCGCTCGACGAGGAACAGCCCCCAGCCGCAGTCCGGATCGTCCGACGCGGCCGCGCTCGGGTCGAAGCCCGGCCCGTCGTCCACCACCTCGGTCAGGACCGAGGTCTTGCCGATCGCGATCCGGAGCGTGAGCGAGTCGCAGTCTGTGTGCCGCACGCTGTTCGTGACGAGCTCCGTCACCAACAGGCGAAGCGTCTCCATCAGCGGTGGATCGAGGTCCGCCCTGAGCTGCGAGATAGCGCGGCGCGCTTCGGCGGCGGACTCCGTTCCGCTCGTGAGCCGCATGCGGAGGCCCTCCCGGCCATGCTGTTCAAGCCCGCGAATGCGGGCGCCATGAGTGTCGACAGGCATCATCCAGGCTGTACCCGGAGCGCAGGATGCGTCACCCATCACCGACGCAATCTCCTCCAAATGGAGGATCAGGGGGCGATTCTCAGCACCAGGACGGCAATATCGTCCTTCGGGCGGCCGTGCTGGGACAGAATCGCCGCCTCTTCCACAGCGGCGGCGATCGCGTCCGCGTCGCGGCCCGCGCAGGTGGCCACCAGCTCGGCGAGCCGCCGCTCGTCGAGCACCCCGTCCGAGTCGGCGCGGCTCTCGATCACCCCATCCGTGTAGAAGACGAGCGCGTCGCCCGGATGGAGCGTCACCTCCTGGTCGTCGAGGTCCGGATCGCCGACCACGCCCAGGAGCGTCCCGGGCGCGCCCACCGACTCCACCGAGCCGTCCACGCGCAGGAGCAGCGGCAGCGGATGGCCGCCGGCCGAGATCGCGGCGCGCACGCCGTGATCCAGCTTGTCGAGGTAGGCGTAGGCCACGGTGCAGAAGCGGCGGTCGGTGCGCTGGCGCAGGAGCGCCTCGTTCAGGATCGCGAGGCTGCGGCTCGGCACGCGCTCGCGCATCGCGGCGGCGCGCAGCGTGTACCGCGCGAGGGCGGTCACGGCGGCCGCGTCGGGCCCCTTGCCGCACACGTCGCCCATCACCACGGTCCAGCCGTCGTCGCCGGTCTCGAACATGTCATAGAAGTCGCCCCCGACCTCGTTGCCCTCCCCGGTGGGGCGGAAGCGGGCCGCGGTCTCGACGCCCGGGATGTCCGGCAGCTCCACCGGAAGCAGGCTCTGCTGCAGCGTGCGCGCGATGTATGAGCGGTCCGCGTAGAGCTGCGCGTTGTCGATCGCGGTGGCACAGCGGCGTCCGAGCTCCTGCGCGAGCTCCACGTCCTGCTGGTCGAAACGCCGCCCGGAGGGGCCGCTCACGAAGGTGAGCACGCCGACGGTGCGTCCGTGCGTCGTCATCGGCACGACGATCGCCGAGCGCATCCCGATGGCCGTGAGCTCGCGGTAGTGGCCCTCGTCCACGGCGCCCGCGCGGAGCATCTCGTCGGGGATCTCGGGGTAGAGCTCGGCCTGGCCGGTGCGCGCCACCTGGTACATGCCCTGGGGCGCGTCCGGATCCGTGGGATAGCGCTCGCCGAGCTGGATGGCGCGGTCGAGCACGTCGGGGTCCACGTGTGCGAGCGCCTTGCGCTCGAGTACGCCGTTGTCGGCCAGGAGATCGACCGCACACCAGTCGGCCACCTCCGGCACGGCCAGCTTCGCGATCTCCTGGAGCAGGTCGTCCGGGTTCAGCGACGAGGCCAGCACCTGGCCGCTTCGCGCGAGGAAGCGCTGGGCCAGCTCCGCGCGCTTGTGCGTGGTGATGTCCTCGATCACGTTGATCGCCATGGTCACCTGGCCGTCGCTGTCGCGGATCGGCGTGGCCTTGACCGCGGACCAGCGCTCCTCGCCGGTGTCCTCGACGCGGAAGCGCACCACCGACTCCGCGCCCTCCTCGCCCAATAGCGCCCGGCGTCCGGGCAGCGCCTCGAGCGGAAAGGGGAGTCCCTGCTCGTCGAGCATCTCGAAGCGGCTCATGATGGTCGCCACCGGAGCCTCGAGCAGCGCGGCGGGTGAGTCGAAGCCGAGCATCGTCACCGCGGCGTCATTGGCGAACAGCAAGCGGCCGTCCGGCGCCTGGGCGGTCACCGCGTCCGCCACACCGCGGAGGATCGCCTCGAGCTGCCAGCGGGCCTCCTCGCGCTCGGTCTCGGCCTGGAGCCGAACGGAGATATCGCGGACCGTGCCGATGAACATCCGGGGGCCCGACCCGGTGATCGCGTTGACGGCCAGCTCCGCCGGGAACTCCTCGCCGCCGGCGCGCATGCCGGTCAGCTCGATCCGCTGGCCGAGGATGCGGCTCTCGCCCGTCTCGAGGTGGCGGCGCAGGCCCTCTCGATGGCGATCGCGCAGGCTCGGCGGGATCACGAGCGCCGCCATCTCCTCGCCGATCACGGCATCCGCGGAGTAGCCGAACAGCTTCTCCGCGGCGGGATTGAACTCCTCGATGCGCCCGTCCTCGTTCATCGTGATCACCGCGTCGAGCGCGGAGTCGAGCACCCCCCTCATGCGTGCCTCGCTCGCGCGGACGGCCTCGTCCGCGCGCAGCACCTCCACGAACTCGCCCACCTGGCGGCCGAGCGCCTCGGTGAGCGCGTAGATCTCCGGGTCGCGCTCGCGCACCTCGCGCGAGAACAGCTCGATCACGCCGATGCGCTCCTCGCCGCTCGTGACCGGGAAGGCCATGCCTCCGTGGAGCCCGGCGGCGTCCGCCTCGCGTGCGCGAATGAACGCGCCGGCGGCGATGGCGTCGCCGAGCCAGACCGGGCGGCCCTCCTGCCACGCCTGCCCCGGAAGCCCCTGCCCGATCTCCACGACGAGCTCGCGGCTCGCCTGCTCGAACTGGGCGAAGTCGAGGCCGTCCTCGCACCAGCCGGCCACGCAGCGAAGCTTGTCGTCGTCGCCCTTGGCCCAGTACTGCGCCAGCTCGCGGCCGAGCGGCCTCGCGATCGCCGCGAGCAGGTTCGGCGCCGCCTCGTCGAAGCTCTCGGCGCTGCCGATGGCGCGCGCCACGCCGTACTGCGCCTGGAGCCGCGCGGCATCGCGCTCCCGCTGGCCGCGCAGGCGGGAGATCACCGTCGCCAGCGCCCCACCGATCAGCAGCACCGCCGTGGCCACGAAGTGCCGGTCGCCTCCGAAGGCGTCCGCGTGGCCGATCGCCACCAGCGGCACGGAGAGGAGGACCGCAAGCACGGAGACCATCACGGTCTGGCGCACGGTCGCCCCGGTCGCGGCGATCAGCGGGCCGACCAGGAGCAGCTGTGCGAGCAGCGCAAACGTGTCGACGCTGAGGTCGACAATCGCCACCACTGCCATGCCAAGAAGCGCGAGCGGGAACGCTCGCCTTTCTCGGGCAGAGTCACCCTTATTGGATTGCGAGCCCAACGTGGGCGAGGATACTCGGGTAGAAACCCGTATGTGCCGGTGCCGGAGGGCGTCATACGCGTGCGGGCGGCGAACGCGTCGGCGCTCACCTTGGACGGGACCAACACGTACGTGGTGGGCCGGTGGGTCGTGGATCCCGGGCCGGCGGATCCGTCGCACCTCGACGCGATTCGGGGCGCTGCGCACGACGGCATCGAGGCGGTGGTTCTGACTCACTCGCATGCCGATCATGCGGAGGCCGCGCCTCTTCTCGATGTTCCCGTGACGCTGCCCAGGGACGGTGATGTCGTGGGCCCGTTCCAGGCTGTGGGCACGCCGGGCCATTCGGCGGACAGCGTCTGTCTCGTGATGGACCGCGTCTGCTTCACCGGCGACACGGTGCTCGGCGAGGGCAGCGTCTTCATCAGTCCGGGCGAAGGCTCGCTGTCCGCATATCTCGACTCGCTGCGCCGCCTGCGCTCGCTCGACCTTGAGCTGCTGTGCCCGGGCCACGGCCCGTACGTCGAGGACCCCGCCGCCAAGCTCGACTCCTACATCGCCCACCGCCTCGACCGCGAACGCCGTCTCCTCGAAGCGCTCGCCTCAGGCCTCCGCACCGAGGACGAGCTCCTCGACGCAGCGTGGCCGGAGGTCCCAGAACCGCTGCGCGGCGCGGCGGCGCTGACGCTGAGGGCGCACATGGAGAAGCTCTCCGAGGAGGGCCGCGCGCCGTGAGCCGGGCATTGAGGGGGTGAGGTTCGGACCGTGTCTGACTTAACCGTGTAATGCACGGCAAAGTCAGACATCATCCGCTGGATCGGGCGATCGGACGGGTCGCGGAAGAACAGCACGGCCTGGTCACCCGGGCCCAGCTCTTAGAGCTTGGCGTTGGAAGCGACGCGCTCGATCACAGGGTGAAGATCGGGCGGCTCCGGCGGGTCCATCGCGGCGTCTACACCGTCGCCGGCCATCGCCTTACTCGGCACGGGCGTTGGCTGGCTGCCGTGTTCGCATGCGGAAACGGCGCGGTGCTGAGCCACCGGGCGGCGGCGGCGTTGTGGGGCATTCGAGGGGGAAACCGGATCGAGGTCACGGTTCCGCGAGGGCGCAAGGCGCGCCCCGGCATGCGGCTTCATTGGGCGAATCTGCCGAAGGACGAGATCACCACGCACGAGCGAATCCCGACCACCACCGTCCCGCGAACACTGCTCGACCTCGGTGCCGTCGTTCAACGAGACCAGCTGAGAAGCGCGGTACGCCAGGCCGAACAGCTGGGCCTGCGCGACCAACTTTGGCTAGGCGACCTGGCGAGGAGATACCCACGCAAACCCGGCATCCCAACCATAAAAGCCGTAGTTGAGGAAGCTCAGCGCGGTCTATCTCGAGTCCGAAGCGAGCTCGAAGAGCGCTTCCAGGCCTTCCTGATCAGCCGACGCCTCCCGCTGCCGAAGACGAACGTCCTGATCGAAGGGCTCGAGGTCGACTGCGCCTGGCCGGAGCAGCGCCTCGTCGTCGAGCTCGACGGGCACGCGAGCCACGGCGGCACGCACGCGTTCGAGACGGACCGCGCGCGTGACCGCCGGCTCGAGGCCGCCGGATGGCGGGTGGTCCGCATCACCTGGCGGCAGCTCGCCGAGACGCCTAACGAGGTGGAGGCTGACCTTCGGCGCCTGCTGGCGCCGGCACCAGCGCCCCGGCCGTGATCTCGTCAACCGAGCGGCAGCCGGAGAGGCCCATCGTCAGGTCGAAGTCGGCGATGAAGTTGGTCAACACCTCGCGCACGCCGGCCTCGCCCGCGAGCGCGAGCCCGTAGACGTGCGGCCGCCCGAGCAGCACCGCCCGGGCTCCGAGGGCCAGCGCCTTGAAGATGTCGGCTCCGCTGCGGATGCCGCTGTCGAGCAGGACCGGGATGCGTTCGTCCACCGCGGCCGCGATCGCGGGCAGGGCGTCCAGCGTCGCGATCGCCCCGTCCACCTGACGGCCCCCGTGGTTCGAGACGATGATCCCGTCGATTCCCTCGTCCACCGCGCGGCGCGCGTCGTCCGGGTGGAGGATGCCCTTCAGGACGATCGGGAGCTTGGTGCGCTCGCGCAGGAAGGGCAGGTCCTCCCAGCTGAGCGAGGGGCGCGAGTAGATCTGCACGAAGCGCTGCACGGCCGCCCGCGCCCGGCCCGACCGCAGCGCGGGCACGAACGCCCCCGGGTAGTTCCGCGTGAGCCGGATCAGGGTCCGGAGCGCCGCGAGCGTTCGCTTCGGCTCCGGCGGCTGCGGGCCCTCCGCCGCCTCGGACAGGAGCTTCGTGAAGGCCGGGTCGCTCGTGTACTGGGCGATCCCCATGCCTCGCAGGAACGGCAGCCAGCCGAGGTCGAGATCGCGGGTGCGCCAGCCGAGCAGGGTGGTGTCGAGCGTCACGACGATGGCCTCGCAGCCGCACGCCTCCGCGCGCCCCACGAAGCTCTCGACGACCTCGTCGCGGGTGCTCCAGTAGAGCTGGAACCAGCGCGGCGAGTCCCCGAGGATGCCGGTGACCTCCTCCATCGGGACCGAGGCCTGGCTCGAGTAGACCATCGGCACGCCCTCGTCCCGCAGCGCCCGCGCCACGGCACGCTCCGCCTCCCGGTGCGCCATCTCGAGCACGCCGATCGGGGCGACGAGGAACGGTGCGGGGAGCGTGCGGCCGAAGAGCTCGACCCGGAGGTCGCGCTGCGACACGTCGCGCAGCATCCTCGGGACGATCCGCCAGCGGTCGAACGCGGCACGGTTCGCGCGCATCGTCGCGCCGGTTCCCGCGCCGCCCGCCACGTACGCGAACGCCTCCTCGGACATCGCCTCGCGAGCGCGTTCCTCGAGCAGCGTGGCGTCCGTGGGCACGCGCGGCCGCTCACCGCTGACTCCGCGCGCGTAGATCGACGTCTGATGCTGGAGGCCGCGCACGCTGAGGTTCTATCGCAAGCTAGCCTTTCGGCCCGCAGATGATCAGCACCAACCAGTTCAAGAACGGCGCTCACATCGAGGTCGACGGCACGATCTTCAAGATCGTCGACTTCCAGCACGTCAAGCCCGGCAAGGGCGGGGCGTTCGTCCGCACGAAGCTGAAGCGCTCCGGCGACGGCGCCGTGATCGACCGCACCTTCCGGGCCGGGGAGAAGTTCCGGCCCGTCCGTACCGAGTCGCGCAAGATGACCTTTCTCTACTCGGATGGCACCGAGGCCCACTTCATGGACACGGAGACCTACGAGCAGCTGGCCGTCCCGCAGGAGGCCGTGGCCGAGTCGCTCAAGTGGGTCCTGCCGAACGAGGAGATCGAGATGCTCTACGTGGACGACGCGCCGAGCGACGTCCAGGTGCCGAGCGCCGTGGAGCTGGGCGTGGCCGAGACCGAGCCCGGGCTGCGCGGCGACACCGCGAGCGGCGGTGGCGACAAGCCCGCCACGCTCGAGTCCGGCGTGGTCGTGCGCGTGCCGCTGTTCGTGAACGTGGGCGACAGGGTCCGAGTCGACACCCGCTCCGGCGAGTACGTCTCGCGCGCGTGAGCGGCTGTGTCGAGACGCACTGACCAGCGACGCGCCGCCGTGGTCGCCCTCTACCAATCGGATGTGACCGGACGGCCGGCTCCCGAGCTGGTGGAGCGCGGCGCGAGCCCGTTCACGCGCGAGCTGGTGGAGGGGGTGGAGGCCGAGCGCGGCGCGCTCGACGAGTCCATCTCGAAGCACGCCACCGGGTGGTCGCTCGATCGGATCGCGCCGCTCGAGCGCAACATCCTGCGAGTGGCCCTACACGAGATGCACAGCCGCCCGGACATCCCCGCTGAGGTTGCGATCGACGAGGCGGTCGAGGCCGCCAAGGAGCTCTGCTCGGCCGACGCCCCCGGATTCGTGAACGGGGTGCTCGGCGCGGTGCAGAGGGAGGAGACAGAGTGAACTCGCCCGACTCGCTGACCGCGCTGGCCGAGGAGCTGGAGGCGGTGGCGGACAAGCTCCGCGCCGACGCGATCGACGCCGACGAGGCCGCCGACCTGGTGGAGCGCTGTGCCGAGATCGCCGCTCGGCTCGGCTCGGAGATCGATGCCCGCGCGCGCGGCGCGGCCGAGTCGGAGGGCCAGGAGCGCCTCCTTTGAACGCAGTGCAGGCCGCGGCCTACCCGGTCGAGCTCCAGGACAAGGTCGACAACTACCTCGAGCGGCTTCGCTTCGCCGCGGAGCCCGGCACCGCCCGGCTCGAGGAGGCCATGCGCTACTCGCTGCTCGCGGGCGGGAAGCGCATCCGCCCGGTGCTCGCGCTCGCCACCGCGGAGGCGGTGGGCCGCGACCCCGCCGAGGTGCTCCCGCTCGCCGCCGCCATCGAGATGATCCACACCTACTCGCTCATCCACGACGACCTGCCGGCGATGGATGACGACGAGCTCCGCCGCGGCAAGCCGACCTGCCACGTGGCATTCGGCGAGGACGTGGCGATCCTCGCCGGCGACGGCCTGTTCGCCGAGGCGCTCCGCCTCGTGCTCGAGCAGCAGACGGGCGACCCGGCGCACCTGATTGCGGCGGTACGCGAGCTGGTGACCGCCGCCGGCACGCACGGGATGGTGGGCGGCCAGTTCCTCGACGTGGACGCCGCCGAGCAGCCCGACCTGCGCCGCCTGCACGAGCTGAAGACCGGAGCGCTGATCGCAGCCTCGGTGGGGTCGGTGCTGGCGCTCGAGGGCGTCGACGGACCTGCCACAATGCCGTTCCGGCGCTTCGCGGCCGAGCTCGGCGTGGTGTTCCAGATCGTCGACGACATCCTCGACGTGACGGGCAACGACGCAGAGCTCGGGAAGCCGCAGGGCTCCGACGAACGCCACGGCAAGGCGACCTACGTGAGTGTGTTCGGCCTCGACCGGGCACGAGAGCTGGCGAAGGAGAGCCACGCCGCCGCCAGAGCCGCCCTCGCGGAGGCCGACGGGGCCACCGGAAGACTCGGCCAGATCGCCGACTACATCCTCACTCGCACCACATGACCTCCACGCTCATAGACCAGATCGACGGCCCCGCCGACCTCAAGGGCCTCGACGACGACCAGCTCGTCCAGGTCGCCCAGGAGGTCCGCGAGCTGATCATCGACACGATCGGCGAGATCGGCGGCCACTTCGGCGCCAACCTCGGCGCCTGCGAGATCGCCGTGGCGATCCACTCGCTGCTCGATTCGCCGCGCGACAAGGTGCTCTGGGACGTGGGCCACCAGGCCTACCCGCACAAGGTCCTGACCGGTCGCCGCGACGAGCTCCACACGATCCGCAAGTACGGCGGCCTCGCTCCCTTCTGCTCGATGGCGGAGTCCGAGCACGACATCATGGGCGCCGGCCACGCCTCGACCAGCGTGTCCTACGCGGTCGGCATCAAGGAGGCGATGCGCCGCGGCGCCGCTCCCGACGGCAAGGTCGTCGCGGTGATCGGCGACGGCGCGCTCACCGGCGGAGTGTCATTCGAGGCGCTGCTGAACGCCGGCGGCATGGACGTGCCGATCGTGATCGTGGTGAACGACAACGGCATGTCGATCGCCCCGAACGTTGGCGCCCTGTCGCGCCTGTTCACGCGCATGCGGCTGAATCCGAAGCTGTACCACGCCCGCGAGGACGTCGAGGAGACGCTCACCAAGCTGCCCGCGGGCATCGGCAGCAAGATCGAGCGGCTCGGGCCGATCCTGAAGGAGTCGCTGAAGGCCTACTGGGCGCCGGGACTGTTCTTCGAGGAGCTCGACCTCGCCTACGTGGGCGTGATCGACGGCCACGACGTGAAGGCGCTCCGGCAGGCGATCGGCGAGGCGCTCGAGGCCGAGCGGCCCGTCGTGGTGCACTGCAAGACGGTCAAGGGGTAGGGCTTCGCGCCCGCCGAGGAGGGCGGGCTCGAGGGCATGGAGAAGTGGCACGCCGCCAAGCCGGGCTCGATCGTCAACGGCAGCGCGGCGCCGAAGCAGAAGCCGGCCCCGGCGCGCGCGAAGAGCGCGGCGCCGCCCGCGCCGCCTCAGTACACGACCGTCTTCGGCGAGGCGCTCGTCGAGGAGGCGCGCCGCGACGAGCGGGTGGTGGGCATCACCGCCGCGATGAACTCGGGCACCGGCCTCAACCTGCTCCAGAAGGCGCTCCCGGAGCGCTACTACGACGTGGGCATCGCCGAGCAGCACGCGGTGCTGTTCGCCGCCGGGCTGGCGCTCGAGGGAGCGAAGCCGGTAGTCGCGATCTACTCGACCTTCCTTCAGCGCGGGTACGACCAGATCGTCCACGACGTCTGCCTCCAGAAGCTGAACGTCGTGTTCGCGATGGATCGTGCCGGGCTCGTCGGCGACGACGGCCCGACCCACCACGGCGCCTTCGACATCTCCTACCTGCGCTGCCTGCCGCACATGGTCCAGATGGCGCCGCGCGACGAGGCAGCGCTCGTGAACATGCTCCATACCGCGCTCGTCTACGACGACGGCCCGGTGGCGCTGCGCTACCCGCGCGGCGAGGCCGAGGGAGTCGAGCTGCCGCTGCGCCCCGAGCCGATCGAGATCGGCCGCGGCGAGCTGCTCCAGGAGGGCGAGACGGTCGCGTTCCTCGGGTACGGCTACGGGGTGAGCGTGGCGCTGGGCGCCGCCGAGAGCCTGAGCGACGCGCACGGCCTCGATGCCACAGTGGCGGACGCCCGCTTCGCCAAGCCGCTCGACACCGAGCTGGTGGAGCGGCTCGCGGCCGACCACGACGTGCTCGTGACGGTCGAGGAGAACGTGCTGGCCGGCGGATTCGGCTCGGGCGTGCTCGAGCACCTCGCCGACAGCGACCTGCTGCGCGACACGCGCGTGCTCCGCTTCGGGCTGCCGGACCGCTACGTGACGCACGGACAGCCGTCGCTCCTCCGCGAGGAGGTCGGGCTCACGCCCGAGGCAGTGGCCGCGCAGGTGGCGCAGGCAGTGCTCGAACCCTCGCTGGCCTAGCTACCAGCGCGTGAGCGTGCTGTCCGCCTCGAGCCGCAGCGCAAGCGCTGTGAGCAGGCGAATCGTGTTCTCCACGTCGGCGAGCTGCACAAGCTCGACCGGGGAGTGCATGTAGCGCAGCGGGATCGAGACGACGGCCGTGGGGATCCCGCCGCGGCTGAAATGGATCATGTCGGCGTCGGTGTGAGTGGAGGCACCCGACGCCTCGGTCGAGCACTCGATGCCCTCGGCGCGGGCCGCCTCGTCGAGCAGGTCGTTGAGAGGCCGGCTCACCACCGCGCCGCGCGTGATCACCGGACCGCTCCCGAGTCCGTGGTCGCCGATCTCCCCGGGATCCACTCCGGGAGCGTCGGTGGCGTGCGTCACGTCCACCACCACGGCGAGATCCGGCTCGACGCCATAAGCCATCACGCGGGCGCCATGCGCGCCGATCTCCTCCTGCACCGCCGCCACGCCGGCCACGGGACCGCCG
>DASYMP010000242.1:0-7069 GCA_036009005.1 Thermoleophilaceae bacterium | reverse complement strand
GCGAACTGCATCCAGGCGAGCAGGACCTTGGCGCCCGAGTCCTTCATGTGAAACGCAACCTCGCGCTCCTTCAGCAGCGGGTTCATCGGTACGACGACCGCGCCTGCGCGCAGCACCCCGAAGAACGCGAACGGGAAGTAGGGGAGGTTCGGCAGCATCAACCCGACGCGGTCGCCCGGCTCCACTCCCCTCGCCTTGAGGAGCCCGGCAACGCGCGCGCTGCCCTCGTCGAGCCCGGTGTACGGGATCTCCAGGTCGTCCAGCTTGATGGCGGTGCGGTCGCCGTGCTCGGCAACCGTCTCCGCCAGGATCCCGGTCAGGTTCGTCATCTGAGCTCCTCCTTCGCCATTCCTCTTGTGGCCACTACCCGGTCCCGGCGGGCTGACCCTCATATAACGCGCGGCGCCTGTCCACGAGCTCCCCGTATGGAGAGAACTGGGCCAGGTCGCGCAGCAACTGCAGGATCGGCTCGAGGTCGCGCTCGCCGATCAGGAGCCGCCCCATCTCGAGCACCTCGTTTCGCGCCGCGTCGACGCGCTTCTCGAGCCGCCGCCCTCTCGGGGTCAGCTCGAGGACGATGCGGCGGCGGTCGTCCTCGGCGGGCGTCCGCGCGACGAGCCCCGCCTCCACCAGCCGGTCGACCAGCCGGCTCGGGTGGCCCGCCTCCGCGATCAACAGCTCGCCGAGCTCCTTCAGCGACAGCGGACCGGCCTGCTTGATGACGGTGAGCGCGTCGGCTTGGGCGCCGGTCAGGCCGAGCGGGCGCATGGCGTCGTTGGCCCGGCGCTCGAAGTCGCGCTGACCCGCCTTGATCAGGAGCCCGAGCTCGAAGAGGGGGTCCATCTGCCGGAGCGTAACGGCGGGGCGATTCCAGCAGCGCGTGCGCCCCGCACGCCGCGCCTGGTGCCGGCTCCCGCGGCGAGCCGGTAGACGGTCATCGACGACGGCATGTGGTAGCCGGCCTCGGTGTGGGGGGCGTAGAGAACGGTGCTCGCGCCGGGCTCGGCCTCGAGCCACCCCGTGTGCTTGCGCTGGTTCTGGCCGGCGGTGTAGCGGGCGAACTCGTGGGCGAGCAGTCCGGCGCGCCTGCCGCCGCGCGGTACGAGGCCCTCGGGCGGTTCGAGCTCGATGCCGTGGACGGTGGCTTGGCGTACACGCACCGGCACGGCGAGCGGGTAGCCGTCCGCGCCCACCCAGCCGAGCAGCACGTTCTCGAGCTTGCTCGCCCGCGTGGCGGCCCGCCGCTGGTCGATGCGCGGGCCTGTCCCGTTCTTGGGAGCGCGCTGCGGCTCGGGCGGGCTGGTTATCGGCGTGCCGTATATCCGGGGCGCCCCACCGCATGCGAGGTCGGGCCACACGATCACGCGCTCGACCGCGATCTCGATCGGGATGCGTAGGTTGTACACGCGCAGCCACCAGTTCCAGACGCGGCCGATGTCGACGGGACCGGCGAAGCGCTCCCAGGTCGGCTGGATCGTCTTTGGGTAGTGCGGGTCGGGCGGCCTGAGGGTGGCCGTGCCCTGCACCAGTACGTACTCGGGACGCTCGCTGAAGCCGTGTGTACGTGTGTGGTAGGCGAGGGCGATGCGCGGATTCCGGCGGATGCGCTCGAGCTTGCGCCACACGCCGACGGAGCTGTTCACGGCCGTGAGGATGCCTGCGTCGCGGTCTCTGAGGGCGAAGTTCGTGAGCGGCGTGAGCACGACTCCGTTCGCGGGAGTGCAGTACCCAAGCGCCACCACCTGGTCGCTGTCGAGGATCTCGTCAACGTCGTCTGGCCACATGCTCCCGCCTCCCGTGCAGAACCTATGATGTGCGATTAGATGATACATCATACGTTTAGGGCCGGAGGGCTACCCTCTGCGCCCATGGCCGACCCCGTCGTGATCCAGTGCGCCGTGACCGGCTCGCAGCCGCCCGACCCGGAGAAGCGGCCAAACCTGCCGATCACACCCGACGCAATCGCCGACGCTGCCCTTGCCGCGTGGCAGGCCGGGGCCGCTGTGATCCACCTGCACGCGCGGGAACCCGACGGCACGCCGACTCAGGACGCGGCCGCGTACGAAGACCTCGTCGAGCGCGTCAGGGCGCGCGGCTGCGAGGCGATCCTCAACCTCTCGACCGGCACCGCCGGCGGCCGCGCGACCCGCGACGAGCGCTACGAGCTGCTGCGCCTCGAGCCCGAGCTCGCGAGCTTCGACTGCGGCACGGTGAACTTCGGCGAGCGCATCTTCGAGGGCGACCTGCCGTTCCTGCGCCGCATGGCCGAGGCGTTCAGGGAAGCCGGCACGCAGCCGGAGCTCGAGTGCTTCGACACGGGCTTCGTGGGCTTGGCGCTCCAGCTGCGCGAGGAGGGACTGTTGGGCGACCCGCTGCGCGTCCAGTTCGTCGTGGGCATCCCAGGCAGCGGCGTTCCGGCGACGATCGAGCAGGTCGAGCACATGCGCCGGCTGCTGCCGCCGGGGGCCCCATGGTCGGTCTGCGCCCCGGGCCGCCACCAGCTCCCCCTCAACACCTACTGCCTGATCGCCGGCGGCCACGTGCGCACCGGGCTCGAGGACAACCTCCACCTCGGCCCGGGGAGGCTCGCGACGAACGCCGAGCTGGTCGAACGCGTCGTGCGGCTGGCCGCCGAGCTCGGGCGCCCGGTGTCATCAACTGACCAGGCGCGCGAAATCCTCCGGCTCGCTCGCTAGGTTCCCGGCCATGCGATACCGAATCGGCTTCGGCCTCCTCCTGCCCCTGCTCGCCCTGGCCCCCTCGACCGCCGAGGCCGCCGCCGGCTTCGGGACGAAGTGCGGCAGCAGCCCGTTCGAGTGCACGCACGTCACGGTTCCGCTCGACCGCTCGGGCGCCATCGCCGGCAAGGTCAAGCTGTACGTGGAGCGCACGCCGGGCGGCGGCAAGCAGGCGGTGTTCGCGCTCGCGGGCGGGCCCGGGCAGGGGAACAGCACGGTGAGCGAGAGCTTCAACCGCGATCTCGACCTCCCCAAGGGCAGCTACATGGTGGTGTTCGACCAGCGCGGCACCGGCAAGTCGGGCGTCCTCAACTGCCCCGAGCTCGAGCGCGAGACCAAGCGGCCGGTCGACGTGCGTGCCGCTGCGTGCGCCAACCGGCTCGGTCCCAAGCGTGCCCTGTACACGACGCGCGACTCGGTGGAGGACATGGAGGCCGTGCGCAAGCGGGTCGGCGACGACCGCATCACGATCTACGGCGTCTCCTACGGCACGAAGGTCGCGGTGGCATACGCGCTGCGCTACCCGGAGCACGTCGACCGCCTGATCCTCGACTCGGTCGTGCCCACCGAGGGCCAGAGCCCCTTCGACCTCGATTCGTTCGCCGCCACGCCCCGCGTGCTGAGCGAGGTGTGCCGGGCCGAGTGCTCCGGCGTGACGCCCGACCTGGCGGCGGACGTGACGACCCTCGCCGCCCGGCTTCGCGCCGCCCCCTTGCGCGGCCCGTTCATCGGCCGCAACGGCCACCGCCGCACGGTGAAGCTCACGGAACGCGACCTGTACGCGCTGCTGCGCGCCGGCGACCTTCTGCCGAGCGCCCGCACCGAGTACCCGGGAGCCATCCGCAGCGCCGTGCTCGGCGACCCGGCGCCGCTGCTGCGGCTCGAGCACCGCTTCGACCGGCTGCCCGACATTCCCGTGCCGCCCGACGCCGTGGAGTCGCTCAGCTTCAGCCTCTTCACCGCGACGCTGTGTGAGGAGGCACCGCTTCCGTGGGACCGCACCGCCGCTCCGGGCGAGGAGCGCCTGCGCCAGGCACGCGAGCAGGCGGCGGCGATACCGGACTCGGCGTTCGCCCCGTTCGACCGCGGCACGGCACTCGCGCTCGACGCCAACAGCCTGCTGCTCCAGTGCCTGCGCTGGCCCGCGGCTGCCACCGCGCCCGACCTGGCACCCGGCCCGCTGCCGGATGTGCCCGTGCTCGTGCTGGAGGGCGAGGAGGACATGCGCACGCCGGTCGAGGCCGGGCAGCGCGTCGCGGCCCGGTTCGCGCACGCCAGCGTGGTCACCGTGCCCAAGCACGGCCACGCCGTGCTGGGCCAGCCGGGAGCGAAGTGCGCGGCCACAGCCGTGAAGCGCTTCTTCGCCGACAAGCCGATCGGCCCGGGCCTCTGCGCAGCTGCCCAGCGCGGCCCGCGCGTCAAGCCGCGCCTGCCGGCGAAGCTCGCCGACGTTGCGCCGTACCGGGGCAGCTCGGGCCGCCGGGGCCGCACGCTCGCCACGACGCTGCTCACGCTCACCGACGTCTACCGCGAGCAGGGGGAGATCGCGATCCTGCTCGACCGCCCGAGCGGAGGCGGCCTGCGCGCCGGACGCTGGTTCGAACGCGGAGGGAAGCTGCACCTCGATCGCTTCTCGCTCGTCCCCGGCGTGGCCGTGACCGGCTCGCTCGGTACCGGGCGCCATCCCGCGGGGACGCTGAAGGTGACGGGCGCTGCGGCGTCGGCCGGGAAGCTCAGCCTGAGCCGTAAGGGAGTCCTCAGCGGGCGGCTCGGGGGCAAGAAGGTTCGTGCTCGCTTCGACCGGCCGCCATTCGGTGGCTAGATTTCCGGTCGTGGGGGTGAGGCGAAACCGGGTGCTCACGGGGCTTGCCGCGGCGGCGGTGGCCGCCGCCTGCCTGCCCGCCGGCCCGGCTGGCGGAGCAGGCACCGGCGGCACGGGCACAGGCGGCACCGGCACCGGCACTGGCAACGGCACCGGCACCGGCACAGGCCCAGGCCCGGGCCCGGATAAGTACGACCCGAATCCGTGCCTCACCGCAGAGGCGGCCAAGCTGCTCTGCCCCACGGTCACGATGAGCAAGCCCTCGTCCCTGTACTTCGAGCGGCGCAGCTCCGGGCACCTCGTGCTGCGCGCCACCAGCTCGCTGAACAGCGTTGGCAAGGGGCCGGTCGAACTGCACGGCAAGCGCACCGGCACCTACTCGATGTCGGCCACGCAGCGGATCTACAAGCGCGGCGGGGGCTACATCACGGTGCGCACGGGCGCGCGGCTCGGGTTCAAGTCGATCCCCGGCCAGTACCGGTACTGGAAGCTGCGCAACGCGGCGCGCTTCGAGCTGTGGAGCGTCGACTCGAAGGACCGGCCCGTCAAGCGCATCCGCACGGGGCCGAAGATCCTGTACTGCCTGCGCGACCTGAAGCACACCCGCCCGTCCCTCCGCGGCTCGCCGCGCAGCTTTCACTATCCCGGCTGCAGCCAGAGCAACTCGATCAAGCGCGTCACGCTCGGCACCTCGGTGGGTTGGTCGGACATCTACCCGGCCACCTACCACGAGCAGTGGATCGACGTGACCGGCCTGCACGGGCGCTTCCGCTTCGTGATGATCGCGGCGCCGACCGGCGCGATCTACACGACTCAGGCCAAGCCGGCGCGCTCGAGCACAGCCGTCACGATTCCCTGAGCTCCTCGAGTCGCGGCGGCGACGCGCCCGGCTTCGCACACGTGAGCGCCGCGACGAGCGCGGCGTAGCGCGTTGCCTCAACGACCTGCGCGTGGTTCTTGAGGGCGTCGCGGTCGTGGCCCTCCGCGTGCCAGCGGGCGAGGAAGCCGCCGCCGAAGGCGTCGCCAGCGCCGATCGTGTCCACCACCTTCACGGCGGGCGCCTCCACGGCGGTGGTCTCGGCGCCCCCGGCCGAGATCACCACGGCGCCGTTCGCTCCGCGCGTGAGGAGGACGACGTACGGGCCGAGGGCGAGCATCTCCGTCGCCGCCTCGATCGGGTCCTTCCCCGGGTCGAGCCAGTCGAGATCCTCCTCGCTCACCTTGAGCACGTGGGCGTGTGCGAGTACGCGCCTGAGCCGCGCGCGGTAGGCGGCCTCGTCGGCGATCGCCCATGGGCGCACGTTCGGGTCAACGGCTACCAGCGCGTTGGGCGCGAGCCGCTCCACCACGGCCTCGAGTGCAGTCGCGACAGGCTCGAGCGTCAGGCCGAGCGTCCCCACGTGCAGCACGTCGACGGTGTCCGGTAGCGCCCCGAGGGCGTCCTCCGTCGTGAGCCCCGGCGCCGCCGTGCCGCGCTCGTAGAAGCGGTAGCGCGCGCCGCCGTGCTCGTCGAGCTCCGCCAGCGCGAGCGTTGTGGGGTCCTCGGTGCGCACGACGGCGCCGAGGCTCACGCCGTCCTCGGCGAGCAGGCGCTCGTGGGTGCGTCCGAAGCGGTCGGTCGACAGGCGGCCGAGGTACGCCACCGGCTGCTCCAGGCGCCCGATCGTGCGCGCGGTGTTGAACGGGCCGCCACCCGGATGTGCGGCGATCGAGTCGCCGTCGCGCACCACGAGGTCGTACAGCGCCTCGCCCGCTACGAGGATGGCCACTACGCGTCTATGAGCCCGCGGAGAGCGGCCTCGCGCGTCTCGTAGACGGGCGCCATCAGATCGAGCCGGGCCAGCTCGAAGACGCGCCGCACGTTGGGTTCGCCCGACACGAGCACCAGCTTCCCGAACCGCTGACGCAACTCGCGCGCCGCGCCCATGAGCACGTGCACCGCCATCGAGTCGACGAAGCTCACGCCGCTCATGTCGAGCACGACGTGCGTCTTGCCGTGCTCGATCGGTTCGTCGAGCGCCGCCGCGAGGAGCGGTGCGGTGCGAATGTCGATCGCGCCCTCGGCCACCACCACGTGCCGCTCGCCCGGGAGCGTGAGTTGCTGGTAGCGGGGTGGGGAGATGGCCATGGCTGGTTGTTCCCGCGCACGGCGAGTGAGGAACATGGCCAGGTTTGGAGGATGTTTCTAAGCGGCCGCGACGGCGGGTCCGATCCCAATTCCCATGCAGGGGGAAAAGCTCGTTCGTCTCACGCTGGCCGTCGCGGTGCTCATGCTCGCGCTGGCCTGCGCATCCACCGCCACGGCGGCAACCGGCGGCACCACCGCTCCGGCCGGCGCGCCGAGCGGCAGCTCCTCCGGGGGCGGTAGCTCCTCGGGAGGTGTGGCACCGGGCTCCTCCGGCACGAAGGCGCCCTCCACGAGCACTTCGCCGAGCGGCCGTACGGGCGGCGTCTCTCCTTCAGCCGTGCGCACGCCCACTGCTCCTGTGAAGCCGAGGAAGCGCACGAG
>DASYMP010000241.1:0-2771 GCA_036009005.1 Thermoleophilaceae bacterium | reverse complement strand
CGAAGCGGGATGGCCCCTCAAGCGCGACCCCTACGTGCTCGAGACGAGCGTGCCCGGCGTGTTCGTGGCCGGCGACGTGCGCGCTCGTTCGATCAAGCGCGTGGCGAGCGCGGTGGGGGAGGGGTCGATGGCGGTATCGCTCATCCACGAGTACCTCGCGAGCGCATGAGCGTCGCCACGACGCTCCTTCAGGACCTGCGCAGGATCGACCTGTTCGACGACCTGGACGACGAGGAGCTGGCACGCTGGGCCGCCGTGGCGCGGGTGCGCGACGTTCCGGCCGGCGACGTGATCGCGAATCCCGCTGGACCGGTTGGCGGCCTGATCCTGCTGCTCGAGGGAACGGTGCAGGCATCGCTCGAGGAGAACGGCCGCTCGGAGCCTGCCGGTCAGCATCACGCGCCCACGTGGATGGGCGCGATCGCCGTGCTGACCGAGGGTCCGTTCGGCGTGACGATGCAGGCCGAGACCCCGCTGCGCATCGCCGTGATCCCGCCCGACGACTTCTTCGAGCTCGCCCTCGGCCAGCGCTCGGTGCACCGCCGGATGATGCGCCAGATGCGCCCTGTGATCGGCCACATCACCGCGATCGAGCAGAACCGCGAGCGGCTGGCGGCGCTCGGCACGATGGCGGCCGGCCTCGCGCACGAGCTGAACAACCCGGCGGCCGCGGCCAAGCGGGCCGCCGCCGAGATGTGCGAGGCCGTGGATGTCCTGGCGTCCACGATCGGCTACTTCGTCGACTCGGGCGTGGAGCGGATCGAGGCTCAGGAGCTCGTGGGGATGCAGCGCGAGGCCCTCGAGCGCGCCGCCGGGCGCGATCCGCTCGACACGCTCGACGCCTCCGACGCAGAGGACGAGCTGCTCGAGGCGCTCGAGACGATGGAGGGAGTGCCCGAGCCGTGGCGGCTGGCCGAGCCGCTGAGCGCCGCCGGGCTCGACGCGGCGTGGCTCGAGCGCGTTCAGGAGCTGGCCGGACCGGCGACGGGAGCTGCGCTGTCGTGGGTGGCGGCGTCGCTCACGGCGCGGGGGCTGGCGGGCGAGCTGAGCGACTCCGCCGAGCGGATGAGCAACCTCGTGAGCGCCGTGAAGACGTACGCGTACATGGACCGCGGCGAGGTCGTGAAGATCGACATCCACGAGGGCATCGACACCACGCTCGTGGTGCTCGGGTACAAGCTGAAGCACACCGAGATCGCCGTCGAGCGCGACTACGACCGCGAGCTGCCGAAGCTGAGCGTGCGGGGATCAGAGCTGAACCAGGTTTGGACGAACCTGCTCGACAACGCCATCGACGCGCTCTGCGAGAGCGGCGGCACCGGCACGATCACAGTCCGCACGCGGCGCGAGAACGATCACGTGGTGGTGGAGGTGGCCGACAACGGCCCCGGCATCCCCGACGAGGTGCGCGACAAGATCTTCGACCCGTTCTTCACCACCAAGCAGTCGGGCAAGGGCACCGGGCTGGGACTCGACACCTCGCGCCGGATCGTGGAGGAGCGCCACCGCGGCACGCTCACGGTCGACTCGGCGCCCGGCAGCGGTACGACGTTCAAGGTCCGGCTGCCGGTGGAGAACACGGCGCGCTAGGTCACTTCAGGCAGAACGACGAGTAGTCCGTCCCGTACACGGGGCTCGTGATCGTGCAGCTCGGCTTGAGGCGGTCCGACACGAAGCGCGTGCCCTTCTGGAAGCCGACCGGCACCAGGTGCGCGCGCTCGACGAGCTTGCGGTCCACGGCGCTCCACTGCGAGGTCGTCGCCGACAGCGAGCGCGAGGCGGAGAGCTCGTCGATCGCCGCCGTCAGCTCCGGGTCCGAGACGTTGCCGAAGTTGATGTTGCCGGTGGGCGCGATCACGTCGCCGCTGAACTGCCGTAGGAAGTCCGCCGGGTGCGGGAAGTCCTGGGCGAACACGACGATCCCCGCCTGCGCGCCGGTCCGCTGGCTCGCCACGAGCTGCACGTACTGCGAGAAGTCGACGATCTTCGGCCGCGCGTCGAGGCCCACCTTGCGCAGCGAGTCCGCGTAGACGGTCGCCAGCCGGTCCGCGGGCGCGCCGCGCGGTGACCAGACGCTCACGCGGGCCCCGCGCGCACCCGCGGCTCGCACGAGCGCGCGTGCCCTGGCCAGGTCGGCGCCCCCGCCCGGCCCCTCGTACGGACACGGCCGGAGCGGGACCGAGCCCGGCACGTCCGGCGGCAGGACGTTGCAGGCCGGCTCGAGCAGGCCGCCGTAGATCCGCGTGGCCGCGCCGCGGTCGAGCGCGAAGTTTGCCGCGCGTCGCACGCGCTCGTCGCCGAACGGCGGCGTCTTGTGGTTGAGGAAGAAGAAGACGGTCGCGGCCTGCGCGAACTCGGCGTAGCGGTCGCCCGCCTCGGCGCGGACCTTGGGGAGGAGATCCGGTGGCGGCGGGTCCTGCATGTAGTCCAGGTCGCCTCGCAGCACGTCCTCGGCCTGGCGCGGCAGGCTCTTCACGATGCGCACCGTGATCGGCGCGAGGTGACCGCGCGGGATCCCCGGCAGCGAGAAGTGATCGTTGCGCTCGAGCACGAAGTCGCGGCTCGGGCGCACCCGGGCGTAGCGGTAGGGGCCGGTGCCGGGGGGCGGTGCGCTCACCTGGTTCTTGAACGGGGTGGTGCGCGGCACGGGCGCCCCGAACAGCGTGGCGAGGACGTTCGGGAAGGTGCCGTCGGGGGCCAGCAGCCGGATCGTGATGGCGCCCGTGCGGTCGTCGGCCGAGATCCCGCGCAGGCCGCCTCCGTGGCGCTTC
>DASYMP010000240.1:0-25124 GCA_036009005.1 Thermoleophilaceae bacterium | reverse complement strand
GCGCTCACCGCGCGGATGCGGCTGGAGCGTGGACCTGCGCTGTGAGCTGGGCGAGGGCCCCGTCTGGGACGCGACCCGCGAGGAGCTCCTGTGGGTGGACGTCGACCGCGGCCTCGTGCATCGCCGCGTGCCCGGCCGGGGCGATCTCTCGGTCGACGTGGGCCAGCCGGTCGGCTGCGCGGTTCCGCGGGCAGCGGGCGGCCTGGCGCTCGCGGTGCGCGACGGCTTCGCGCTGCTCGCCGAGGGAGCAGGCGGACCGGCGCGAGTCGTGACGGCGGTCGAGGCCAACCGCGCCGACACGCGGATGAACGACGGGGCCGTCGACGCGCGGGGGCGCCTCTGGGCCGGGACGATGTCGCTCGGCGGCGACACCCGCACGGCCGCTCTCTACAGGCTCGACGCGGAACTGGGCGTCGTACGCGTCCTGCGCGGCCTGTCGGTGTCGAACGGCATCGGCTGGTCGCCCGACTCCTCGACGCTCTACCACGTGGACTCGCCACGGCGGCGCGTGGATCTCTATGAGTTCAAGCTCGATGCCGGCCGGATCGGGCCCCGCCGCGGCGCGATCCCGGTGGCGCCCGAGCTCGGCACGCCGGACGGCCTGACCGTCGACTCGGAGGGCGGTCTGTGGTTGGCCATGTGGGGAGGCGGGGCCGTGCTCCGCTACTCCGCCGCCGGCGAGCTCGAGGAGCGTCTGGAGCTGCCGGTGACGAACGTCACGTCGTGCTGCTTCGGCGACCCCGACCTGGCAACGCTCTACGTGACGACGGCGGCGCGCGGCGCCGCCCACGAGCCGCTGGCCGGCGAGCTGTTCGCGCTCCGGCCTGGCGTCACGGGCCTCCCGGCCACTCCGTTCGCGGGCTGAGGCGTGGGCGAGCTATCCGGACGGCGAGTGCTCGTGACCGGCGCGGGCGTTGGCATAGGCCAGGCGATCGCCGTGGAGCTGGCGCGGCAGGGGGCCGCGGTGTGCGTCCACACCGCCGCGACCGACCCAGGCGAGACGCTGGCGCTGCTTCCGGGGCCCGCGAGCGCCGTGCGCGGCGATCTCGGCGACGCCGGGGAGTGCGCGCGGGTGGTGGACGATGCCGCCGCCGCGCTCGGCGGGCTCGACGGACTGGTGAACAACGCAGGGCAGACGCGCGAGCTCGCCTTCGGGAGCACCACGCCGGCCGACCTGGCGGCGCTCGTCGGGCTCAACTTCTGCGGCTACTTCCTCTGCGCCCAGCGCGCAGTGGGGCACTTCCCGCGCGGGCGCGGGCACGGGCGCGGGGCGATCGTGAACTTGAGCTCGATCCATGGGCGCGCGGCGCTCCCGCCACATTCGGCGTACGCGGGCACGAAGGGAGCCGTGGACGCCTGGACGCGATCGTTGGCGGTGGAGCTCGCGCCGCGCGTGCGCGTGAACGCCGTGGCCCCGGGCGTGATCGAGGTGCCGCGCACCCGCCGCCGCGCGGGCGCGGACTACGACCGCGACGCGTACGCGCGCACGATCCCGGCCGGCCGGGTGGGTGTTCCCGGCGACGTTGCGCCGCTCGTGGCGTTCCTCCTGGACGACGCGCGGGCCGGCTTCCTGACCGGCCAGGTGATCTACGTCGACGGGGGCACCGCCGCCAAGATGAGCTTCCAACGGCCCTGATCGTGCACGCGCAGGAGGCCTGACCGCAACTTCCGCGAACTTCACTCCGAGCATGGGCACTGCACTGGGGTACGCCTCCCCGTCGCCCGCTGGGATCCCGTCACCCCAGGGCCTCGGTTACTCGAACGTCGTCCTCGAGCGGCTCGCGCAGCACGCGCGGAGGGTGCTCGCCTTCAGCGAGGCGTGGATCGTCGTGCGGGTCGCCGACGAGGCCGACGAGTTCGCGGTGGTGGCCGGGGCCGGCGTCGATCCCGACGTGATCGGCCGCCGGCTGCGCGCTCCCGAGCTGGGCGCCGTGGCCTGGGCCACCGTGCTGAGCGGGTCTGAGGACCGCGGCGCGCTCTGCGTCGGCGGCAGGGACGAGCGGCGAAAGCTCGAACCGGGGGAGATGGAGCTGCTCGAGGAGCTCGGCATCCTCGCCGGCGAAGCGCTGTCGCACCACGCGCGCCGCGAGCTCGCCTCCGGCGACTCCGAGGCCGAGATCCGCGCGCTCGTGAAGGCGCTGGCCGAGGCCGACGGCGACACCTACGACCACTCGCTCGAGGTGGCCGCCACGGCGACGGCCGTGGGTCGCCTGCTCGGGCTCGAGCGCACGGAGCTGATCGAGGTCGAGCTCGGCGCGCTCCTCCACGACGTCGGGAAGCTGCGCGTTCCGCCGGAGCTGCTCGCGAAGCCGGGCAAGCTCACGCCGGAGGAGCGCCGCGTGATCAGGCTGCACCCCGAGTGGGGCGCCGAGATGGTCGCGCGCATCCCGGGCCTCGAGGCGGTGGCGCTGATAGTGCGCCTGCACCACGAGCGCCCCGACGGCGGCGGCTATCCGCACGGCATCACCCTCGAGCGGATCCCGTTCGCCTCGCGGATCGTGTCCGTGTGCGACGCCTACGGCGCGATGACGAAGCGGCGTCCGTACCGCATGCCGCTCCGAATCGGCGCGGCGCTGCGCGAGCTCGAGCAGCACGCCGGCACGCAGTTCGACGCCGACGTGGTGGGCGCCCTCACCGCGTTCGTCAGGTCACACCAGCGCGCCTCGGCCTAGCCCGCGGCTACATCAGGAGCGCGCGCGAGTACCCGTCGGTCAGCAGGACGCGCTCCGGCTCCGGAGTTGCGGCAGCCGCCTCCTCGCGCCGGGCCGCGAGTTCGTCGAGAACGCGAGCCAGCAGCTCGCGCTCCGCCTCGGTGAGCTCGCCCAGGGCCTCGTCGACGGGCTCGTGCACGGGCTCGATGTACTCGTGGAGGTGCTCGCTTCCGGCCGCGGTGACGGTGAGCAGCCTCATCCGCCCGTCCTCCGGATGGCGCTCGCGCGTCACGTAGCCGGACTCGATCAGGCGCCCCGTGAGCGCCGTCACGCCACCCGAGGTGAGCCCCAGCCTGTGTCCGAGCGCGCCCGGCGTGAGCCCGCCAAGTGCCTCGATGTGCTCAAGCGCGGTGAGCTCGATCTGAGGGGCGCCGACCCTCCTCGCGCGCGCCGCGCGGTGGTACGAGCCGGCGAGCTCGAAGCGGTGCAGCGCCTGAGCTATTGGCTCTGTACTCATTGGCCCAGCTCCCGGAGGATGGCCCTCGTGACTCCGGAGGAGCGATTCGCGTCGAACCTCCGGCGGCATCGCCATGCGGCCAAGCTCACGCAGGAGCAGCTGTCGGCGAAGGCCGGGCTGCATCCCACCGAGATCTCGCGTCTCGAGCGCGCGGTGCGCGAGCCGCGCCTGGGCACGATCGTCAGGCTCGCCAGGGGCCTGGGCGTCGGGGCGGAGCAACTCGTTGCCGGCATCCGTTGAAATGCTACACCTGTCTTGAGCTTTTGGCCTAGTTCGAGCGGCGTTCAGCCCGTCACGACGCCGGTCTTGCCGAACACGGGCATCGTGCCCCCGGCGTCCGCGAGCACGTTCTGCCACAGGCGAGCGACCACGTCCGGGTTGTCCGACGCCACGTCGTTCTCCTCGTCCGGATCCGCCTCGGTGTCGAACAGGCGCCGCTCCTTGCCCTGGTTGTCGGCGATCAGCATCCAGCGGCCGTCGCCGGCAGCCACGTGGTCCGCGTAGGCGGTCGTCCAGTGGTCGCGTTCGGGTGGGTCGGCGCCGTCGAACATCACGGTCAGGTCCTCGCCCTCCATGCGTCCCGGCACCGTCAGCCCCTGGAACGACAGGATCGTTGGGGCCACGTCGTGCGTGGAGACGAAGTAGTCGCTCGTCTCGCCGGCCCGCTTGCCGTCGGGGTGCCGGATCATGTACGGCACCGAGTGGATCTCCTTGCCGAGCATGGAGTTGGCCTTGCCCATCAGGCCGTGCTCGCCCAGCAGGATGCCGTGGTCCGACAGGTAGTAGACGACCGTGTTGTCGGCGAGCCCGAGGTCGTCGAGCAGGTTCAGGAGCCGCCCGATCCACGCGTCGATGTAGGTGAGCTCGCCCGCGTAGAGCTCGCGCACCTGCTGCACCTGCTCCTCGGTCACCTCGAGGTCCTCGACCTTCGAGTAGGGCGTCTTGAAGGGCAGGATCGGCTCCACGCCGTCGTGGTGCTTGAAGCGGAGCTTGAAGGTCGTGGGCACGTTCCACGCCTCGTGCGGATCGAAGGCGTCCACGCCGAGGAAGAAGGGCTGCTTGTCCTTTAGCTCGCGCAGCGTCTTCATCCCGGCCTTCAGCACGCGCGCGCCGGACAGCTCGGCGCCGCTGCGGCCCTTGTTGAAGCCCACGTTCTCCTCGATGCGCTTCTCGGCCTCGGTCCCGGCGAGCGCCGGCAGCAGGTAGTTCTCGATCTGCTGCCTCGAGGCGACCCGGTCCTTGTCCACGCCGACGTTCCAGACCCTGTACTCGCCCTGCTCGTAGATCGGCGAGGAGATGTCGAGCGTCCTGCGGAAGCGCGCGAAGCGAGGCCCGATCAGGAACGGGTTGTCCGTCACGTAGGCGGTCTCGATCCCGGCGTCGTCCATGAACTCCGTGAAGATCCGCTTGTAGGGCGGGATCGGGCTCCAGCCCGGGAACTGTGGCAGCTTCGGCGCCACCTTCCAGTCGCGGAACGGGAACGAGCGCGTGCCCGTGAGGAGCGCCCGCCGCACCGCGACCGTCGGCATCGCCTCGGGCACGGCGCGGTTGAAGAGCAGCCCCTGCTTGGCGAGCGCGTCCAGGTTGGGCGTGTGGGCGAGCTTGTCGCCGTCGTAGACGCTCACGAAATCGCGCCGCGTGCTGTCGGTCACGATCAGCAGCACGTTCAGCGGCTCACCCCTGCGAGCCACGACCTTCTGGACCCGCGGCTCGGTCGAGTCGGACGAGTCGTTCAGGTCACAGCCGCTCGCCGCCAGCGCGGCCGCGCCTGCGGCGCCGGCGCCCGAGTAGCGGATCAGATCGCGCCGCGTGAAGCCCTGTCGTCCGTTCGAGCCCAAGCGGGGCGCACTGTAGCGCCGCACCCCGCGCGGCGGCGGTACTCTCGGATCGTGACCCTCGTGGAACCCGCAACGCGACTGCTGGACAACTACGTCGCCGGGTCCTGGACCCCGGCGGCGTCATCCGAGCGCCTCGACGTGACCAACCCGGCGAACGGCGAGCTGCTCGCTCGCGTGCCGCTGTCGAACGCGGCCGACCTCGACGCCGCGGTGCGCGCCGCCCGGGAGGCTCTGCCCGCCTGGCGCGACGTTTCGGTGATCGGCCGCGCGCGCCTGCTGTTCGCGCTCCGCGAGGGGCTTCAGGCACGCAGCGACGAGCTCGCCCGCACGGTCACGACCGAGATGGGCAAGACGCTCGTGGACGCGCGCGCCGAGGTGGCGCGCATGATCGAGATGGTCGAGGCGGCCTGCGCGATCCCGACGACGATGCAGGGACGCATCCTCGAGGACGTCTCGCGCGGGATCGACGCCGAGACGATCCGCCAGCCGGTCGGGGTCTGCGCCGCGATCGTCCCGTTCAACTTCCCGGCGATGGTCCCGTTCTGGTTCCTGCCCTTCGCGATCGGCTGCGGCAACACGTTCATCCTCAAGCCGTCGGAGCAGGTGCCGCTCACGCAGCAGATCGCGTTCGAGGTGCTCGACTCGCTGGGGCTGCCCCCCGGCGTCGTGAACCTCGTGAACGGCGGCCGCGAGGTCGTCGAGGGCATGCTCGACCACCCCGATATCGACGCGATCTCGTTCGTCGGCTCGGCGCCCGTCGCGAGGCTCGTGTACGAGCGCGCCGCGAAGGCCGGCAAGCGCGTCCAGGCGCTCGGCGGCGCGAAGAACCACATGGTCGTGATGCCCGACGCCGTGATCGACAAGACCGTCAGCGGCATCATCGGCTCGTCGTTCGGCGCGGCGGGCCAGCGCTGCATGGCGGGCTCGGTTGTCGTGACCGTCGGCGAGGCCCGCGAGCGCCTGCTGCCCGCGCTGAAGGAGGCCACCGAGGCCGTGCGCGTCGGCGACGGGCTCGACGAGCAGAACGAGCTTGGGCCGGTCGTCTCCGAGAGCGCGCGCGAGCGCATCCTGGGCGCTGTCGAGCGGGGCGTCGAGGAGGGCGCCGAGCTCCTGGTGGACGGGCGCGACCCGGGCGTCTCCGAGGGCTCGTTCGTGGGCGCGACGATCCTCACCGGCGTGACGCCCGACATGGAGCTGGCGCGCGAGGAGGTCTTCGGCCCGGTGCTGTCGGTGATCCACGTGGACACGCTCGACGAGGCGATCGAGACCGTGAACGGCTCACGCTTCGGCAACGGCGTCTCGATCTTCACGGAATCTGGAGCGGCCGTGAGGCGCTTCAAGCACGACGTCGAGGCCGGCATGGTCGGCGTGAACATCGGCGTGGCCGCGCCGGTCGCGTTCTTCCCGTTCTCGGGCTGGAAGGACAGCTTCCTCGGCGATCTCCACGCCCACGGCACCGACGCCGTGGACTTCTACACGCGTAAGAAGACCGTCACCTCGCGTTACTTCTCGAGCGGCGACTCCGGCAGCTACTTCGTGGAGAACTGAGCTCGCTCGTTCGCAGTCCGGGCTTCCGTCGCGGCATCCGCCGCGGAGCCCCGTTCGCCGTCGCGGGCGGCATCCTCGCCGCCTCGTTCGGGATCCTCGCCAACGAGGCCGGCATGTCGGATCTCGAGGCCGTGATCATGTCGGCGATCCTGTTCGCCGGCTCGGCTCAGTTCACGTCGATCGCGATCCTCGGCGCCGGCGGTGGCGCCGGCGCCGCGATCGCTGCGGCCACGCTGATGAACTCGCGCTTCCTTCCCATGAGCGCGGCCGTCGGGCCGTCCTTCACCGGCCGAGCGCTGATGCGCGCGCTGAAGGGCCAGGCGGTGGTTGACCACTCCTGGGCGCTCTCGTCGAAGGGCGACGGCCGCTTCGACGAGGCGCTCCTGTTCGGCGCCTCCGCGGTCGCGTACTGCACCTGGGTCTCGGGCACCGCCATCGGCGCGCTCTGGGGCGACAAGCTCGGCGACCCCGACGCGCTCGGCCTCGACGCGATCTTCCCGGCGTTCTTCTTCGGGCTGCTCCTGAACGAGCTGAGGAGCAGGCGAGCGCGCGGGGTGGCGGCGCTCGGCGCCGCGATCGCGCTCGCGCTCGTGCCGTTCACGCCGCCGGGCGCGCCCGTGCTCGTGGCGAGCCTCGCGTCGCTCGTGGGTCTCACGCGCCGCGCACGCGCCGAGGCGGAGGAGCGCCAGGAGGCCGAGGGTGAGCCGCGATGAGCACCGCCGCAACGACGATCGTCGCGCTCGCGCTGATCAGCGCGGCGATCAAGGCGATCGGCCCGGTGCTGCTCGGCGGGCGCGAGCTGCCCACCTGGTTCACCAGCGTGGTGATCCTGCTGGGGCCCGCTCTGCTCGCCGCGCTCGTCGCGACCCAGGCCTTCGCCGAGGGCGACCGCCTCGCCCTCGACCCGGACACGGCGGGCGTGGCGGCCGGTGGCCTAGTGATCTGGCGGAGCGGCTCGATCATCGCCTGCGTGGTGGCGGCGGCAGCCGTGACGGCCGGCCTGCGCGCGCTCTGAGCGGCGCTCAGAGCGCCGAGCAGCGGGTTATCCGCACGCCGCAGACCCCAGCTGGCCCCATGGCCCGGGTGCCTGCCCGGCGGCATGCTGAGCCCATGACCTCAACAGCAGAAACCAGCCACCCGACAACCACCCACAACACGCTCGAGGGCGCGCGCGCCTGGTTCGCGGAGCAGGGCCTCGCCCGCACCCGCGAGGAGCGAGTCATCGCCGGCGTCAGCGGGGCGTTCGCGCGCCGTCTCGGCGTCAACCCGTTCGTGGCCCGCGTCGTGACCGTTGCGCTCGCGATCGGCTTCACGCCGCTCGCGTACGTCGCGCTTTGGATCCTGATGCCCTCTGAGGGCTAGCTAGGCGGCGTCGGCGGGAAGCGCGCGCTTGCGCTCCTGCCGGCGCTCGTCGATCCGCACCACGTCCCAGACGAGGCCCATCGCCTCGAGCGTGCGGATCGCGATCCACGAGGGGTCGATCTGCCAGAAGCGGAGGCCGTGGCGGGCCGAGGTCGGGAAGGCGTGGTGGTTGTTGTGCCACGACTCGCCGAACGTGAACAGCGACAGCCAGGCGAGGTTGCGTGACTCGTCGCCCGTGGCGAAGTCGCGGCGGCCGAAGAAGTGGCAGAGCGAATTGATGCTGTAGGTCACGTGATGGACCACGAGCATCCGGACGCCGCCGCCCCACAGGAGACCCGTGAGCGCGGTGTTCAGGGACCCGCCGATCAGGTAGCCGAGCCCGAACGGAAGCGCGAGGCCGGCGACCACCCAGAGCAGGAAGGTGCGGTCGATGAAGTTGATCGTCGGATCGGCGATCAGGTCCGGCGCGTGGCGGTCGCGCTTCCCTCGCTGCGTGTGGATGAAGAGCCAGCCCACGTGTGCGTGGAAGAGGCCGCGGATCGCACCGGTCCAGCCGCTCCCGTGGCCGACGTGCGGGCTGTGAGGGTCACCCTCCTGGTCCGAGAAGGCGTGGTGCTTGCGGTGGTCGGCCACCCACGAGATCACGGGGCCCTCGATCGCGATCGAGCCCGCGGCCGCCAGCGCGAAGCGCACCGGCTTCTTCGCCTTGAAGCTGCGGTGGGTCAGGTGACGGTGGAAGCCCACGGTCACGCCCATCGCGCAGACGAGGTACATGATCCCGAAGACCGCAACGTCGCTCCAGTGCAGCAGATCGTTCCAGAGCTGCCAGCAGACGATCCCGAGCGCCACGAACGGGAGCGCGGTAATGGTCCCCGTCGCGATCCTGTCGGCGGTCTCGTTCTTGACTGGCTGGATGTCGTCGGCCGTGGGCCCGGCCGGCGACGCGGGGGCGAGTTGCGTCGTCGTCGTCACTGTGCATGACAGTACCCACAACCGAGGCCGGAGGTTTCACCACTGCTATCGTCCCCTTTGTGGGTGACGCCGTTGCCCGCGAGGTTCTCGTCTCCGGTGGCAGTAGCGATCTGGGTCAGGTGAATCTCCCAGATAGCTAGCGGTCGACTCAATCGGCCGCCGTCAGGAGCAGAATGAACAAGCAGTCCTTTGCCGACCTCGGCGTATCGCCGGTGGTCGCAAAAACGCTCGCGAGGCAAGGCCTCGAGAGTCCGTTTCCCATCCAGGCGTCGGTCATCCCCGACGTCCTCGCCGGCCACGACGTGCTGGTGAAGTCCCCGACCGGATCGGGCAAGACGCTCGCCCTCGGGGCCCCGCTCGTCGACCGGATCGAGGCCACGGACGCACGCGCGGCCGCGCTGGTGCTCGCCCCGACTCGCGAGCTGGCCAGCCAGATCGTCGAGGCGATCCGCGAGATCGCGACCGCTCGCGCCCTGTCGGTTGCCGCCGTCTACGGCGGCGTCGGCTTCGAGAAGCAGATCAAGGCCGCCCGCAAGGCGCACATCCTCGTGGCGACCCCCGGCCGGCTCGAGGACCTGATCGCGCGTGGCGCGGTCCGGCTCGACCGCGTGCGGGTGCTCGCACTCGACGAGGCCGACCGCATGCTCGACATGGGCTTCCGCCCAGCCGTCGACCGCATCGTCGCCCAGGTGCCGCAGGACCGTCAGACCCTCTTTCTCTCCGCGACACTCGAAGGAGAGGCCGGCCGCATCGCGGCTGAATACACCCGCGATGCGCGCCGGCATGAGCATGCGCCGAAGCCGGATGCCCGCGCCGACATCGAGCACCGCTTCCTGGCGGTCGCCCACGAGGACAAGCTCGACTCGCTGGTCCGCGTGCTGCGCGGCGAGGACAGCGGACGCACGCTCGTCTTCGTGCGCACCAAGCGCGGCGCCGACAGGCTCGTCAAGCGGCTCGCCAAGCAGGGAGTCGAAGCGGCTGCCATGCACGGCGACAAGTCGCAGAGCCAGCGCGAGAAGGCGCTCAGGCGCTTCCACAAGGGCGACGTCGCCGCGCTCGTGGCCACCGACGTGGCCGCGCGCGGGATCGACGTCGACGACATCACCCAGGTCGTGAACTTCGACGCCCCCGAGGACCGTGAGACCTACGTGCACCGCATCGGGCGCACGGGCCGCGCCGGGCGCACCGGCGTGGGCGTGACGTTCGTGATGCACGACCAGGCGCGCGACATCGGCAAGATCGCGCACGAGCTGCGCCTCCACGCGGAGTTCGACCAGAGCGGATTGAAGGCTGTGAAGGCGGGTAGCCAACATCGCGGTGCCAGACGACATCCCTCACGTTCCGGGCGTCGATCACGAGTTCGTTGACGCCGGCGGACTGCGCACGCACGTAGCCCTGGCGGGCGAGGGCCCGCCGGTGCTGCTGCTGCACGGCTGGCCGCAGCACTGGTACCTGTGGCGCGACGTGATCCCGCTGGTCGCGCCGCACGCCAGGGTGATCGCCCCGGACCTCCGCGGCTTCGGCTGGACCGACGTCCCGCCCGGCGGTTACGACAAGCAGCAGCTGAAGCGCGACGTCCTCGCTCTGCTCGACGAGCTCGGCATCGACGAGTTCACGGTCGCCGGGCACGACTGGGGTGGCTACGTGGGCTTCCTGCTGGCGCTCGAGCACCCGGACCGGGTGAAGGGCCTCCTGGGGCTGAACATCCTCCCGCCGTGGCCCCCACGCGATCCGAGGGTCGCGCTCGACTCGTGGCGCTTCCTGTACATGCCGCTGCTGGCGACGCCCGGGCTGGGACGCCGCGCGGGGCGGACGCTGGCCGCGCGCGGGCTGCCGGACGAGGCGGACGCGTTCGTGTCCCGCCTCCACGGTGAGCGCGGCCGCGCCACCGAGCAGCTCTACCGCACGTTCCTGGTGCACGAGCTTCCGGTGTTGCTGCGCGGCGGCTACTCAGCCGCCGACCTGCGCGTGCCCACGAAGATCGTCTTCGGTCAGCGCGACGTCGTGATCACGACGCGCGCCATCGAGGACGCGGCGGCGCAGAGCGACCAGATCGAGCTCGAGCTCGTCGCCGACGCGACACACTTCGTCGTCGACGAGAAGCCCGAGCTCGTCTCGGATCGCCTGCTAGGCCTCTTGGCGCGCTAGCGACAGGGCCGCCTCGCGCGTCTGCTCGAAGTGGCGCTGCTGGATCGGGTGGACCCACTCGAACAGCTCCTGCACGTTCGGCTCGGGGCTCACCTCGTTCATCACGCCCACGATCTCCACGTGTCCGAGCTCGCCGGCCTCGGCCATGATCAGGAACTCGAGCCCGTCCAGGCCGTCCGCGTCGTCGCCGAGGTAGTCCTTCATCATCTGCTCGGCTTCCTGCTTGGTCTCGCGAGCCTTCTCCTGGATCGCGGTCTTCTTGCCGTCGAGCTCGCCCGCCACCTGCTCGCAGCGCTGCTCGGTCTCGGCTGCCTCGTCGTGCATCTTCCCGAGCAGGGTTGCGATCTCGGGTGCATCCTCCTCGACGAGACCCTTGATTTTTTGCGTGGCGTTCTGCGCGGCCTGTGCCAGGCCGTACACCTCCGCCACCTTTTCCTCTAGTTCAGTGAGCTCTGCCATGGATCCCCGGTTACCCACTCAGGCGCCCTGGGAACACACTTGGCATGACAATGCGGGGGAAGCTTCTGGTGGCCGTGCTGATCGCGATGCTGGCGGCGGCCACGGGTGCGTCCGCCGCGCCGCCGAGGGACTACGTCGCGCTGGGCGACTCGTACGCGGCAGGGCCGCTGATCCCCCTCCAGGTACCGCTGTTCGGCTGCCTCAAGTCGAACAACAACTACGCGAACCTCACCGCGCGGAACCTCGGGCTCAACCTCACGGACGCGAGCTGCAGCGGCGCCGAGACCGAGGACATGGAGAACCCCCAGAACGTCGATCCCGACGGCCCGAACCCCCCGCAGTTCGACTCGCTCTCGAAGAAGACGCGCATCGTCACGATTCAGATCGGCGGAAACGACATCGGCTTCTCGAGCATCGCGAGGGACTGCTCGAGCACCTCGCCCGAGGGCACGCCCTGCCAGGACAGGTTCGTGCACGACGGCCGCGACGAGATCAGCGAGCGCATCCAGGCCACCGCGCCGCTCGTGGCCGCTGTGCTCCAGGGCATCCATGCGCGCTCCCCGAAGGCGCGCGTCCTGCTCGTGAACTACGCGGCGATCCTGCCCGACACCGGGCCGGGCTGCTGGCCGCAGGTGCCGATCACCGAGGGCGACGTGCCCTACGTGCGCGCGAAGGAGAAGGAGCTGAACGCGATGCTGGCCGCGCAGGCCGCCGCGAACAGCGCCGAGGTGGTCGACTGGTACACCGCGAGCATCGGCAGGGACGCCTGTCAGCCGCCGGTGATCCGCTGGGTGGAGCCCGCCGTGCCGGTGAACGCGGCGGCGCCGCTACACCCGAACCTGGGCGGGATGCTCGGCGCGTCGGGGCTGCTCGGCGCCGCGCTCAGCCGGTAGGGCCGGAGTCCGGCCGCCTGCAGCGCACCTGGTAGATCGAGGTGAAGCCGCTCTCGAAGCCGCGCCGCGCCGCTCTCAGGTAGAGCCGCCAGACGCGGATCCGCTCGGCTCCGGCGAGGCGGGTGGCCTCGTCGAGGTTGTCGTCGAGGTTCTTCGCCCAGTGGCGGAGCGTCTCGGCGTAGTCGGAGCGGAGCCCCTCCACGTGCTCGGTCTCGAGGCCGGCGCGCTCCATCGCGGTCTGGATCCGCGAGAGGTGCAGCGGGGCGGCGTCGGGGAAGACGTAGCGCTCCGAGAACGGGCCCGCCTCGGGATCGCCCACGCGCAGGCGCGCGATGCCGTGGTTCAGCACCTGGCCGCCCGGCTTCACGAGGCGCGCGACCTGGCGGGCGTACACGTCGATCTGGGCGTTGCCCACGTGCTCGACCATCCCGATGCTCGCCACGGCGTCGAAGGGCTCGTCCGCGAGCGTGCGGTAGTCCGCCACGCGGATGTCCACGCGATCCGACAGGCCGCGCTCGGCGGCCCGCTGGCGCCCGAGTGCCGCCTGCGGCTCCGACAGCGTGATCCCCACCACGCTCACCCCGTGGTTCGCCGCCGCGTGAAGGGCGAAGCTGCCCCAGCCGCAGCCCACGTCGAGCACGCGCTGGCCGGGCTCGAGCCCGAGCTTCGTGCACACGAGCTCGAGCTTGGCCTCCTGCGCCTCCTCGAGCGTCTTGGCGCCGCGCGAGAAGAGCGCGCAGCTGTAGGTGAGCGACTCGCCCAGGAAGAGCTTGAAGAACTCGTTGGAGACGTCGTAGTGGTGGCGCACGGAGCGCGCGTCGCGCTCGGGGCTGTGCCTGCGGCCGCGCGGGCGCAGCTCGGAGACCGGGACCGGGGGCGGGCGCCGTATGCCGCTGGCGCGCACGGCGGCGAGCGCGAGACGCGCCTGCGCGCGCCGGTCGAGCGGCGGCGGCTGCCAGCCGTCGAGCAGCTCGAGCACCTCGTCGAGGTCGTCCACGGCGAGCGCCCCCGACACGTAGGCGCGGCCGAGGCCGAGCTGCCCGGGCGCGCGCAGCGCGTGCGCGAAGGCATCGGGCGAGCGCACCTGGAAGGTCGGCCCGCCGCCGTTCGTGGCGTCGAGCCGCCTGCCGTCCCATAGCTCGACCGCGAACGGTCGCGACGGGATCGCTTCGGCCAGCTCTTCGAGGAATGGCTCGGTGCTCGACAGCATCAGAGGACGGACAAACTAGCGAGGCGCGCTACGCGGCGGCTGGGACGCGCGCGCCGCGGCGCGCACGGAGCACCGCACGGCTGCCCGCCCTGGGGCTCAGCGTGATGCTCCTGCGGCGCGTTCCCTCGTTCCCCCGTGCGGCCGGCGTCACCTCGTTCTCGGCCAGCACGGCGCGCAGGACGATCTTCATCTCGAGGATCGCGAAGCTCGCTCCGAGGCAGCGGCGGCGACCGCCGCCGAACGGGATCCAGGTGTAGGTGCCGGGCTGCTCGTCGAGGAAGCGCTCGGGGCGGAACGCGTACGGGTCCGGGTAGATGTCGGGGTCGTGGTGGACGAGGTAGGCGTCGGCCAGCAGGCAGACGCCCGGCTCGTAGCGCCAGCCGCCTATCTCGACGGGCTCCATGACGAGCCTCGGCGCCGCGTTCGGCAGCACCGGCCGGCGCCGCAGCGTCTCGTGGACGGTGGCCGTGAGGTACGCGTCGTCGTCTCCCGAGTCGACCTCCTCGGTGAGCCGCCCAAGCACGTCCGGGGTGCGCGTGAGGCGCTCGAATGCCCAGGCGAGCTCGGAGGCCGTCGTCTCGTGCCCGGCCACCAGGAGCGTCATGAGCTCGTCGCGCAGCTCGACGGGCGACATCGGCGAGCCGTCCTCGTGGCGGGCGCTCAGCAGCATCGCGAGCACGTCGTCGGTGTCCTCGCCGCCGTTCGCGCGCCGCTCGTCGATCGTCTCGTAGATGAGCGCGTCGGCCTCGCCGCGGCGGCGCTCGAACTCGCGCCAGGTCTTCCCGCGCTGGAGTATCGGCAGCATCGAGGAGGGGTTCGCGCCGAACTGGAGGATGCGCGACAGGCGCTCGCGGAGCCCATCGAGCCGCTCGCCGTCGTCGAGCCCGAACACCGCGCGCAGCACGATCTCGAGCGTGAGCGCCTGGAGCCGCGGGTGGAGCTCCACGGCCTCGCCGCGCGGCCAGCGCGCGATCTCGCGGCGGGTCACCTCCTCCATCAGCCCGGACAGGCGCTGCATCTTCTCGCCGTGGAAGGCGGGCAGCATCAGCTTGCGCTGGCTCAGGTGGGCGCGCTCGTCCAGCAGGATCACCGAGTTCGCGCCGACCACCGGCTCGAGCACCTTCGCGCCCTCGCCGGGGTGCAGCACCTCGGGCGGCGCGGTGAAGATCTCCTTGAGGTGCTCAGGCTCCGAGTGGTGGACGAACGGAGGCGCCTGGAGCAGCCGCATCGTGAAGCGCTTTCCGTAGCGCTCGCGGGCGTGCTCCAGATACGGGATCGGGCGCGACCACCACGCGATCGTCTGGAGCGTCCTCGGAAGCCGCGGGCCGGGCGGCAGCTCAGCCGACATAGGCGGAATCTACCCGCAAGTTTCGCTCTGAGTGTGCGTTGGCACACACATGCGCACGATCCGCAGGTTCACCGCCGCCGCCGTGACCACCGCCGCGCTCCTGTGCGTGGCCGCCGCGCCGTCGTCCGCCGTCGTGGGCGGAGGCAACGCGAGTCCAGGCGAGTATCCGGCGGTCGCCGAGATCACGTTCGGGCCGTTTCTGTGCACCGGCACGCTCGTCACGCCGGACTGGGTGCTCACGGCCGGGCACTGCAGCAACATCACGGCGGGCACCGTGGCCTCGCCGGCGAGCTGGCCCACGCCGCTCATCCACGCGCGGATCGGCGGGGTCGGCCAGAGCGACGGCGAGCAGCGCGGCGTCAGCCGCGTGGTGATGCACCCGGACTACCTGCTCACGTCCGGCTACGACATCTCGCTGCTCCAGCTCTCGCAGAGCTCGACCATGGCGCCGACGCAGGTCGCGGGCGCGGGCGAGCGCAGCATCTGGACGCCGGGCACGCTCGAGACGATCGTGGGCTGGGGCGCCACCCAGGAGGGCGGCGGCCTGCCCGACAACCTCCAGGAGGCGCAGGTCCCGATCACGACGGACCAGTACTGCGCGGGCGCCTACAGCGACTTCGACCCGCTGACGATGGTGTGTGCAGGCTTCCCCGAGGGCGGCGTGGACACCTGCCAGGGCGACTCGGGCGGCCCGATGTTCGGGCGCACCTCGACGGGCGCTCTGCGGGTGGTGGGCACGACGAGCTTCGGCGAGGGCTGCGCCCAGCCGGGCAAGCCCGGCGTCTACGGCCGCGTCGCGGACGACACGCTGCGGCCCTGGATCGCCGAGAACACCGGCGGCGGGGTGAGCACCGCGACGACGAGCACCAGCACGACGAAGGCCACGAAGAGCCGTCGTGCGAAGCGCCGCGCGGCGAAGCGGCGCGCCGCCAGGAGCCGCGCCGCCAAGCGTCGTGCGGCGAAGCGCCGCGCGGTGGTGAGGCACCGCGCCGCCGCTCGCCGCCACGCGCTCCGCTAGAAGACGAACGCGATCAGCAGGATGATCACGATGATCAGGACGATCGTTCCGACACCGATGTACATGGGGCTCCTTCCCTCGTGGGGTCTGGTCCCCAGCACAGTTCCCACTTTCGCGCACGCCTAAGCTGCGCTGGCGGTGCGCAGACGGCTTCGTGATCTCGGCTTTGCGGTGGGACGCTTCCCCACGGGCGAGCTGAACGCGCTCGTGGACGTGCCGGGCGTGCTGGTAGGCCACACGACGATCGTGGATGCCGACCGGCTGCGCACCGGCGTGACCGCGATCCTGCCGCACGGGGGCAACCTCTACGAGCGGAAGGTGCTCGGCGCGTACCACGCGGTGAACGCGTACGGCAAGGCGGCCGGCCTCACCCAGCTCGGCGAGCTCGGGACGATCGAGAGCCCCATCCTGCTCACGAACACGCTCTCGGTCGGGCCCGTATGGGAGGGCGGCCTGAGGCACCTGCTCGACCAGAACCCGGACGCCGCACGCGACCGCGACACCCTGAACGTGATCGTGGGCGAGTGCTTCGACGGCTGGCTCTCGGACGCGCGCGCCCTGGCGGTGCGCCCGGAGCACGCGCTCGAGGCGATCGACGCGGCCTCGGCCGGCGAGGTCCGCGAGGGCGCCGTGGGCGCGGGAACCGGCACGACCTGCTTCGGCTTCAAGTCGGGGGTGGGCACGTGCTCGCGCGTGATCGACGGCCACGCGCTCGGGTGCCTGATCGTCTCGAACTACGGCACGCGGCGCGACCTGCACCTGCTGCTCGGGCCCGGAGCGGCCGCGGGGGAGGCCCCGGAGCCGCCCGACCAGGGCGGCTCGATCATGATCGTGATCGGCACCGACGCGCCGCTGTCGGAGCGCCAGCTGCGCCGGCTCGCCGGTCGCGGGACGTTCGGGCTCGGCCGCGCCGGCAGCGTCGCGACGAACGCGAGCGGCGAGTACGTGATCGCGTTCTCGACCGCCCACGTGCTGGCGCACCGGTCCGAGCGCGACCGCGACGAGCTGACCTTCCTCCGCGACGACTCGGCCGCGATGCGGAACCTGTTCGAGGGCGCCGCCGAGGTCGTGCACGAGGCCGTGCTGAACTCGCTCTGCTCGGCCGACTCGATGGTCGGACGAGACGGCAACCGCGCCGAGGCGTTTCCTTACGAGCTCCTCGACGCGGCGCCGTACCTTCGGCAGGTCTAGCCCTGTGCGGGCGGCTCGTCCTCCCGCGACTTCTGCGAAACGCACTTGCCGAAGGCGTTCCGCCTGTTCGCGTTGGTCCCGTACTTCGTGCCGAACGCCTCGTCGCCGAGAGTCTCGCGCTCGTCGCGGCAGTCCCTGGAGGCGTTCCGGTGAGCGGTCTGCTCCTCCTGCGCCTCGTCGGCTGCCTTCGCCCTCACGCAGGCGGCGAAGTTCCGGTACTGGGTCCGGAACGCCTTGCGGGTGGCGTCCGAGTGTCCGCGCAGGGTTCGGCACTCCTGCTTCGCAGCGCGCTTGTCGGCCTTGTCAGGGGTCGGCTTGGCCATGGCCTGAGCTGGAACCAGAAGGGCCACGGCGAGCCCGGCCACCAGCGTGAGCTTCTTCTTCATGTGGGGTGAAACGCGTGTCCGAGCCGAAGGTTCGGGGGTTATGCGCGAACCTCGTCGTGACGATTGCGTTCCTATGGGAGATGCGACTGGGTACAACCCACGGGCGATGCGTGAAGCAGCTGTCACCACGCCCATGCCGCTCGGGCCGTTCCGGTCCAAGCGGCTGCTCGCCCTTGCCGGCGACGATCGGCTCGTCGAGCAGATCCGGCGCGGCAACGAGCTCGCCTTCGAGGTCGTCTTCGAGCGCCACGGCGCGGGCATCCTTGCCTTCTGCCGCCACATGCTCGGCTCGCGCGAGGAGGCCGAGGACGCCGTCCAGCAGACGTTTGCCGCCGCCTACAGCGACATCCAGCGCGGCGGCGAGCGCCGGATCGCGCTCCGGGCGTGGCTCTACACGATCGCGCGCAACCGCTGCCTGTCGATCCTGCGTGCTCGTCGTGACCAGCCGGCCGAGCTTCAGGACGTGCCGACCGAGGGGCTCAGCGAGCAGGTGGAGCGGCGCGCGGAGCTGCGCGAGCTGCTCGCCGACGTGCGTGAGCTGCCCGACGAGCAGCGCGCCGCGCTCCTGCTCGCCGAGGCGGGCGGGCTCTCCCACGCCGAGGTTGCCGCGGTGCTCGACTGCGAAGCCGGGGCGGTGAAGGGGATCGTGTTCCGAGCACGGAGCGGCCTGATCGAGCGGCGCGTCGCGCGCGAGACGCCCTGCACCGAGATACGTGAGCAGCTCGCGACGCTGCGCGGCGGCGCGCTGCGTCGCAACGAGCTGCGCCATCACCTGGCCGACTGTCCTTCATGCAGCTCCTTCCGCGACGAGCTGCGCCGCCAGCGTCGGCTGCTCGCGGTGGCACTGCCGGTCACGCCCACGCTCGGGCTGAAGTCGAGCGTGCTGGGTGGCGCCGGCCTCACCGGCGGCGCCGTGGGCGGCGCGTCCGCCGCCGGCGGGGCGGTGCTCGGCTCGGCCGCCGTCGCCAAGGTCGCGCTCGTGGCGGTGGTGGCCGGCGGCGGCGTCGTGGCCGGCGGAGTGGCGGTGGACCGGGCGCGTGACCCGGCGCCCGCGAGGGTCGCCCCCGCGCCCGCGGGCGCTCACGCGCAGGGCTCGCAGGCGCGCACGAACGGCCACGCTCCCGCCCTGCGGGGCGGCGGCGTGAATGGCGAGACGCACGGCGCCCGCGGCGCGCGCATCAGCTCGGAGCGAAGCCACGGCCTCCGCGGCGCGGAGCGCCGCGCGGCCGCCCGCTCGCACGGCAACGCCTACGGGCGCTCCACGAACGCCGCCGCGCGCAAGGCGGCGAAGCCCGAGCGCCCGACCCCGCCCGGCCAGAGCCGCGCCGCGGAGCAGCGCGTGAAGCAGAACTCGCAGCCGAAGGCGAACCCCGCGCCGCAGCCGCCGCCGAAGGCAGAGGCCCAGTCGGCGCCCGCCCCGGCGGCCAAGGCCGACCCGCGCGGCCTGGCGGGCGGACTGCCGCCCGGCCAGCTCAAGCAGTCGAAGTAGAGCTCGGCGCGGGTAGCGTCCCGCGCGTGCCCAGCATCGAGGAGCTTCGGATCGCCGACGAGCCCGCGGCTTGGCGCGCGGCCGGGTTCGAGGTCGACGGTGAGCTGTGCGTCGTCTCGCGGGTGCGGCTGCGGCTCGTCGGCCGCGGCGAGCTGCGTGGGATCGTCGACTGGACGCTCGGCAGGGCCGAGGCCGGGGCCGGGGCCGGGGCCGGGGCCGCGGCTAGCGGCGGCGCGGGTGCCGGTGCGGCGGGCGCACATCCGAACGGTGCGCTGCGCGTGGACCACGTGGTGATGCTCTCGCCGGATCTCGACAGGACGGTCGGTGAGCTCGAGTCACAGGGCTTCGAGCTGCGCAGGCGCCGCGAGGGACCCACGCCGGGCGGATCCACACGGCAGGCCTTCTTCCGAGCAGGCGAGCCGATCCTCGAGCTGGTCCAGGCGCCCGAGGGCACCAGCGTGGCGCGCGACCCGGAGGGGCCCGCGCGTCTCTGGGGCCTCGCGCTCCTCACCGGCGACCTCGATCGCACCGCCGCGTTCCTCGGCGACCTGCTGGGCAGCCCGCGCGACGCGGTGCAGGAGGGGCGCCGCATCGCCACTCTGCGCCCCGAGGCGGGGCTCGGGCCGGCGATCGCCTTCATGTCGCCGGGGCCGGGCGCGATCCCGGCTCAGGGCAGCACGTAGTCGCGCTCCTCGTCACGGACACTGCGGCCGCCTATCGCGACGAAGCCGTCGTCCTCGGGACGCGCCAGGATGCGCGAGCCGCGTCCCTGGCGGATGTCGATCGGCCGGCCGAGCAGCGCGCACAGCTTGGTGGCGGCGGAGCCGGTCGCCTCGTCCTCGACGATGCCGATCCGCGTGCCGAACATCCGCGCGCGGACCGTGCCGGCGTCCTCGTCGATCCAGGCCCAGGCGGCGAGCAGGTCGTGGCCGCCCGGCGGGCCGTCGAGCGCCTCCACCTCGGCGGGCGTGGCCAGCTGCGTGAACTCCCACGGCGGCCCCCACGCCGGGCGGGCGCCCACGAACACCAGCGGTCCCTCTCGGGTCACGAGCAGCTCGCCGGCGGACACGCGCAGGCGGTCCGTCTTCAGAAGCCAGGCCGTGCCGACCGTGGGGTGCCCCGCGAAGTTCAGCTCCACCGCCGGGGTGAAGATCTGAATGTCGCCACGCACGGCGTCATCCACGAACACGGTCTCGCTGAGGCCGAGGTCCGCGGCCACGGCCTGGCGGCGAGCCGGCGGCACCTCGGCGCCGTCGGGAAACACGGCGAGCGGGTTCCCACCGGTGTCGTCGTCGCCGCAGAAGACCCGGAGCAGATGCAGTGTTGGCATGCCTCAACGCTACGCTGTGCGACTTCGATGCGTTTGCAAGGCACGCGCGCGCTGTTCTCCGTCGCCGCGCTCATCTCCCTCGCGCCCACGCTTCAGGCCGCCGGCCAGCTCGCCGAAAACGAGAGCGAGCGCGCCGCCGCGCGCCCCGAGGCGGTCTTCCCGATGCGCGCCGCGCCCGACTGGGGCGAGGCCGACGCGCGCTTCGGCGCGTCCCGCAGCGGCCATATGCACGAGGGGCAGGACGTGTTCGCCAAGGCCGGCACGCCGCTCGTCGCGATCCGCGACGGGCGCGTGGTCGAGACCGGCAACGACGGTGGCCGAGGCAACTACATAGCGATCTGGAGCCGCGAGGCAGGGCACACGTTCATGTACCTCCACATGCTCAGGCCGACGCGATTCGAGCCGGGCGACACGGTGCGGATGGGCCAGCGCGTGGGCGCGGTCGGCTGCACCGGGTCGTGCTGGGGCGACCACCTGCACTTCGAGCTGCGCGACGGCCGCGGCACGACGGGCACGGCTCACAACCCGCTTCCGCTCCTGAAACGGCTCGCTGCCCGGCGGGGCGTGCGGGAGTAGCCTGCCCGCCGTGGACCAGATGGAGCTGCGCAATCGCCTCGTGATGGCGACACAGATGTGGAAGGAGGCGACCCCCGCGCCGTTGCCGCGGATGGCGCCGGGCGAGCCCACCGCGCAACTCGCCGAGTTCGAGCTCAAGCTGGTCGACATGCTCTGCGCGCAGGCCACCGCGGAGACCGCTCGCGACGTCGCGGACAAGACGTGGGACCTGGTCCACGACCGGCGCGACGAGGATCCCGTCAAGCGCCGGGTCGTGGAATGCCACGAGGCGCTCGCGCGCCTGTCCGCACGGGGCGGCGGCAGCGCTTTCTAGCCCGTGCCTCCGGTGAGCCAGCTGCCGGGGCTGTTCGACGTTCGGGTGCAGGCGCGCTCGCTCGCGTACCTGTTCGCCACCGGCGCGACGCTCGGCCTGCTGACGCTCGTGTTCCCGCACGCGGACGAGGTGCGCGACTCGGCGCTGATCATCCTCGCGGCGACCGCCTACGTGATCGCGGCGATCATCTGGATCCGCGCCGACCGCGTGCGCGAGTGGCAGATCCGTGTGGTGCTGCTGGCCGGCACGGTGATCATCAGCCTGGCGAACTACTACGCGGGCCCGCCCACGCTCTACCCGCTGCTCTACATGTGGACGGCGCTGTACGCGTTCTACTTCTTCCCGCTGCGAGAGGCGCTCGCACAGCTGGCGTTCCTGGCGGTGGCCTACGCGGTCGTGCTGGCGGTGCAGAGCCCCGACAGCGTGATCGTGCGCTGGCTGCTCGCGGTGGGCACGCCCGCGGTGGCAGGGCTGCTGATCTCGCGGCTGCTGGGCCGCCTTGACGAGCACGCACGCGACGTCCAGGAGTCCGAGGAGCGGATGCGGCTCGTGCTCGACGCGGCGCCGGACGCGTTCATCACGCTCGACCGCGACGGCTACATCACGAACTGGAACTCCGCCGCCGAGCGGCTGTTCGGCTGGACCGAGCGCGAGGCGCTCGGCAAGACGATGCGCGACCTGATCGTGCCCGACGAGTTCGGCGACCGGCACGAGGAGCGCCGGCTCGCCCTGGTGGCGAGCGAGGGCCCGTTCTCCACCACGCGCTTCGACGTGGAGTTCACGCACCGCAGCGGCAGCCGCTTTCCGGGGGAGGCCACGGTGTCGAAGGTCGAGACCGGCGGCGAGGTGTTCGTGTCCGGCTTCATCCGGGACGTGACCGAGCGCCTGCGCCGCCAGGCCGAGCGCGAGGCGCTGCTTCGCGAGCAGGCCGCGCGCGCCGAGGCCGAGCGCATGGCCGGGCTCGTCGGCGGCATGCAGGCGCTGGTGGATGCCGCGCTCGCGCACCGCGGCCTCGATGCCATCCTGCGCGACCTCGTGACGCGGGTGCGCGGCGTGCTCGACGCGGGCACGGCCACGATCTACCTGGCCGACGAGGCGGGCGGGCTCACGACCGGTGCGTCCGCGCCCGGCGACCATCCCGAGGGTGACGAGTTCGCGGCCCGCGTGGCGGCCTCGCGCGAGGCCACGCTGGGCCGAGGCGACACGCTCGTCGGCGTGCCGCTGCTTGCCGAGGGCGAGGTGACCGCCGTGCTCGTGGCCGGGGCGGAGCCGTCGCGTGTCTTCACCGGCGAGGACCTCACGCTGCTGCGCCTCGCGGCCGAGCGGGTGGGCCTGGCCATCGCCCACGCGCGCGTGTACGAGCGCGAGCACCGCATCGCCGAGACGCTCCAGCGCAGCCTCCTGCCGGAGCGGCTCCCCGATCTGCCCGGGCTCGAGGTCGCGGCTCGCTATCTCCCGGCCGCCTCCGAGGCGGAGGTGGGTGGCGACTGGTACGACGTGATCCCGATCGCGGGCGGCGCGGTGGGTCTCGTGATGGGCGACGTGGCGGGCAAGGGGCTGGCCGGCGCGTCGATGGTCGGGCGCCTGCGGAGCGCGCTGCGCGCCTACGCGCTCGAGGGCCACGACGCCGGGCGCGTCGTCGAGCGACTCAACCGGCTGCTGTGGACGGAGGCCGAGGACACCCAGATGGCGACCATGCTCTACGTGATCGTCGACCCGGCCGCGAGCACGGTCCGCTGGGTGAACGCCGGGCACCCGCCGCCGCTCGTCGTGGCCGACGGCGAGGTGAGCTTCCTCCAGGGCGAGGCCTCGGTGCCGCTCGGAGTCCTGCCCTTCCCCACCTATGACGAGACGACCGCGCCGCTCGAGCCCGGCAGCAGCCTGCTCCTCTACACGGACGGGCTCGTCGAGCGGCCCGGCGAGCACTTGGACGACGGGCTCGCCCAGCTCGCGGCGCGCGTGGCCGAGGCGCCGCAGGACCCGCAGGGCCTGCTCGACCACCTGCTCGGCACGCTCGTCCCGAGCGAGGGGGCGGCCGACGACGTGGCGCTGCTGACGCTCCACAACATGCCCGTGCCGGACCGCTTCGCGATCGACTTTCCGGCCGAGCCGGATGCGCTCGCCACGGTCCGCAGCATGCTCCGGCGCTGGCTCGCCCACGCGGGCGCCGACGAGCTGGAGGTCGCGGAGATCATCACCGCGTGCGGCGAGGCCGCGACGAACGCGATCGAGCACGCCGGGACGGGCAACGGCGCGCGCTTCGAGGTGTCCGGGAGCCGCGAGGGCCGCGCGATCGAGATCGCCATCCGCGACAGCGGCGCGTGGCGCCCCGAGCGCGAGGACGACCACGGCAGGGGCCTCGAGCTGATGAGGACGCTCATGGACGACGTGGCGATCGACCCCGCCGCGGAGGGCACCACGGTGAGCCTCCGCCGCACACTCGGGCAACATGAGAGGGCGAGATGATCGACGACCTCATTTCCGTGGACATCGAGGAGCGCGGCGAAGTCGTGGTCGTGGCGCTCGCGGGCGAGCTCGACATCTCCGTCGCCGCGCCCACCGGACGGCGGATCGCCGACGCCGTGCCTAGCTCGGCGCGCGGTGTCGTCGTCGACATGAGCGGGCTCGACTTCATGGACTCGAGCGGCGTCTCGATGCTGTTCTCGCTGGCCCGCCAGGTGGGGAGCCACCGCCAGGAGCTGCACATAGTCGCGCCGCCCGGGCGGCCGGTCTCGCGCGTGCTCGAGATCGTGGAGTTCGGCCGCGCCGCGCCCGTTCACACGGATCTCGACACGGCGGTCGCCGAGGTGGCTAGGCCGCGGGGGTCGCAGCCGCCTCCCGGATGAACTCGAGCACCGCGCCGTTGAACTCGTCGGAGCGCTCGAGCGGGAGGCCGTGCGGGGCGTCCGGGACCACGGTCAGCTTCGCGTTCGGGATCAGCGAGGCGATCTCCCTCGACTTCCAGACGGGCACGAGGATGTCCTGTTCGCCGCCGATCACGTGCGTGGGCATGGTGAGGCCGGCGAGGCCCGCGCGGGCGTCGTGGCGACCGCACGCGGCGAGCTGGCGGCTGAACGCCTCCGGCGGCTGCGGGTGCGGGTTGCCGAGCATGGCGGCGCGGATGAAGTCGACCATCCCCTGGTCGTCGAAGAACGCCTCGGAGTGGTTCAGCAGCATCAGCTCGTCCACGTGCTGCTCGCGGCTGATCTGCATGACGCGCGCGCTCCACACCTCGGAGAGCCGCCGGGCGTAGGCGCTGCCGGCGGGGAAGGTCACGGCCAGCGTGAGCGTGCGCACGCGCCCGGGGGCCTGGATCGCGATCTCCTGCGCGATCGCGCCGCCCATCGACACGCCGAGCAGATGGAAGCTGTCGAGCTCGAGCTCGTCGGCGAGGGCTAGCGCGTCGCGCGCCATGTCGGCGAGCTCGTAGGCGCCCTGGGCCAGCGAGGACTGGCCCACGTCGCGGTTGTCGAAGATGACCGTGCGGTGCGCGGCGGACAGGGCCTCGACCTGGGGGATCCAGGCGAGCGTGTCGCACGCGAGGCCGTGAACACAGAGGAGCGGCTCGCCCTCTCCGTGCACCTCGTAGTAGAGCCGTTGACCGTTCACGTCCGCGATGGGCATGCGGCGCAGCCTACCGCTGGATGACCTGGCTGGCCAGCCAACTTGGTACGCTCGCGCCGTGCCGGGCGTGGCGGTGGTTACGGGTGCGGGACGCGGCTTCGGCCGCGCGATTGCGCAGCGGCTGGCCGGCCGTGGCTACACCGTCGTGGCGACCGACCTCGACGCCGATTCCGCGGCGGCCACGGCTGCCGAGCTGGGCGGCATCTCGATGGGCCTGGACGTTCGCGATCCCGACGCGCACCGCGCCGCGG
>DASYMP010000239.1:0-2460 GCA_036009005.1 Thermoleophilaceae bacterium | reverse complement strand
CTCGAGGCGCTTGACGCGGCCGGCCTGCGGCGCCATCGGCTCGGGCTCGGCGACGCCGCGCTCTACGGAACGCTGCTGGGTGAGCTCGAGGTTCCGGAGCCGGAGCGCGCGGAGCTGCTCGAGACGCTGTCGCGGCGCGATCTCGTGGGCGTGGAGACGCGCATCCGCGACCTCGGCCTCAGCCAGGCCGCCCACGACGTGCTGGTGCGCCTGCCGACGCTGCGCGGCGGGCCCGAGGTGCTCGACAAGGTGAACGGGCCGGTGGCGCGGGCGGTCGAGGGGCTGCGCGAGCTGTACGAGCTGCTGCGCGAGCGCGGCGTGGCCGAGCGCGTGATCTTCGACCTCGGTCTCGTGCGCGAGCTCGGCTACTACACGGGCGTCGTGTTCGAGGTGTACGACCCGGCCGTCGGCTTCGCGCTCGGCGGTGGCGGGCGCTACGACGACCTGCTCGGGAAGTTCGGCCGGCCGCGGCCCGCGTGCGGAGTGGCCCTCGACATCCATCGCGTGCACGTGGCGCAGCTCGAGGAGGAGCGGCAGGCATGACTCCGGCCCAAGCGACCGAGAGCCCCACCGGCCTCACCATCGCCGTCCCGCGCGGCGCCCTGTTCGGCGAGTCCCTCGACCTGCTCGAGCGCCTCGGCGTGCCCACCGCCGAGATCCGCGAGAACGACCGCCGCCTGATCTTCCCGCACCTCGGCGTGATCACCACGCGCCCGAGCGACGTGCCCACCTACGTCGAGCACGGCGCGGCCGACCTCGGCATCACCGGCAAGGACGTGCTGCTCGAGCAGGCGGGCCGCGAGGTGTACGAGCTGCTCGACCTCGGCTACGGCTACTGCCGCATGATCGTCGCGGCACGGGCGGGCGACGACCCGCTGGGCGAGCCGCTGCGCCGTCGCGGCTCGGTGCGGATCGCGACCAAGTACCCGCGCATCGCCACGACGTATTTCGCGGGCACCGGCCGGCAGGCGGAGATCGTGGAGGTGAAGGGTTCGGTGGAGATCGGCCCGCTCACGGGGCTCGTGGATGCAATCGTGGACCTGACGGCCTCGGGCCGCACGCTCGCGGAGAACCACCTGGTCGAGCACGAGCAGATCGTCGAGTGCACCGCGCGGCTGATCGCGAATCCGGTGTCGCACAAGCTGAAGGCCGAGCGGATCGACGCGCTCGTGGAGCGCCTGCGCGCGGCGGTGTCAGAGCCGTGAGGACGGTGCGCTTCGGACCGGACGCCAGCGCGGCGGACATCCGCGCTCTCGCACCGCCTCCGCCCGACGTGGAGGCCGACGTGCGCGCGATCGTGGACGAGGTGCGCACGGGCGGCGACGCCGCCGTGAAACGCTTCACGGAGCGCTTCGACCACGCCGGGCTGGCGCCCGAGTCGCTGCTCGTGCCGCTGCACGAGATCGAGGCCGCGCTTTCGACGCTCGAGCCCGACGTGCTGCGCGGGCTGAGGACGGCGGTGGCGAACGTGGGGCAGGTGGCGAAGGCCGGGTTGAGGGAGCACCCCGCGCGCGTCGAGCTGCCCGAGCGGCAGGTGGTGGAGCTGGCCGAGGTGCCGGTTCGCCGCGCCGCTGCATACGTGCCGGGCGGCCGGGCGCCGTATCCCTCGACCGTCGTCATGTGCGCCACCGTCGCGAAGGTCGCGGGCGTGGACGAGCTGGCCGTGTGCGCGCCGCCCGGGCCCGAGGGCAGGGCGCACCCGACGATCCTTGCCGCCTGCGCGCTCTGCGACGTGACCGAGGTGTACCGGATGGGCGGCGCCCAGGCGATCGCCGCGATGGCCTACGGCACCGAGACCATCCCCGCCGTGGACGTGATCGTCGGGCCGGGCAACGCGTACGTGACGGAGGCGAAGCGCCAGGTCAACGGAGTCGTGGGCATCGACGGGCTCGCCGGTCCGAGCGAGCTGGTGGTCGTGGCCACGCCGGGCGCTGAGCACGGGCTCCTCGCGCTCGACCTGCTGGCCCAGGCGGAGCATGGCGAGGGCAGCCTCGTGGTGGCGATCTCGCCGGACCCGCAGCTGCTCGACGCGATCGTCGCCTGCGTGGAGGAGCTGGCTGCCGAGCGGCCGACCGTCGCCGAAGCACCGTTCGCGGCCGTGCTCGTGAGCGATGCCGCGGCGGCCGTGCGGCTGGCCGACGAGATCGCTCCCGAGCACCTCGAGCTGGCTGGAACCGAGGCTGAAGAGCTCGCGCGCAAGGTGCGCTCCGCAGGCTGCGTCTTCGTCGGCCGCGACGCCGCCACGGCGTTCGGCGACTACGTGGCCGGTTCGAACCACGTGCTGCCCACGGGCGGCGCGGCGCGCTTCGCGAGCGGGCTTTCCCCGGCCACGTTCCGGCGCAGGATGGCTCGGGTATCGTTGCCGCCCGGCGCTGCGGCCCGGCTGGCGCCGTTGGGTGCCGCCGTCGCGCGCGCCGAGGGTTTCAGTGTCCACGGCGAATCGATGGAGCGACGCGCATG
>DASYMP010000238.1:0-2697 GCA_036009005.1 Thermoleophilaceae bacterium | reverse complement strand
CCGTACGGGGCGCTGCTGCGATCGATCGTCGGCCAGCAGCTCTCGACGAAGGCGGCGCGCTCGATCTACGGGCGGCTCGTGGAGCTGTTCGGCGGCTCGACGCCCTCGCCACAGGAGCTCCTCGATGCGGACCCGGAGACGGTGCGCGCGGTCGGGCTGTCGAACGCGAAGGTGAGGTACGTGCGCTCCCTCGCCGAGCACGTGCTGTCGGGCGAGCTCGAGCTGGACCGGCTCCCCGATCTCGGCGACGAGGAGGTGGAGCGCGAGGTCACGGCCGTCAAGGGCCTCGGCCAGTGGACCGCGCACATGTTCCTCATCTTCCACCTCGGCCGGCCCGACGTGCTGCCCGTCGGCGACCTGGGCGTGCGCCGCGCGGTAGAGCGCGCCTACGGGTTCGAGGAGCTGCCGTCCGCGGAGGAGCTCGAGCGGCTCGGCGAGCGCTGGGCGCCCTACCGCTCGCTGGCGGCTCTGTACCTGTGGGAGTCGCTCGACAACGCCCCTACCTGAGGGTCAGCCGAGCGGGTCGCCTCCGAAGCCGCCGCCCCCACCACAGAGCTGCGCGGTCGGGCACGGTGGCGCCGACAGCGGACAGTGGATCTGGGTCCACAGGGTCGGGCAGATGTGGTGCGACACGGGCGGAGGACAGTGCAAAGTGCACACCGTCGCCAGCGTGTGCCCGCAGGCAATCGGCACGGTCGGGTGGCACAGCTCGGTGCAGATGAACGCGCGCGTGTGAGTCCCGCAGGGCTGTTGGTGAGTTGGGCACGGCCCCAACTGCGTGCAGATCGTCGCGATCGTGTTCGGACAGTTGAGCTGCGTGCACACGGTCGCGGCCGTCGGGGCCAGTCCAGCGCCCGGACCGCCCACGCCCGCGCTCGCGGCGCCCGCGGCGGCGGGCGAGAACGTCCCAGGGGCGGTGAAGTCGCCGGACAGGAACTCCTCCTCGACCGACCGGGTCTGTGCGTGGTGTACGACCAGCTCCACGCCCTTGCGCACGAGCAGAAGGCTCGAATCGACCCCGAGCGGCGAGCGATCCGCCGGCACCTTCTCACGCTCGACGATGCCCTCGATCGGGATGTCGTAGTACCTGGTGAAGCCGACGTCGAGGTAGAGGCGCACGCTCGACGCGTCGGCGCCCTTGCCCAGGATGCCGTAGATCGGGACCGTGTCCGGGGGCTCGTCGCCCGGTGTGGGGGCGGTGGCGTCCGGGGTCAGGTCCGGCTTGTCGCTCGAGCTGCGCCTCTCAGCCATGGCTGCTCCTCATCCCCCGAACGGGTCGCCGCCGCCTCCCAGCGGGCCGCCGCAGGCGATCGTGACGCAGCCCCCCAGGCTCGGACATTGGAGCGATGACACGATCGGGCAGAACGGCGGCTGCGTATGACACGCCTGCACGCTCGGACACGGGTTGTGCGAGATCGGCCCGCACGGCCCGTGAAGCGTGACCGGCCCGCATGGCGGGTTGAGCGTGGGACAGATCGCCACGGTCGGGCACGGGACGTGCGAGAGCGGCGGGCAGAACGGCGGGTGCGTATGGCAGGGCTGCACGCTCGGGCACGGGTTGTGCGAGATCAGGCAGAACCCCGGCTTCGTGAAGCACGGCTGCACGCTCGGGCAGGGGTTGTGCGAGATCGGCCCGCATGGAGGATTGAGCGTGGGACAGGCCGCCACGGTCGGGCACGGGTTGTGTGAGAAGCCGCCGCAGGGCTGGAGCGCCGAACACGCGATACCGAGAGTCGGGCGGCAGACCACGATGATCTGCGACGGGCAGCCGATGTGCGAGGGACAGAGCTGCGTCTGCGGCATCGGGTGCGCCTCAAAGCCACCGCCGAGTCCGCCTGCGGCCGGTGTGAAGGAACCGGGCGAGGTGAAGTCGCCGGCGAGGAACTCCTCCTCTACGGTGCGCGTCTCCGCGTGGTGGACCACGAGCTGAATGCCCTTGCGGACCATCAACAGCGTCGAGTCGACGCCAAGCGGGGACTTGTCGGCAGGCACCTTCTCGCGCTCGACGACGCCCTCGATCGGGATGTCGTAGTACGTCGTGAAGCCGACGTCGAGGAACAGCCGCACGTTCGACGCGAGCGGGCTCTTGCCGAGGATGCCGTAGATGGCGATCGTGTCCGGCGGCGGGTCCCCAGGCGCCGGGGCGAGAGCATCGGGGGTCAGATCCGGCTTGGCGTTTCTTCCTCTTTCGGCCATGATCTCCCCTTTGCTCCGTAAGTCACGCGATACTCCATCAGCGCGCTTGATCAATCAAGGAGATTTGGAGCAAACCCCCCGCTTGGGGGTGCGGTCGTACCCGCGGCCCACCATTGCTGACCCTGATCGGTCTACCGGCATTGAGCGATTACCCCCGTTTGGGGGATCAGCGAGAGAGCTCGTTCGCCTGCGGGCGCAACACAGATGGCACCGGCGCACCAGCCATGCGCAGGTAGAAGTAGCCGATACCGGCCAGGCCGAGCATCAGCCCCGGGGTCTCGCGCGAGCCGGCGCCGCACGGCCAGGTCCCGGTCGGGCCGTACCAGGACGCACCGGCAGCGGCGGTCTCCGAAGCCAGGTCTGCCCCACGGGCCCAGCGGCCGCCCATCACGCGTGCGCCGTCCGCGAGGATCTCCGCGTTCCCCCCGATGCCGTGGCAGAGCGAGAAGTTGTCGGCCCGGTGCGCCAGCCCGCGCACGACCGTTTCCTCCGTGACAGCAA
>DASYMP010000237.1:0-8947 GCA_036009005.1 Thermoleophilaceae bacterium | reverse complement strand
CGAGCGCGCGCAGCACGTAGTCGCGCGTCGGCTCAATGCCGCCCATCAGCTCCACGACGAGGTCGCTCCGCTCGAGGATGTCGTCGAAGTCGCCGCGGCTGCGGGTGAGCACGCCCGCGATCTCCGGCCGCCGCCCCACCTCGGCCTCGATGGCGTCGGCGCGCGCTTCGATCAGCTCGGCGAAGGCGCGGCCGACCGTGCCGTGGCCGAGAGGCCCACCCGAAATGGTTCAGAGGTCACGCAGGGTCAGATCGTCGAAGGTCTCGCGGCGGACTACGACGCGGGCGTCGCCGTCCCTGCAGAAGACGACAGGCGGGCGCGGGACGGCGTTGTAGTTGTTCGCCATCGCGTAGCCGTAGGCCCCGGTTGCCGGGGTGACGAGCACGTCGCCGACGCGCGGGGCGGCGAGCCGCGCGTCGCGGACGAGCATGTCGGACGACTCGCAGTGCATCCCGGCGATCGTCGCCACCGTATCCGGCGCGGCGCCGGCGCGGTCGGCGATCACGGCTTCGTAGCGGGCGCCGTAAAGGGCGGGGCGCAGGTTGTCGGACATGCCGCCGTCGACCGCCACATAGGTGCGGATGCCCTCGATCCGCTTCACCGTGCCGACCGTGTAGAGCGTCACGCCCGCGCTCCCCACGAGCGCCCGCCCGGGCTCGCACAGGAGCGTCACGCCGTCCGGCGCGTGCGTGACGAGCGCGCCCACGTAGTCCTCGATCGACGGCGGCGTGTCCTCCGCCGTGTACGCGATGCCGAGCCCGCCGCCGAGGTTGAGCAGCGGCCAGTCGCCCATCGACGCCAGCAGCTCGCCGAGCCGCGCGAACACCTCCACCTCGAGGATCTGGGAGCCGATGTGCGCGTGCAGGCCGCGCAGCTCGAGCCCGGCGTCGGCGCACGCGGCCACGGCGCGCTCCACCTCGTCCATCTGGAAGCCGAACTTCGAGTCCACCTGCCCGGTCCTGATGAACTCGTGCGTGCTCGGCTCGATCCCGGGAGTCACGCGCAGGAGCACGCGCCGGCCGCGGCCGCGCAGCCGCTCGATCTCGTCGAACGAGTCGACCACGATGTGCCCGATGCCGCTCTCGATCGCGTAGTCGAGGTCGGCCTGCGACTTGTTGTTGCCGTGCATGTAGAGCCGCGCCGGGTCCATGCCGCCCGCCAGCGCGAGGTGCAGCTCACCGCCGGACGCGACGTCGGCCGACAGGCCCTCCTCGGCGAACAGCCGGAACGTCGCGGCGCACGGGAACGCCTTGCTCGCGTAGATCACCTCGAACTGCTCGGTCCGCGCGCGCAGCGCCTCGACGAAGGCGCGCGCGCGGGAGCGCATGTCGTCCTCGGCGTACACGTAGGCGGGCGTGCCGAACTCGGCCGCGAGCTCGACCACGTCGCATCCGCCCACCTCGAGACGCCCGCGCTCGTTCAGGCGGGAGCCGAGTGGGTAGACATGCGAGACCGCTAGCGCCGACATGGTCAGACCGGCGATTATGCAGGAGCGATGCGGCACCCCACGCCCACACCGCCCGAGCTGGGCAGCCACGACGGCCTGGCATACGCGCTCTTCCTGCCGGAGCGCGAGCCCGATGTCGGCGTGGTCGTGATCCACGGCGCGGGCTCCGCGAAGGAGAGTCACTTCGACTTCGCGCGCGGCTGCCGCGCCGACGGGATGGCCGCGCTCGCCTACGACGCGCGCGGTCACGGCCAGTCCGAGGGCGACTTCGGCCCAAGCGCGTTCGACGACGCTCTCGCCATGGTCGAGCTGCTTCGCTCGCACGCGCCGCAGGTCGCGCTACGGGGGTCGAGCATGGGCGGCTTCCAGGCGATTCACGCGGCCGCCGAGGCGCGCGGCGGGGGCTCAGCCGGCGCGAGCGGCGCAGGGGCGGTCTGCGCGGTCGTCGCGATCTGCCCGGCGCCCGAGAGCGGTCTCCTTCGGTTCCTCCGCGGAGGACAGCGGCCGGAGTTCCGCTATGACGAGGAGGCGAGCGCGTCCTGGCTCGAGTCGCTCGACAGCCACGCGGCGGCCGCCAGCCTGGCTTCGGAGACGGCGCTGCTCCTGATGCACGCCCGCGGCGACGAGCAGGTGCCCTACACGGTCAGCGAGTCGCTCTTCGAAGCGGCCGGCGAGCCGAAGCGGATGCTGCTCGTCCCGGGCGGCCACCACCGCTCCATCCAGCACGACGAGGAGCTTCAGGCCGTGTCGCGCAAGTTCATCCGCGACGCCGCTGCTCGCGCCTAGCGCGCACGCGCACGGAGCGGTCCGCGCCCGCGTTGTCGCGGATCACCACGCGGTCGAGCGTGGCCCTCGGGTCGCCCGCCGGCGGGGACTTGAACGCCATGACGCCGCTCCCCAGGAACAGCACGACCAGGATCGACCCGATCAGGATCGCCGTGGTGCCGAGTCCGGCCAGGTACGCGGTGGTGGTCTTCATGCGCGAGGGAGCCTGACGGGGGCCCTCCCCCGGCGAGCCGGTTCCGAACCCGATCTGGACGGGTGTTTGACCGCTCGTTTTGAGAATGATTCTCGTTAGACTTGTCCGGTGCCGTCGCCCATCGACCTGGCCGAGCTCCCCTTCCTGCGCGAGGCGCTCTTCGAGCTTGCGCTCCTCTCGATCAGCGGGGGCGTGCTCGGTGCCTGGGTCGTGCTGCGCCGGCTCGCCTTCTTCTCGCACGCGGCGGGCTCGGCGACCTTTCCCGGCCTCGTCCTGGCCGACGCCTCGGGCATAAGCCCCACGATCGCCGGGGTCGCGGTCGCGCTCGGCTACGCGGGCGGCGTCGAGCGCGCCGGGCGATCGCGTCACGACCACGGCGAGGGCACCGCCCTGCTGCTCGTGGCCGCGCTCGCCGGCGGTGTGATCCTCGCAAGCGACGTATTCGAGTCCGGCGCTGTCGTGGACCGGCTGCTGTTCGGAACGCTGCTCGGCCTCGACGCGACCGACCTCGCGGTGTCGGGCGCGGTGGCCGCCATCGCCGCGTGCGCGGCGCTGGCGCTCGGCCGCACCTGGGCGGCCGTGGGGTTCGACCCGGACGGGGCGAGCGCGCTCGGGCTGCGGAGCGATCGAGCCGACCTGCTCCTGCTCGCGCTCGTGGCGGTGGCGGCGGTCGCGGCGATCCCCGCCGTCGGCGTGCTGCTCGTGACCGCGATCTACGTATTGCCCGCGGCCGCCGCCCGACTCCTCACCCGCTCGATCCGCGGCCTCGTGGGCGTCGCGCTCGCGCTCGGGCTCGCCGAGGGCCTGCTCGGCCTGTACCTCGCGTACTGGCTCGACGTGCCGCCGGGACCGCCGATCGCAGTGCTCGGCGCGCTCGTGTGCCTCGCCACCGCCGTGCTCACGCGAGGGCGGCCGGCATGAGCGGTCCCGCGGTCTCCGCCGAGGGGCTCGCCGCGGCATACGGGGACGTGCGCGTGCTCGAGCAGGTGAGCTTCAGCGCCGAGCCGGGCCAGTCCGTCTGCGTGCTCGGCCCGAACGGCGGCGGCAAGACGACGCTGTTCCGCGTGCTGCTCGGCGAGCTCGAGCCCCTGGCCGGCGGCGTGGAGGTGAGCGGGCGGCCCGCCTACATGGCGCAGACCGAGCGCACGCGGCTCGACTTCCCGGTGACCGCGCTCGACGTGGCCGTGATGGGCGCGCTCGCCCGCGGCCGCTGGTGGCTGCCACCGAGCAGGGAGGAGCGCGCCGCGGCGCGCGCGGCACTCGAGCGCGTGGGCCTCGGTACGGAGGCGGACGTGCGCTTCGGCGAGCTATCGGGCGGCCAGCGCCAACGCGCGCTGCTGGCCCGGGCGCTCGTGCAGGACGCGCCCGTCCTGCTGCTCGACGAGCCGCTGTCCGGGGTCGACCCCGCGAGCGCGGCGCTCATCGGCGGGGTCTTCGACGAGCTGCGCGCCGAGGGCCGCGCGCTGCTGGTGGCGAGCCACGACGTGGAGAGCGCGCGCTCGTTCGACCTCGTGCTCTGCGTGAACCGCCGCCAGGTGGCCTTCGGCCCGCCCGCCGCCACGCTCCACCGCGCCACGCTCGAGGCCACCTACGGGCACGAGCTGATCGTGCTCGACGGCCAGAGCGCCGTGACCGTCCAGCACCACGGCCACGGGCACTGAGTCGATGGAGGTCGTCGACTTCCTGCTCGACCCGCTCCGCTCCGGCATCGACCGCCGGGCGCTGCTCGAGCTCGCGCTGGTGGGCTCGCTGTGCGGCGCGCTCGGCTTCTGGGTGCTCACCGAGCGCCTCGCCTATGGCGCCGAGTCGCTCGCCCACGGCCTGCTGCCCGGCCTGGTGCTCGCCGCGCTCGCCGGCGTGCCACTCCTGCTCGGCGCGGTGGGCGGCGCGCTCGCCGCGGCCGTGCTGATCGCGCTCGCCGCGAGCGACCCGCGCACGGGCCCCGATGCCGGAACGGCGGTCGCCGTAACGGGTCTCGTGGGCCTCGGAGCGCTGCTCGCGCTGGCCCCCGACTCGCCTCAGCGGCTCGAGGAGCTCCTGTTCGGCGACCCGCTCGGCGTCAGCGACGGCGACCTCGCCGCCGGCGTGGCGCTCGTTGTGGTGGGCGGAGCGCTGCTCGCCGCGCTCCACCGCCCGCTCGCGGCCATGGCGTTCGATCCCGCGGGGGCGGCCGCCGCCGGCCTCCGCCCGGCACTCGTGCGGCTTGCGCTCCTCGTACTGCTCGCCGCAGCCGTTGCGGTGGCGGTGCAGGGGCTCGGCGCGCTGCTCGTGCTGGCGGTGCTGATCGCGCCGCCGGTCGCGGTGCGCGCCCACGCGCGCACGCCCGCGCAGGCGATGATGGGCGGCGCGGCCGTGGCCGTCCTCGCCGCGCTCGTCGGCATGGAGGTGTCGTTCCACGCCCACAGCGCGGCCGGCGCCTCGGTGGCGCTCGCGCTCTGCGCGGCTGCCGGGCTCGGCGCGGCGCTCAGGCCGTCACGGCGCGGGGCACGTCGCGGCGCACGGCCACGATCCCTGCCCCCAGCGCAAGCATCGCCAGGCCGACGACCTGGGGCAGCGTGAGGCCCGCGACGAGGCTGTCGTTCCGCCTGATGAACTCGATCAGGAAGCGCTCCACCCCGGCGATCATCAGGTAGAGGCCGAACAGGACTCCGGTCGCGAAGCGGTCGCGCAGCCGCCACAGGACCGCCCCGGCGATCCCCATCGCAAGCGTCTCGTACACCGGCGTCGGGTGCACCTCGGCGGTCGTGGGAACGGTGCCGTCGGGATACGACATCGCCCACGGCAGATCCGAGGGCGTGCCGTAGTCGCCGTCGCCCGAGAGCTGGCAGCCCACACGGCCGATCGCGTACCCCACCGCCAGCGGAACGGCCGCGGCGTCGAACATCTCCCAGGTGAGCCAGCGCCGCCAGCGCGCCCACAGGATCACGCCGAGCGCGCCGCCCACGAGGCCGCCGAACCAGACGAGACCGGAGCCGGAGAAGAGGCTGCCCACGACGTCGTCCGAGACCTTGCTCCAGTTCTGGAGCAGATAGTCGACGCGCGAGCCGACCAGACCGCCGACCAGCGCCGCGAAGACGAGCTCGTAGGACCAGTCCGCCGGACGGTCGAGCTCACGCAGGCGCCGGCTTATGAGGAGGCCCGAGACGATGAAGCCCGCGGCGAAGCAGATGCCGAAGGTCTTCAGGTCGAGCGGCCCGATGTGAATCTCCGGCTGCACCGAGACGGAAAGCTAGCGGGGCGCCTACGATGAGCGCGTGCGTAGAGCGGTGCTCGCGATGTCCCTCTGTGCGGCGCCGTTCCTCGCAGCGCCTGCGCAGGCCTCCCCGTCAGTGGTGGACCGCGCGGAGCTGCGCGCGGTGCTCAGCACGGGCTCCGCGCACGCCGCGAGCCCGCTCCCGCTGCCGCTTCCGCTCCCCGACGCGGCGCCCGCTTCGGCCGCCGCGGCCGGCGGCGAGCTTGCCCGGATCGCGCGCTCCGACGGGCCCGCGCGCCTGCTCGTGGGAGTGAGGTCGCATCCCGACCTCGACGGCGTGGAGGCCGCCCTGCGCGCGCTCGGCGCCCGGACCGAGCGCCTCGAGCTGACAGGGGTCGTGGCGGCGAGCGTCCCGTCCGGGGCCGCGGCCGTGGCGAAGCTGCGGAGCGATCCGCGCGTGGCGTTCATCGAGCGCGACCGGGCGCTCCGCAGCGCCGCCGAGGAGTTCGACCGCCAGGACCCGGAGACCGGCCTGCCGTTCACCTGGGCCTATGACGTCGTGCACGCCGGGCAGGCGCTCGCGGCCGTCGGCGGCGGCTCCACGCGCGTCGTCTCCGTGCTCGATACGGGCCTCGACGTGAGCCACCCCGAGTTCACGGGTCAGGTCGTGCGGCGCTACGACGCGATCTCCCGCAGTGGCCGCGTCACGGACCATGTGGGCCACGGCACCTTCGTGACCGGGCTGATCGCGGCGCTCGACGGAAACGGGATCGGCGGCAAGGGCGTGGCCGGCACCACGAAGGTGATCGCGGTGCGCGCCTCGACCACCGGCAACTTCGACCTCTCGGACCTGATCCGGGGCATCGAGTTCTCGATCCGCGCGGGCGCCGACGTGATCAACATGAGCTTCGCGGGCGACAGCTTCGACCCCTACGGCGCGCTCGCCCTCGCGCGAGCCCTGTCGCTCGCCTTCAACAACAACGTCCTCTCGGTCGCGGCCGCCGGCAACAACGCGGAGCTCGGCAACCCGATCGAGGTGCCCGCGGCCTTCCTCGGCGGATACCGGGGCGGCGGCGGCATCGGGCTGTCCGTGGGCGCCGCCAAGCCGGACGGCAGCCCGGCGTCGTTCTCGGACCACAACAACTACGTGAGCCTGGCGGGGCCTGGAGCGTCGCCCGACGACGACTGCCGCCACGGCGTGTTCTCCACCATCACCGCCACGACGAACCCGCCCTGGCAGGAGGACGGCTGCCCCAACCTGTTCACCGGTCTGGGCGGAGCGCACTACGCGTACGCCGAGGGCACGAGCTTCGCCTCACCGATCGTCGCGGGCCTGGCGACGCTCGTCTGGCAGGCAGAGCGCCGGCTCGCGCCCGAACAGGTCGCGGACGTCCTGATCCGGTCGGCCGACGGCAGAGGCTGGAACGAGTTCACCGGCGCCGGGATGGTGGACGGCGAGGCCGGCGTCAGGCTCGCGCGCGTGTACGACGTGCGCGCCCCGCGCGCTCACGCGCGGGCACGCCGGAGCGGCAACCGCGTGCGCGTGACCGTCGCCCGCTCCACCGACCGCACCTTCGCCGGGGACGAGTTTGCCGGGCACGTGACCTACTGGCTGCGCGTCACGCGCAACGGCGGGCGGACCTACAAGCTGCTGGCGCGCGCCCGCCGGCGCCCGTTCTCGAAGAGCGTGCCGATCCTCGGCACGCGCGCGAACCAGCTCGTGGTGAGCGCCTGCGACCGCAACGCCAACTGCGGCGTGAAGCGGGTCGGACGCTTCAGGAGGCGCTAGTGCGCGTGGACGTCGGCGGCATCGAGCCGCTCCGGCGCGACGCTTAGCGCCAGCGCCGCGGCGAGCCCGGTGGTGATCGGCACGGCGGCGATCAGCCCGATCGAGCCGACCAGCGTCGCCACGATCTCCTTCGCCACGACCTCGAGGTTCATGGCGTCGGCCACGCCGAGGTCGGCCGCGCTGAACAGCAGCAGGATCGGTAGCGCGGCCCCCACGTAGGCGAGCACGAGCGTGTTCACCGTCGCGCTCACGTGGTCGCGGCCCACGTCCATGGCGAGCCCGAAGAGGCGCCGCAGGCGCAGCGCCGGGTTGGCGCGCCGAAGAGCGAGCACGGTCGACGCCTGGCTGATCGTCACGTCGTCGAGCACGCCCAGCGCGCCGATCACCATGCCCGCCAGCAGGAGCCCCTGGAGCGACACGTGCGCGTCGCCGATCTGGAGGAAGATCGCCTCCTCGCTCGAGAGGCCGGTGAGGTGCGTGAGGTTCGTGAACAGCAGGGCGAGGAGCGCCGTGAGGATGAGGCTCGCGGCGGTGCCGAGCAGGGCCGCGAGGCTCTTCGGCCCCCACCCGTGCGCGAGCGGGATCGTGGTGAGCGCCACCGCCATCGAGCCCACGATCGCCACCAGCAGCGGCGAGTTGCCGTCCAGGATCGAGGGGACCACGAACAGCAGCACGAGCGCGAGGCTGATGCCGAGGCCGGCCAGCGAGAGCGCGCCGCGCCAGCGCGCGAACAGGATCACGACCGCCACGAACAGGAGCGCCAGGATCAGCATGGGCTCGCGCCGCTCGAAGTCGTAGAGGCTGTAGCCGGTCCCGGCGACGGCCGGCGCGCCCTTCGGAGGCTTCGGCCCCTTCGACACTCGGATCTCGTCGCCCGGGTCGACGTTCGGGTCGAGTCCGCCGGCGCCCAGCTGGATCTCGATCCGCTTGCCCTTCTCGGGGCCGCTCTCGACGCGCGCGCCGACGAGCTGGCAGGTCTGCGTCGCGAAGCCCGCGCAGAAGCCCTCCTTCACGCTCTCCACCTTGGCCGCCTCGCTCTCCACGGAGATGCCCTGGGCGACCTGCGATTTGATCTCCCCGGGCCACAGCAGCACGAGCCCGGCCACCGTCGCGACCGCGAGCGCGGCGGCGATCAGCGTGAAGGTGCGGACCACCTGGTTAGAGGTAGCCCATCGGGTCCACGGGGGACCCGTTGATGCGCGTCTCGAAGTGCAGGTGGTCGCCGAAGCAGTGGCCCGTGCAGCCCACGTAGCCGATCACCTGGCCCTTGGTCACCGCGGCCCCGTTCGAGGTCGCGAAGCCCGACTGGTGGCCGTAACAGGTGGACAGGGTCGAGGTGTGCTGGATGCAGGTGTAGTTGCCGTATCCGCCCACCCAGCCCATCAGGATCACGCGGCCCGAGTCGGCGGCGTGGATCGGGGTCCCGCTCGGCACGGCGATGTCGATGCCGGCGTGGAGGCGGCCCCAGCGCATCCCGAACGGGGAGACGACCGGCCCGTTCACGGGCCAGCCGAGCTGCCCGCTGCCCTGCTTGAAGCT
>DASYMP010000236.1:0-30636 GCA_036009005.1 Thermoleophilaceae bacterium | reverse complement strand
ACCACCGGCTCGAACGGACGGCGCGGCTCCAGCGGGGTGTCTCGGCCGCGGCTGAGGTCGAGCGCGAGCAGGCCCGGATGCCCGAAGCGCTCCGCGACCGCGCGCGACGGCAGCGCCGCGAGCTCCCCGAGGGTGCGGATGCCGAGCCGCTCGAGCACCTCAGGAAGCGCCTGAAGCTCGGGCCGCGTGCGCAGGAGGCCGACGGGAAGCGGGGCGAGGAAGTCGCGGGTGTTTGGGGGGTCGACAACGACAGCATTGAGGGACCTGCCGGCGGTGCCGGCGGTGCCGACGCGCCCAGCCGCGGCCCCGCCGCCCACGGCGCGGCCTCCCCCGCCGCCGCCCACCGCGCGGCCGCCCACCGCGCGGCCTCCCTTCCTGCGCGGGCGGGCCTGGATCGCCGCCGCGTGTGAGGCGAAGCGGCTCGGCGCCGCGCCGAAGCGGGCGCCCGTGCCGAGCGCGCGGCGCGCGGCGCCGAGCACGCCGGGGAGGTCACCTCCGTGGATGCCGTGAAGACCCTCGGTGGCGAAGAAGGCCGCGCCGGCGTGGTCCGACTCCACCTCGGCGCCGATTCCCTCGAGCCGGTCGAGCACTGCGCCCCAGAGCGAGCGCACCCCCTCCGGATCGGGCGGCACGAGCCGCAGCCCGGGGCAGCGCGACATCGCCTCGCCGAGACGCATCCCGCGCACGACCCCATACGCCTCGGCGGGCGCCGATACCTCCCCCACCGCCTGGACCCGGCCCGCCTCAGGCGCGAGCGCGGCCGGCTCGGAGAGCAGCGCCTGGCGGTCGCCGAGAGCCGCGAGGAGCTCGAACCGGGGGTAGAGAACGCAAACGATCACTGTACGAACACATGTTCGCACCACGAGCGGCGGGGTGCAAGGGGTGTTGCGGGCCGAACGGCGGGCCGTTGCGGGCCGAACGGCCTGCATTGAGGGGTTCATCCCGCCAGGTGGATGACAAACGTGGCGGAAAACGCAACGTTTGTCATCCACCTGCGTTTGGGGGGCCCGGCGCGGCGGCGCGGGGGGCCGGCGCGGGGGCCGCTGGGCGGCTGCTACTTCGGCGGGCGGGTGCAGGCGTTGCCGACGTGCGCGTGGGCGCCTCTGTCGACGGTGACTTGGCGGGTGGCCTGGACGCGACCGCGGGAGTCGATGCAGGAGAGCGTCCAGCTCTCCTTGGTGCCCGTCTCGATGCGCGGTGTCGGTGAGCGGAAGGTGACCGCTCCGCCGAACCAGTCGTCGGGCGTGTTCATCACCTGGTCGTAGTTCACGACGTGCAGCTTGTACTGCCCTGGCGGCGGGTCGAACAGGGTCGCGTCCTCGGTGGTGTCGCCGAACGAGGCGGACTGGGTCACGATCTGGCCGTTCGGCCCGATCACGTAGATGTCCCAGTCGGTGTCGGGGCTCCCCCACTCGATGTGCACCGACATGCGCCCGTTGTCCACGCCATCGGCCGGCCCCTTCACGGCGAAGGGGATCTCCTCGACCGGGCCGTCGGGCGGGTAGATCGTGTTCTCCGCCGGGATGCCGGGCGGGTTGGCGAACGCGATGCGGTCCTGCGGCGGGCCGCTGGCGTCGCGGCCGTGGCGACCGGCCACTAGCGGTCGCGTGGACGGGTTCACGTGCCAGGCGAAGGTCGGGCCCGACGGCTTCAGCTCGGACGTGAGCGTGTCGGTGAACTGGAGCGGATCGCCGATCTCCGCGCCGAAGTCGTCGCCCCAGACGGGCGAGGTCGCGGTCTGGAAGCTCTTGGAGAGCCGCAGCGTCGAGCCGGACGGCGCCGAGCCGTCGATCACCGAGTGCAGCGAGCTGTCGGCCGTCGCCTCGAGCATCGTGTAGTACGCCTCGCGGTTGCCGCCCTTGCCGGCACCCGCGGCGGGCGCGCGCCCGAGGTACTCCGCCTCCACGCCCTCGGCGAACGGCGGGTGGAAGTCCGTGCCGCCGATCTCGAACGTGAAGGCGAGGCCGCCGGTCGACCAGAAGGACCAGTCCTCCGTCGCGCCGGTCGTGTCGTAGAGGCCGAAGCCGGGATCGTTCGAGTAGCCGTTGTGCGCCGCGAGCGACGCGCCGAGCGCCTTGTAGATCGGCTCCTCGAGCGGGAAGCCGAAGTCGGCGACGCCCGGCGGGCGCAGGACCAGGTTCGAGTAGGTGTGGTTCGTGATCAGCGTCGTGACCTGCCGCGAGGAGATCAGCTCGCGGACGTTCTTCACCTCGGGCTCGGAGAACGGCTGGTCACCGCGGAAGGTCTCGTCCGACCAGCTCGTGCTCGCGCCCGCGCCGCCCCAGAGGCCGCCGTAGTTGCGGTTGGGGTCCGTGCCGCGCAGGCTGCCTGCCTTGTTGTCGTCGCAGGTGCCCTTCGTGTACTTGCTCGGCGTGGTCGACGAGACGCGGCAGTTCTTGCGCTTCATCTCGTAGTCGAACAGCGAGAAGTCGCCGAGCGGCGTCGCCTCGCGCGAGATGTTGAAGCCGTCCGGGTTCACGACCGGCACCACGATCGTGCGCGTCCGCTGGACGAGCCGCGTGGCGCGCGCGTCCCGGCCGTAGTTGCGCAGCAGGTCGTAGGCGAACTCCATCGTGTGCTCGGCCGACGGCCATTCGCGCGCGTGGTGCTCGCCGAGGAGCAGGAAGACCGGCTTCCCGTCCGCCGTGTTCTGCGCGCCCGTGGAGATCTCGATCCCGTTCACGTCGCGCCCGAGGACGCTGTGGTGGTGGAGCGTCAGCGAGCGCACCAGCGAGGGGTACCGCATCGCCAGCTGCTTCATCTCGAGGTCGTAGTCGGGGAGGCGGCGGTAGCTCGTGCGGTGGCTCGGCAGGCCGGAGGCCGCGCTCGCGCGGGCACTGCGGACGTCGCTCCGCTGGTCACGGCGCGTCTTCGCCGCCAGGTCACGGACCCGCACGGTGTACGCGAAGCCGGCGCGGCGCAGCACGCGCCTGTCGCCGCTGCCGTGAAGAAGGACCTCGACCGACTTCGCGTCGGCGCGCTCGGTGAGGTCGAGCCCGAGACCCTGGAGCCGCTGCCTCGCGTCGCCCCGGGGAACGTGCACGTCGACGACCGAGATGCGGCGGCCGCGCAGCTTCGGGATGCGCGTGAAGTGGATCGAGACGCGCGCATGCGACGCGCTCCCGCGGTAGCGGCACGCCTGAACGGTGATGCGCTCGCCCCTGCGGACGAAGCCCGAGGCGAGCTCGTTGCCGCCGAACGAGGCCGACCCGGCCACGAGCCGCCCATGCCGCCCGAACACGCCGAGGTCCCAGTCGCCACGCGAGTGCAGCCGCACGCTCACGAGTCCACGCGCATGGGCGCGCGTCCGGAAGGCGTCGCGGCCGGAGTGCGACGGAACGAGCTCGCGGTGGCAGGCCCGCGCAACGGCCGAGCGCGCGTCGACCGCGTGGGTCGAGGCCGACACGGGGGCCGCTACGACGAGAGAGGCGAGAAGGGCGCCCGCGAAGGGGCGCATGCGTCCATGCATCCGGCTCCGACCTTACGCCCGGTTTGCCGGTTTCCGCAAGTCCCGAGGAGCGCTCTAGAGGATTCCGGCGAACACGCTCGCCATTCCAGTGCAAATGACCACGACGAGCACGACGGTCGAAAAACGGCGCGCGTCGATCCGCCGGAACGCCGCCGCGCCCAGCGCATAACCGGCCGCGACCGCGGCCAGAAGCGGGCCCACAACGCCAGGGTCGACGGTCTCGAGCCCCTCGCTGGACACGAGCACCGCCACACCGGCGATGTCCAGGATCAGGAAGGCTGCGGCGAGCGTGGCGCGGAATACATCGGGCGGGACCCGCTCGGACTCGAGCCAGAGAGCGAGCGGCGGCCCGTTCACGCCGATCGACGTGGTGAGCACGCCGCTCAGGAAGCCGGCGGCCAGGGCGGGCAGCCGGACGGGCGCGCGGTGGCGAAGCTGCCACGCGGCCGCGGCGGTCACGACCAGCCCCACCCCCACCTGGAGCGGCTCCTTCGCGAGCGCCGTGATCACGAGCAGCCCGAGCCCCAGCCCGGGAAGGGCCGGAACGAGCAGCCGCGGGAGGCCATGCATCGTCACCCCTCGGCTCTCCACGAGCACGAGCAGGCAGAGCGCCGCGCCGAGCAGGAGCACGGCCGTCACCGCCTCGGTCGGCTCGAGGACCGCGAACAGCGCCGGCGTGAGGACGAGCGCGAAGCCGAGACCCGTGGCCGACTGCACGGCCGCGCCGGCGAACGCCGCCAGCACGGCGAGCGCCATCAGCCGATCGTGACCAGTTCCTTCGGGAAGCCCGTCAGGACATCGGGCTCGCCGTCCGTCACGATCGCGAGGTCCTCGATGCGCACGCCGAGCTTCCCGGGCAGGTACACACCGGGCTCCACCGTCACCGCGTTGCCCGCGACGAGCGACTCCTTGGCGACCTTGCGGAGCCGCGGCGGCTCGTGCACGTAGAGGCCCACGCCGTGCCCCAGCCCGTGGCCGAAGTGCTCCGCGTGGCCCGCGGAGTCGATGATCGTGCGCGCGACAGCGTCGACGGCGCGGCATTCCGCGCCCGCGGTCACGGCCGCGAGCGACTCCTCCTGCGCGCGCAGCACGAGCGCGTAGATCTCGAGCGCGTCGTCGTCGACCGAGCCCGTGGCGAACGTGCGCGTGCAGTCCGAGCAGTAGCCGTCCACCTGCGCGCCCATGTCGATGGTCACGAGCGTGTCGCGCGGGATCTCCACGTCGCGCGGCTCCGCATGGGGCAGCGCGCCGTGGGCGCCTGCGGCCACGATCGGTGCGAACGATGGCCCGTCGGCACCGGCGTCCTCCATGAACCGCACGAGGTCGGTGGCGACCTGCCGCTCCGTGCGGCCCACGAGCCCGCGTTCGCGGAGCGACTCGTATGCACGCGTGGACAGCTCCGCGGCGGCGCGCATCGCGGCGATCTCCGACTCGTCCTTAACCGCCCGCAGCCGCTCGACCAGGCCGGCCGCCGGCACCAGCTCCACGCCGTCCGCGGCCCCGTCGGCGAGCTTGCGGTGCGACGCGACGCTCACATGCTCGTCGTCGAAGCCCGCACGGCCGCGCAGCCGCTTCGCCAGGTCGGCGAGCATGTCGGGGCCGAGCATGACCCGCTCGAAGTCCTTCACCTGCTCCTGCGCCTGCTCCACGTAGCGGAAGTCCGTCAGGAAGAGGCGCTCCTCGGGCGTGACGATGCACGCGCCGTTCGAGCCGGTGAAGCCCGACAGGTAGCGCACGTTCAGCAGCTCGGTCACGAGCAGCGCGTCGAGCTCGCGTTCGGCCATCAGGTCGAGGAGCCGGTCGGCTCGGCTCATGAGGCGAGTCGCTCCTTGAGCATGGTCAGCGCCTCACGATAGCCCTCGACACCCCGGCCCTGCACGGTCCCGATGCAGAGGTCCCGGATCACGGAAAGGCGCCGCCACTCCTCGCGCTCGTCCACGGCCGAGAGGTGCACCTCGACCGCGGGGAGCCCGGCCACGTCGAGCGCGTCGCGGATCGCCCACGAGTAGTGCGTCCAGGCACCGGGGTTGAGCACGAGGGCGTCGGCGCCCTCGGCGGCTCGGTGGAGGTACTCGCAGAACTCGCCCTCGTGGTTCGTCTGCCAGAAGCTGAGCTCGAGGCCGAGCTCGCGGCCGAAGCCCTTCACCCGCACCTCGAGCTCGGTCAGCGTCATCGTCCCGTAGTGCTCGGGGTCGCGCCGCCCGAGCATGTCGAGGTTCACGCCGTGCATCACCTCCACGCGGTTCTTCACGAGCGGAGCTCCTCGATCGCGGCTCGCAGCTGCGCGGGATCCACCTGGTGGCCGGTGCTCACATCACCCGGGGCTTCCACGAGCACGAACGGTACCCGCCCGCCCGAGCGCTTCTTGTCACGGTCGACCAGCTCGAGCACGTCCTCCACCGGCGGGCCGGTGAACGTGAGCGGCAGGCCGCGCGCGCCGAGCAGCCCGGCCACCTCGTCGCGCAGCGCGTCGCGGCCGGACAGCCGCAGCGCCGCGAGCAGCCCCATGGCGACCGCCTCGCCATGCCTGTAGCGCGTGTAGCCGGTGGCCGCCTCGATCGCGTGGCCGACGGTGTGGCCGAGGTTCAGCACCTGCCTCCGCCCGGCATCGCGCTCGTCCTCCGCCACCACGGCGAGCTTCGTGCGGACGCAGCCGAGGATCACCTCGCCGTCCACCTCGCCTCCCTGGCGCACGCGCGCCCAGAGCGGTCCGCCAGCGATCAGCGCGGTCTTGACGACCTCCGCGTACCCGGCGGCCAGCTCCTCGGCCGGCAGCGAGTCGAGCGCGGCCTGGTCGGCGATCACAGCCGACGGCTGGTGGTACGCGCCCGCGTAGTTCTTCCCCTCGGGCAGGTCCACGCCGGTCTTGCCGCCGTACGCGGAGTCGACCTGCGCGACCAGCGTGGTCGGCACCTGCACGTGACGCATGCCGCGCTGGTAGACCGCGGCGCAGAAGCCCGCGAGGTCGCCCACCACGCCGCCGCCCACCGCGACGACGATGTCGCCTCGCTCGGCGCCCGCGGCCGCGAGCGCGCGCAGCACGAACTCGGCGCCGTGGATCGACTTGTGCTCCTCACCGGGCATCGCGACGATCCGCTCCTCGCCCTCGAACGCGACGGCCCGCGCCACGTTCTCGTCGGTGACGACGAAGCGGCGTCCGTCGCCGGGGTGGAAGAAGCCTGCCTCGATCAGCCCGCGGCCGAGGAAGACCGGGTACTCGCCCGACGTGGCGGAGGCCCACACGAGCCGCGTGCCGGCGGGGGCGCCGCCCAGCGCACGCAGCGCGGGGAGCGCACGGCGCAGTGCGTCGCGATCGCCAGGCGGCAGAACCGCCTGGGCCACGGACTCGTACAGCGCGGCGCGATCGCCGTGAAGCTGCTCGAAGCGGCCGCGGTCGCGCGCCAGCGGGCGCCCCTTCCCGGACGCGCGCCGCCATGCCTCCGCCGGCGACACCTCGAGGTGCACGACCGTGTGCCTCGCGAGCGACTCGCGAACGCGCTCCGAGGCCACCGCGCCGCCGCCGAGCGCCACCACCTGCGCGTCCTCGCGGGCGAGCAGCTCGAGCACGAGCTCCTCCTCGCGCGCGCGAAACGCCTCCTCGCCCTCCCTGTCGAAGAACGCCTCGACCGGCTCGCCGAGCCGCTGCTCCAGCTCGCGGTCGGCGTCGAGCGGCTCGGCGCCGAGCTCCGCGGCCAGCGAGCGCGCGCCGGTCGACTTCCCGGCGCCCATGAAGCCCACCAGCACGAGGGCTATGCGCGCCTCCAGCCGATCCGTTCCTCGTAGGCCGCGACCGCCGCGCGCACGTCGTCCATGCTGTCGCCGCCGAACTTCTCGCGGTAGGCGGCGGCGAGCACCAGCGCGACCATCGCCTCGCCCACGACGCCCGCCGCGGGGACGGTGCACGAGTCGGTGCGCTCGCGGAGCGCCTGCGCGGGCTCCTTCGTTTCGGTGTCCACCGAGCGCAGCGGCTTCGTGAGCGTGGGCAGCGGCTTCATCGCGCCCACCACGATGAGCGGGTCGCCGGTCGTCATGCCGCCCTCGATCCCGCCGGCGCGGTTGGTCTCGCGGTTGTAGCCCTGCTCGTCGGACCAGAAGATCTCGTCGTGGGCCTTCGAGCCCACGCGCTCCGCCAGCGCGAAGCCGTCGCCGATGCCCACGCCCTTGAGAGCCTGGATCGACATGATCGCCTGGGCGAGCCGCCCGTCGAGGCGCTCCTCCCAGGAGACGTGCGAACCGATTCCGGGGACGAGGCCGAACGCCAGCACCTCGAACTCGCCGCCGAGCGACTCGTTCGCCTTCCTCGCGGCGTCGATCTCGGCGACCATCGCGCCGCTCGCGTCGGCGTCGAGCGCGCGCACAGGCGAGTCGTCCACGCCCTCGAAGTCGACCGGCGACAACGCGTCCTGCGGCGGGCCCGCCACCGAACCGATCCGCGTCACGTGCGAGCGGATCTCCACGCCGAGCGCCCTCAGGAACGCCTTGGCGAGGCCGCCGGCCGCCACGCGGGCGGCGGTCTCACGCGCCGACGCGCGCTCGAGGACGTTGCGCACGTCGGTGTGCCCGTACTTCTGGATTCCGGCGAGGTCGGCGTGGCCCGGGCGCGGCAGATGCACCTCGTCCACCTGGGCCTCGACCGGCCACGGGTTCATCCGCTCCTCCCAGTTCTTGTAGTCGCGGTTCTCGACCCACAGGGCGACCGGGCTGCCGAGCGTGCGACCGTGCCGGACCCCCGCTCGCACCTCCGCGCGGTCCTTCTCGATCTTCATCCGGCCGCCCCGCCCGTGCCCCAGCTGGCGCCGTGCGAGGTCGGTGTCGATGTCCTCCGGACGCAGCTCCAGGCCCGCGGGTAGACCCTCGACGATTGCGGTGAGCCCCGGTCCATGGGACTCCCCGGCGGTTACGAACCGGAAAGACATGACGCCCACACCCTACAAACGAGGGTGCGGGCGCCAGGTTGGAGGAGGAACTGCTCTGGGGGAACTGCTAGCCGAAGGGGATGTAGGGCGGGCAACTCCGCGACGCCGGATCCGGCGCGCACGGGTTGAACGGGTTGATCGCCCAGTCGACGCCACCGCGGTCGATCGTCGGGATCCAGCCGACGTCCTTCCCGCACCAGGCGGGCTGACCGTTGCCGTCGAGATCGGTCACGACCTCGTACAGCTCGGTGATGTTGTTGACGTCGTCGTTGTCCTGATCGTCCTCGCCGTCGAGCAGCGTGTCGCCGTCCACGTCGGGGTCGGCCAGGTCGAGATCGGCGAACGGGCGCTCGGTGTACTCGCCGGGGCGCTGCTCGGCCGTACCGGGCCCGCCGCAGTAGGACTTCTTCGCCCAGGGGTCGATCGTGCGCTCGGCGACCTTCCAGTAGCCGGGCCAGTAGCTGGCACGCCCGGGTCCGCGGGCGGACTCGAGCCAGTTGGAGAGACCATCGGCGTCCGCGTCCCGCTCGTCGTCCCGGTAGACGGCCGGGTCGTTGTAGAGCGTCGTGAAGTCGTACGTCGCCGGGAAGGGCTGGCTCGGGTTGGTCTGGCCGTAGTCGGCCGACCGGAACGCCGGCGCCGCGGGCACCTCGCTCGCGCGGCTGAACTTCGTGCCGTCGCTGTATCCGAGCGCGGACTCCAGTCCGACGCCGATGTGGCTGAGGTCGAGGCTGCTGCCGGTGAACCGCCATGCCCGGTACTCCTCGAGCGTGGTGAGGCCGTCGCCATCGAAGTCATACGAGCTGAAGCTCTTGCCGGCCGGCGCACCGTCGCTCGGGTCGAGTGCGTTCGGGAACGGCCGCTTGCCGGGGTACGGCACGGCCTTCACGTTGAGGTCCTTGGCGGACCAGTACTCCCAGCCGTCGCTCATCTGGTCGGCATCCGTGTCGGCGAGACACGGGTCCGTTCCGATGGCGAGCTCGAGGCTGTTCGAGAGCAGGTCGTGGTCGTGATCGGCACTGCTGTCGCAGATGGGCAGGTCGGCGCCGCCGCCACCGCCACCGCCGGGACCGGGCGTGCCGTCGCCATCGCCGAGGGCGGTGACGACCGGCGAGAGCCGGCGCGGGGTGAACGCGGAGAACTTGCCGGCGAGCACACGCAGCTTGAGCCGCGTGGGCTGCTGCTTGCTGTTCGACACCTTGAGCAGGCGGGCGACCGAGCTGGTCACGGTGAGCACCAGCTTCGTCGCGCTGGCCTTGCGCGGCTTGACGAACGCGGTGCGGCCGTTCGAGGCGCGGAAGACGACGGTGTTCTTGGTGCGTGCGGTCTTGAAGCGGCGTCCCGTGATCGTGAGCGTGCTGCCGACGCTTACGCGCATCGGCTTCACACGGGTGATCTGGGGCGCGGGGTCCGCGCTGCCCTTGCTGGCTGCGAAAGAGGCCGCCGGCAGCACGAGAAGAGCCGCGGCGACCAGCATGAGGCAGATGATGACGATGCGTCGCATGCCCTCTCCTATCGGCTGTTGGTGTCGGCGCTGGAGTTCTGGACGGACTCGCTGGCCACGACGACCTCGTCCGCGAACATCGGCGAAACGAAGCGGCGTGACGAGCCCACCGCGGCGTGCGCCCTGGCGCCCTTGGCGCTCGAGCCCTTGGCGGTCGTGACGGCCTTCACCTTGCGGATCTCGTCGATCCTGATGGTGTAGGTGTCGCCGTCCTCCTCGGTGAAGACGTACTCGGAGCCCGGGCCGATGTACGCGAACGCGCACTTCGACTCGCTTGGCTTGCAGCGGCCCTCGCCGGCAGCCTTGAGCGACGAGTCCACGAGGAACACGGCGTTGCTGCCCTTGGAGGTCACGCCCATGAAGATCAGGAGCGGCGCGGAGTCGTTCGGAAGCATGTCGAGCTTCTCCATGCCCTTGATCTTCCGCGTGCGGCCGTTGGCCGCGAAGGTCAGGTCGACGACGTACTTGTAGACCGTGGTCGTGGTGGTCGTGGTGGTGCCACCGCCGCCGCCGCTCGGCGGAGTGCCGCCGGTCGTGCCGGGGTCGGTACCGCCGGTGCCACCGGTCGTGGCGCCGCCGGGCGTGATCGCGCCACCCGGGACGACCGGACCCGTGCTGGGCGTGCCTGTCGCGTCCGCCTTGATCGTGCCCTTGGGCGGGGTGAAGGGGTTGTCCGGATCGAAGATGCCGAGCGTCGATCCCTTGCCCACGGCCTCCTCGCCGAGCTTGACCTTGGTCAGCGCGGCCAGGCGGTCGTTGTCGGCCTTCTTCGGCGCGGGCAGTGCCGGCGCGGGGCCCGGGTCCTTGGCGGGCTTCGCCAGGACGACCGGAACCGCCAGGAGGGCGACCAGCAGAACGACTGCGACCGGCGCGAGACGCTTCTCGCGAAGGTCCAGCCAGAGATCGAGGAGGAAGGTCTTCATCGGTCAGTCCTTAGCGGGGGGTCACTGCTGCGGTCGGGGCAGGGCTTGTGGGCGCGGCGGGCGTCGCGGCCGGCGTGGAGCCGTCCGTCGGCGCCACCGGCACGCCGGCGGGCGTCGTCGTGGCGGGACCCGCGGGGGTCGCGCCGGCCGTCGGGCCCGTGGTGAGCGGCGACAGGTAGACGGTTGCCTTCAGCGAGGCCTTGATCCGCGGGAAGATCGTCGGGTCGCTGGCGAACGCGACCGTGTCGATGGTCATCAGGCGGCCGTTCACGATCACGTCCGTGTTGACCACGTGGACGAAGCGCTTCACGTCGTGGAAGAAGTCCGCGAGGTGGAAGAAGTTGCCGACGAACTCGAGCTCGAGCGGCACCGTCTCCAGGCCGCCCGCAGCGGCTGCGGAGGCCGGATCGGTGGCCGCCGTGCCGGCCGCGCCGCCCACGGGGAGGCCGCCGCCGGTCGAGGTGGAGGTCTGCGCATCCGTAGGAGGCACGCCCGAGGCCTGGGCCGCGGCGTTCGCCTGCGTGGACGTGGCGGCTGCGCCGTTGGCCGACTCGGCCGCGGTGCCCGGTGCGCTCTGCGCGGGTGCACCGCCGGCGGCAACCGGAGGCGTCTCGGACGCGGCGGCCGCGGCGGCCGACTGGCTGCCCTCGGCGGGAGCAGGCGTGGGCGTGACGGGAGCCGCAACCGGCACCGGAACGCGCTCGCCCTGCGTGATCTTTGTGAAGCTGATGCCCGTGCCGTGGGCGGCGCGGTCGAGCTGCACGATCAGGCTCGGCATGTCCACCTTCGAGGGGATCGCCTTGCCGAGGCGCACGATCTCGCCGTAGTCGGCAGCGAAGTTCGTCTTGGCGCCGTCGGCCTGGGTCGCGAGCATGCGCGCCGAGGCAAGCCGCTGCTGCTGCTCGCCGGCCTCCTTCTTGGCCGTGGCAGCCTCCTCGCGCTTCGGCGAGAGGAGCAGGAACCAGTAGGCGATGATCAGGACCAGCGGCACGACCGCGATCAGGATCTTGCGGTCACGGTCACTCATGCTGCTCACGATCCACCTCCGAGCGATGCCGGCACCGTGCTGCTTCCGCGCGGTGCCTCGGACGGAGGCGTGATCGCGAAGTGCACCGTGACGTCAAACTTGTAGAGCGGGCCGCAGCTGTCGACGGTCACGTCGGAGACACCGGGCTCGCGGAGCGACTCGTTCAGCTCCACGTCCTCGACGCGGTGCATCTCGCGCAGGCGGACGAGGATCTTCGCGACCTCGGACTGCTTCGGCGTGCAGCCGACGAACGTGGCGGTGGGACCGCTCGGCACCGCAGTCGGATCGGCGGGCACCGTGCCCACCGCGGCGGTGTCGCCGAGAACGGAGGCCTCGGTCGTCTGAAGCCAGCTGCCCTGGGGCATGACGCGCGAGACCTCGCGCATCAGGCGCTCCCAGTCGAAGCGCTGGTCCGCGGCGGTCTTGACCGCGGCGAGCCGCTGCTCCTTGATGGAAGCGAAGTCTGTGAAGGACTCGAGCTGCGCGGCCTGGGCCTCGAGGGCGTCCGCCTCGTGCTGGGCCTGCGTGGCCTTCGTCTTGTTGTCGTTCAGGCTGTTGCTCGTCATGACGTATCCGACCGCCATCAGCAGCAGCACGGCGAGCACGCCGAGCACGACGTAGCTGGAGCCCGAGCGCTCACCGCTGGCGCGAGCGCGGCGCTGATCGCCTGGGATGAGGTTGACGGCCTTCATGCGGCCTTCCCCATCGCGAGTCCGGCGGCCACCGTGAGGCGGTGCGGGTCCTCGCTGGGGTCGAGCGCGGAGCGGTCGAGCAGTCCGAGCGGCGCGGCGACCATGGTCGGAAGACCAAGGTGCATGCCGAGCCCCTCGACGAGCTGCTCGTTGGCGGAGCCCGGGCCGGAGAGGACAACCTCGCCGACCGGCTTCGCCTGGCCCTGCGTCATGTAGTAGTCGATCGAAAGGCGGATCTCGTCGGCGAGGCGCGCGGCGGCGTCCTCGTCGTCCCAGACCGCGGAGAGCGGCCGGGTGAAGAAGCAGGCCGAGCCGACGGCGATGGCGAGGTTGCTCACGCCGCCGAGGTGGCAGAAGACGCGAGCGGTGTCCTCGGGCGTGTCGCCCGTGGCGGCCGCGAGCGTGCGCACGAGAGCGAACGCGTCGAGGTCGATGCCCTCGGGCTTCAGGCCGGCGGCCTTGGCGGCGTCGAGCACCGCCTCGACCATCGAGCGGCGGGCGGCCACAAGGACCACCTGCATGCGCGCGGTGCCGTCGGGCGCCTCGGTGTAGCCGGCGATCTGATGATCGAGCACGGCCTCGTCGAGCGGCATCGCGATCGCCTCGGCCGCCTGAAAGCGGACGGCCGCGTCGCGCTGCTTCTCGTCCTCGATGCGCGGCAGCTCGACCACGCGGACGACGATCTGCTGGTTCGACACGCCGAGGCGGACGTTCTTGGGCAGGCCCGCCTGGGTGATGAAGTTCCTGAGCGCCTCGGCCAGGCCGTCACGGTTCACGACCTCGCCGTCGGCGACGAGTCCTGCCGGCAGCTCGAGGCTCGCGCCGCGCACGACGCGACCGCTCTCGACCTGGGCGGCGGCGAGGTAGCGACCGTCGATATCCAGACCGACGGAGCCACCTGAGGAGTTCTTACGGAGGGAGAACATCATGGGCGTACGCAAGGGGTATCGGCTCCACGCTGGACACCCTTAACAGCGGCGTCCAAATGTCCAGAGTTGCTGGACGCCGCGTGGACGCCTCAGCGTCTAATCGAGGAAATTCGACTCGTAGACGTCGATCAGCTCTGGGCCGGCGAGCAGGCCGACGATGCCCCCGAGCGCCAGGAACAGGCCGAACGGGACCGCCTTCTTACGCCCCTGCGCGCCCTCGCGCGCGAGGATCACGACGCCCACGAGGCTCCCCGACAGGAACGCCGCGAGGAGGGCGGGGATTATGGATAGCCCGAGGTACAGCCCCATGGCACCCGCGAGCTTCACGTCGCCCATCCCCATGCCGCGCGGGTAGGCGATCACGGCCACGAGCAGGAACAGGAACGCGCCCGCTCCGGCGATCAGGTTCTCGACCAGGTCGGCGCGCTCGACCAGCAGCGTCGCCACGAGGCCGTAGGCGGCCATCGGGTAGACGATCCGGTTCGGGAGCAGCTTGTGGTCGAAGTCGATTGCGGCGAGCGCTATCAGCGCGGAGACGAACGGGAGCTCGAGCACGAGGTCGTCATCGAAGCCCCTCACGGCCACCACCGCGGCGAACACCAGCGCGGTGGCGAGCTCCACGAGCGGATAGCGCGCTGAGATCGGCCCGCCGCAGTTCCGGCAGCGCCCGCGCAGCAGGAGCCACGAGACGACGGGGATGTTGTCGTAGGCCTTCACGTCCGCCCCGCAGTGAGGGCAGCGCGAGCCGGGGCTCACGAGCGACTCCTTGCGCGGGACGCGCCATGCGACAACGTTCAGGAAGCTCCCGATGACCGACCCGAACAGGCCGGCCGCTATGACCTCGGCTGCGGACGCCTCCATGGCGTGCGCACGCTACTGACCGGCGGGGACGATCTCGCGCCAGGTGTTCTGAACCACGCCTGCGGTGCCGATCATCATGGCGACCAGCACCTCGATCAAGGTGAGGCCGTGCTGGGCGGAGGGGCCAGGGCGCGAGACCATCCCCGATGGCTACTCGGCCCCGCGCGAGCGCGCGCCCAGCCAACGGTGGCCCCAGAACGACGAAGGGCGGGCCCGGAGGCCCGCCCTTCTGAAACGACTTGCGTCAGCCGGTTACCAGGTACCGGCGTTGCAGCCGCCACCGCCACCTGCGGGCGTGCAGGTCTTGGTGACAGTCGACCCAGCCTTCAGGTACGTGAAGGTGTGGGTGGACTTCGACGTGCCGACGATCTGGTAGCCCGTCGCGCTCTGGCCCGAGATGGCCAGGGTCGAGAGCGGCAGACCGCTGCCGGCGATGTCCGCCTGCGCCGCGTCACAGCCGACGTAGGTCTCTGCGGTCGTGAAGCAGGACTCGACGTGCGAAACGAGGTTACGCACGTTCGACTTGGCCTCTGCGTCCTGACCCTTCTGACGCTGACCAAGGAAGGCCGGCAGCGCGATGGCGGCCAGGATTCCGATGATCAGGATGACAACGAGCAGCTCGATGAGGGTGAACCCCTCCTGCCCGTTATGGATGCGCTCGCGAAGCTTCCGCAGCATGTGTCTCCTCCTTTTGAGGTGACTCTGGTTTGGTCTGGTGCCAGTTGCCGCGGATAAGCCGCCTGGGTGAACCTTGGTGGCAGCTCGGCCGGCTCCGAGCGGGACCTAGATCCCATTCGGAGCCCCGGAGCTTTGCGTCCCCGCCTCACGACGAGTTTGCCTTTACACCGTGGCTCTGGCCTTTGCCCTAAATCGGCTTCGGGGGCATCAACCTTTACCTCTGCGGGGCATGTCTAGACGCGAAAAGAGGGGGCGGGCATGACGCCCAGCCCCCTCTCAAAGCGGACTACGTGGTTCGGGGTGCTACCAGGTACCGGCGTTGCAGCCGCCACCGCCGCCCGCGGGCGTGCAGGTCTTGGTGACGGTCGACCCCGCCTTCAGGTACGTGAAGGTGTGGGTGGACTTCGACGTGCCGACGATCTGGTAGCCCGACGCGCTCTGGCCCGAGATGGCCAGCGTCGAGAGGTCCAGGCCGCTGCCGGCGATGTCCGTCTGCGAGGCGTCGCAGCCGACGTAGGTCTCTGCGGTCGTGAAGCACGACTCCATCTGCGAGACGAGGTTACGCACGTTCGACTTGGCCTCGGCGTCCTGGCCCTTCTGGCGCTGACCAAGGAAGGCCGGCAGCGCGATGGCGGCCAGGATTCCGATGATCAGGATGACGACGAGCAGCTCGATGAGGGTGAAGCCCTCCTGCCCGTTATGGATGCGCTCGCGAAGCTTCCGCAGCATGGTTCCTCCTAGAGGGAATTGCAGTTTGATCTGGGGGTCCGACACCCCTGTAATCGTCGTTTCAGCGAGGACCTTTAGCTTCGGGATTACCATCACTGCGGTGCACCTCCGGCGCGCACTGCTCCTGTTTGCGATCGTCCTCGGCATGGCGGCGCTGGCCGCTTCGCTGTCGCGGCCGGTGGAGCGGCGGGGCGAGCACCGCACCTCGACCACGGCGAGCCAGCCGGGGCCGCCTACGGCCGCGCCGAAGCCCGCATCGGAGCTGGCGCCCCCGCTCTCGCTCGAGGCCGGCCGGCGCAGGGCCGTGCGGATGCGAGCGGGCGAGGCGGCCACGCTCGAGGTGGCGGTGGACCAGGCCGGAACCGTGGACATCCCGGAGCTCGGCCTGAGCGCCGCGGCCGACGCGGTGACGCCCGCGCGCTTCGACCTGTTCGCCGCCAGGCCCGGGACCTACCGGCTGCGCTTCACGCCCGCGGCGGGTGACGAGCCCGAGCGCGCGGGAAGGCTGGTGGTCACGTCACGCGGGTAGCCACCATCGGCGTGTACGGCTTCGGCGTCGACGAGTTCCTCGACACGCTCCGCGACCACGACGTGCGGCTGCTGCTCGACGTGCGCCAGCGTCGCGGCGTGCGCGGCCCCGAGTACGCCTGGGCGAACTCGAAGCGCCTCCAGGCGGCGCTGAAGGACGCCGGTGTCGAGTACGGCCACCACCCCGAGCTCGCGCCCACCACCCAGCTGCGCCGGCTCCAGTACGCGGAGGATGACCGCCAGGGCGTCGGGAAGCGCTCGCGCGTGGAGCTCTCGGACGCCTACCGGCGCGGCTACCTCGCCGAGATCCTCGACAGAGCCGACCTCGGCGCCGTGGCCGCCGAGCTGCGCGAATACGGGACCGGCGCCCTCTTCTGCGTGGAGCGCGACCCAGAGGCCTGCCACCGCTCGCTGATCGCCGAGCGCCTGGCCACAGACCACAGTCTGCCCGTGACCCACCTGCGACCCTCGTAGGGGTGTCCACTCGCTTCCGTGAGAAGTTCCATCTGCGCGGTCGGGACGCCGCGCTCGTCGAGTTGCGCGGGCGCGAGGCGATCCGGCGTCACGCCGATGAGCTGATCGGGAAGCGCCTGGCGCCGGCGCTGCCCCACAAGGACGGAAAGCAGACGCCATACCGAGGCCACCCCGTGTTCGTGGCGCAGCACGCCACAGCCACCTGCTGCCGGAGCTGCCTGGAGCGCAACCACAACATCCCCCGCGGCCGCGAGCTGACGCCGGAGGAGCGCGCCCACGTGGTCGACGTCATCTGGCGCTGGATCGAGCGCGAGCTCGCCCCACGCCGCATCCCGGCCTAGCCGAAAGCCGACGCACGCGAGCCCGATCCATTAGCGGCGCGACTTAGCCGGCGGGCTTGAGCGAGACGACCGGGATCTCCCTGCTGGTGAAGCTCTGGTACTCCTCGTACGGGGGGTAGAGCTCGACGAGCAGCGGCCACAGACGGCCGCGCTCTTCGGCGTTCGCCAGTCTCGGCCTGACCCGCCGACGCTGACCTCCCACCTCGACCTCCGTCTCGGACATGGCCATCAGGTTGTGAAACCAAGCCGGGTGCGTGTCGGTCCCGCCCTTCGAGCCGACCACGACGACATCGGCGCCGTCCTCGAGATACATGAGCGGCGTTTCACGCGCCTGCCCACTCCGGCGCCCGCGATGGTGCAGGACAAGCACCGGGACTCCCATCAACTTGCCGCCGTAGCGCCCGGCGGTCAGGTGCATCAGCCGCACCTGCAAGCGGCCGAAAGCATTGAACACCGTCCAGAACGGCGACGACGCCGGGGGAGGAGGCTTGGCCACCAGCCGATCCTAACGCGGCTACGTAGCCGCGTGACCCCGCAACAGCGGCGCTACTTGATCGAGTCGTAGACCTTGAACATCGGCAGGTACATCGCGATGACGATGAACCCGACGATCGCGCCCACGACGACGATCATGATCGGCTCGAGGATCGAGGTCAGGGCCTTGACGGCGGCCGCCACCTGCTCCTCGTAGAAGTCGGCGATCTTCGACATCATGGTCTCGAGGGCGCCCGTCTCCTCGCCCACTCCGATCATCTGGGTGACCATGACCGGGAAGGCCTCGGGCACCTCCATCATCGGAGCGGTGAGCGAACCACCCTTCTTGACCGAGTCGCGCACCTCGTTCATGGCCTTCTCGATGACCTTGTTGCCGGACGTCTTGCCGGTGATCTCGATGGCCTCGAGCATCGGCACGCCGGCCGCGATCAGGCCCGAGAAGGTGCGCGAGAAGCGCGCGAGGGCGACCTTCTGGACGATGTCCCCGATCTTCATCGGGAACTTCAGCTTCAGGCGGTCCCACTGCATGCGCCCGCTCTCGGAGCGCTTCCAGGTGCGGAAGGCCCACACGATCCCGGCGATCCCGCCGAAGAGCAGGTAGAAGCGCTGCGTGAACAGGTGCGACAGGAAGACCGTGAACTTCGTGATCGCGGGCAGCTCGCCGCCGAAGTCCTTGAAGATCTTCTCGAAGACCGGGACCAGGAACGCCACCAGCACGAACAGGACGACGAACGCGAATCCGCCGATCAGCGACGGGTACATCATCGCGGCCTTGATCTGGCGCTTGAGCGCGGCGTCCTTCTCGAGCTGGTCCGCCACGCGCAGCATCGTGCTGTCCAGGATGCCTCCGGTCTCCCCGGCCTCCACCATCGCCACGTAGAGGTCGTTGAAGAGCTCCGGGTGCTTGCGCAGCGCGTCCGACAACGCGAGGCCGGCCTCCACGTCCTTGCGGACAGAGACCCAGATCTCACGCAGCTTGGTGTTCTCGGTCTGCTCCTCGATGATGTAGAGCGAGCGCAGCAGCGACATGCCCGAGTTGATCATCGTCGAGAGCTGGCGCGTCGCGATGACGAGCTCGTCGGGCTTGACCTTCCTGAAGCGAGCGAGGATGTCGCCCGCGCTGGCGGACGACTGCTCCTCGATGTCGATGACGATCAGGCCCTTGGAGCGCAGCTGCGCCGCCACGGCCTGCTTGTCGCCGGCCTCCATCTCGCCCTTCGTCGCGGCTCCCGCGAGGTCAAGCGCCTTGAATGCGAAGCTGGCCATTGCCTACGCCGCCCTTACTGTGCCCATCAGGCGACGGAGCTCGTCCGGCGCGGAGGAACGGGACTCGGCGGTCTCGCGCGAGATCTTGCCCTGGCGCACGAGCTCGACCAGAGCCGTGTCCATGGTCTGCATGCCGTGCTGTGCACCGGTCTGGAGGGCCGAGTAGATCTGGTGGGTCTTGCCCTCGCGGATCAGGTTGCGGACGGCCGGCGTGGGCACGAGCACCTCGACGCCCACCGTGCGGCCCTGGCCGTCGGCGGTCGGGATGAGCTGCTGCGTGACGATGCCCTGAAGGGCGACCGAAAGCTGCACGCGCACCTGCTGCTGCTGCTCGGGCGGGAACACGTCGACGATGCGGTCCACGGTCTGCGCCGTGTCCTGCGTGTGCAGGGTGGCGAAGACGAGGTGGCCGGTCTCGGCCGCGGTCAGGGCGGTCGAGATCGTCTCGAGGTCTCTCATCTCGCCGACGAGGATCACGTCCGGGTCCTGGCGCAGGGCGGCCTTGAGGCCTAGCCCGAAGCTCTGGGCGTCCGCCCCGAGCTCGCGCTGGTTCACGATGCACTTCTTGTGCTTGTGCAGGAACTCGATCGGGTCCTCGATCGTGAGGATGTGCTCGTGGCGGGTGGCGTTGATCAGGTCGAGCATCGCCGCGAGCGTCGTGGACTTGCCCGAGCCGGTCGGGCCGGTCACGAGCACGAAGCCACGCGGCTTCTTCGTGAAGTCCTCGATGATCGCCGGCAGCCCGAGCGACGACAGCTTCGGCATGTCGTGCGGGATCAGTCGGAAGGCGGCCGACAGCGCGGCGCGCTGCATGTACGCGTTCACGCGGAAGCGGGCCTTCCCCGGGATCGAGTAGGCGAGGTCGATCTGCCAGTCGGTCTCCAGCCGCTGACGCTGGTCGTTCGTGAGGATCGAGTAGATGACCTCACGAGTGAGCTGCGGCGTCAGATGCGGGTAATCCAACGGGTGCAGCCGGCCGTGGTGGCGGATCATGGGCGGTGAGCCTGCCGTCAGGTGGAGGTCGGAAGCATCTCGTTCCATCACCTCGAGCAGGACTTCTGCGAAGTCGAACTCCATCAGGACTCCTATCGGCTGGAGGGTGCGATCACGTGACCCTTGCCACCTCGGCAATGGACGTGATGCCGTTTTTGACCTTCTCGAAGCCGTCCGCGCGCAGCGGGCGCATGCCCTGCGCGATGGCGACCTTGCGGATTTCCTCAGACGAGGAGCGCTCGACGGTGAGGTCGCGGATCTCGTCGGTGATCGACATGACCTCGTAGAGGCCGGTCCGGCCCTTGTAGCCGGTCCCGCCGCAGCGGCCGCACCCGATCGGCTCGTAGGCCTCGAGGTCGAACGCGACGTTGAAGCCGGCTGCCTCGAGTGACGAGACGCTCAGCATCGCGCGGCTCTTGCAGTAGGTGCAGAGCTGGCGCACGAGCCGCTGGGCGACCACGCAGACGATCGCCGACGCGCTCAGGAACGGCTCGATGTTCATCTCGGTGAGGCGGGTGATGGCCGACGGCGCGTCGTTCGTGTGGAGCGTCGACAGCACGAGGTGGCCGGTGAGCGCCGACTCGATCGCGATCTTGGCCGTCTCGCCGTCCCGGATCTCGCCGACCATGATCACGTCGGGGTCCGCTCGCAGCATGGCGCGCAGGGCGCTCGCGAACGTGAGCCCGGCCTTGTGGTTCACCTGAAGCTGGTTGACGCCCTGGAGCTGGTACTCGACCGGGTCCTCGATCGTGATGATGTTCCGCTCCGGCTGGTTGATCTCGTTGAGCGCGCCGTAGAGCGTCGTGGACTTACCGGAGCCGGTCGGGCCCGTGACGAGCACGGCGCCGTAGGAGCGCCGGAAGGCCTCCTCGAAGAGCTCGGCGCTCTGCTCCGACATGCCCAGCGAGTCGAGGCCGATCAGCGCCTGCGACTTGTCGAGGATTCGCATGACGATCCCCTCGCCGTCGACGCGCGGCATCGTCACAACGCGGGTGTCGATCGCGTGCTTCTCGACGGTGAGCGACACGCGGCCGTCCTGCGGCACGCGCCGCTCGGAGATGTCGAGGTCGGCCATGATCTTCACGCGCGAGATCACGCCGGCGATCATCCGGCGCGGGATCTGGGTGGTCTCGCGGAGCACGCCGTCCACGCGGAAGCGCACGCGCATCTCGCGGCCCTCGGGCTCGAAGTGGATATCGGAGGCGCCCTCGTCGACCGCCTGGGCGATGATCGAGTTGACGAGCTTGATGACGGGCGCGTCGTCCGCGGACTCGCGGATCTCGGAGACCTCGGCGAGCTCCTCCTCGCCGATCTCGATCGCGGCCGCCACCGCGTCGTCGAAGCGGCTCATCCGCCCGACGAGGCCGGCGATGTCGTCCGGCGATGCCACGACCGGCCGCACCTCGTTGCCGGTCATCAGCTTGAGGTCGTCGAGCGCGAGCACGTTCGACGGATCGGACATGGCGACCATCAGCGTGCCGCGGTCGTCGTAGCCGACCGGCACGGCGCCGAGGCGGCGGGCCGCCTGCGGCGTGATCGAGTTGAGCGCGCTGACGTCGGTCTTGTAGAGCGACAGGTCGACGTGGTCGAGGCCGAAGCGCTGCGCCACCGCGCGGGCCAGCTGGTCCCCCGTGATCGCTCCGCTCTCGAGCAGCACCTGCTCGGGCGAGCGGCCCGATGCCTTGCCCTCCTCGACGGCGGCGTCGACGCGCTCGCGCGGGAGGTACCCCAGCTCGACGATCACGTCGGAGATGAAGCGGGAGCTGCCCTTCTTGTGCGGAGGAGTGAGGCCGTTGTTGGCGACGGGAGGTGGTGTGTCCTCGGGCACGGCGCGCAGCGGCGCCGCCCCACCCTCCTTCGTGCTCATCGCGCGTCCGCGACTACCTGGACGAGCGAGTCAGCGTCGATGTAGCCCTCGTAGAGGTTCGCCTTGCCGTTGCGTCCGATGACCACGATCGCGGGCGCCTGGCTCACGCCAAGGTTCTCCAGGAGCTTGCCGTAGCGGTCCACGTTGCGGAGGTCGTCGGACAGGACCACGACGTTGTTCGTGCGGCGGTCGAGCGACCTGACCGAGTCGGCGACCGCCTCGTCGTCGAAGGCGCGCGGGTTCTTGAAGAGGATCACGACCTTCTTGTGGTCGGCAACTGCACGCTCCGCCTTCAGGTGCGAGTTCGTGACCGGGGCGCCGATGTGGAGCTCCGCCGGGTCGAGGCCGAGGCTGCTGGCCGACGAGGCGAGCGCGCCGTTGGCGACCTGACCGAACAGGCCGCCCGGCATGCCGCGCTTGACCTTCGCCGGCTTGACGGCGGTCTGCGGCTGGTTGACCCCGGAGAGGTTCAGGCTGAGGCTGGCGTCGACCGGGCGGCCGCCGTCGCCCTTGCCGGAGAGCGAGAGCGTCACCCGGCGGAGGATGTTGTCCTGGCCGACCCACACGTCGAGCTCGCCGTTCTTGAGGCCGCTCTGACGCAGGCGCTGCTGGGCGTTCGGGAGCGGCACCTGGCCGCCCATCGCCTTCGCGACCTGGGTCACGGCCTTCGCCGAGTCGACCTGGGCGCTGATGTGCGTGGCCTGCACGCCGCCCACCTGCTGCTTGCCCTCGTCCTTGACGTTCGTGAGCCAGCTGTTCGGGTCGAGCGCGACGCTCGCGGCCTTCTTGCCGTCGGCTGCGGGGGCGGACTTGCCGCTCTCGCGCGCCTTCACGACCTGGCTCCACAGCTCCTGCGGGACGGCGTAGCCGGTGGCGCCGCGCGTGAACCAGGCGCGGTCGCCGGTCGTGACGAAGCCGGCGGTCTCGTTCAGCTTCATGCTCGCGACGCGCGCGTGAACCTGGATGTCGACCTCGGGCATCGCCTTCGGGCCGTTGTCCTCGAATACGCCCGAGGCCTGAATCACGTTCTTGTCGCCCAGCGAGGTGAAGCTGAGGCGGGCGTCGAACTTGCCGCTCTTCAGGTCGTCGTTCGTGAACGCCGCCTGGAGGAGCTGCTCAGGGCCGACGGGCGCCGGTGCGGGCGCGGGCGTGGCCTGGTTCGAAACCTGCTTGGCCGCGGACACGGGCTTGTCCGTGGCGGCGTTGCGGGCGTTTGAGACCGCGAAGACGGTTGCTCCGAGGAGCGCGACTCCGAGGAGGGCGAGGAGGAAGGGGCGGGAGATCGCCATTGAGTGGCATATCGGCAGGCGTCCGCTTCTTGTTTAGACCCAAGCAGATGTACTAGACGCGGCTTGGCATAGCGGCGTTTCGCATGACCTCGAGCGGGGGTTCCTCCCCGGTCCAGAGCGCGAGGCTGCGGGCACCCTGGCGCACCAGCACCTCGATGCCGTCGACCAGCCGCGCGCCGCGCTCCTCGGCCCACCGCGCGACCGGCGTGGGCCGGTCGCCGTAGACGAGGTCCACGACCACGCGGGCGTCCACGAGCGGGAGGCCGTCGAGCGAATCGTCCGCGTGCAGGCCGACCGGCGTGGCGTTCACGAGCAGCTCGGCCGGGCCGGGCCGCTTGGCCGCCTCCACGCCGAGCTCGGCGGCGAGCCCGCGCGCGCGCTTGTGGGTGCGGCTCCAGACCGTGACGGTCGTGCCGGCGTCGGCCAGCGCCCAGATCGCGGCGCGCGCGGCGCCGCCCGCGCCGAGCACGAGCGCCGTCGCGGGGGGCGCCTCGCCGAGGGCGTCGAGCAGGCCTCCGGCGTCGGTGTTGTGGCCCGCGATGCTGCCGTCGTCGCGAAGCGTGAGCGTGTTCACGGCGCCGATCGCCTCGGCCGCCTCGCTCAGCTCGTCGGCGAGCGCGTGCGCGGCGAGCTTGTGCGGGATCGTGACGTTGGCCGCGCGGTAGCCGGAGCAGTGCAGGGCGCGGACCGTCGCGTCGAAGCGCGCGGGCGCCACCGGCAGGGCGACGTAGCGCCAGTCGAGGCCGAGCTCGGCGAAGGCGGCGTTCATCATTGCCGGCGAGCGGCTGTGCCGGACGGGGAAGCCGAGCACTCCCGCGAGCGTGCTCAACACTTGGTGGGTGACTTGCCGCCGCGCTCGTCGCGCGCGCGGTTGTACTCGTTCACGTAAGCCTGGAACTCCGCGTCGGTCTTCGCGAACTTGTGCCGGCCGCAGCTGTCGACCTTCACGACGTAGAACAGGAACTTCGTCTTCGCGGGGTGCGCCGCGGCCCTGATGGAGGAGAGCCCTGGGTTGCCGATCGGCCCGGGCGGGAGCCCCGCGTGCACGCGTGTGTTGTAGGGGCTCGGGTTGGCGAGCTCCGACTGCCGGAGCGGCCGCTTCCAGTTGTGGGTCAGGTAGCGGACGGTGGCGTCGATGCCGAGTGGGATGCCGTCGTGCAGCCGGTTGTAGATCACCGATGCGATCAGCGGTCGCTCCCTCGCGACCATCGCCTCGCGCTCGATCAGCGACGCGATGATCAGCACGTCGTACGCCGTGAGGTTCTTGCGCTTGGCGTAGCTCAGGTCGACCCTGTCGAAGTTGCTTTTGAAGTGGTCGAGCTGCTCGCCCACGAGCGCCTTGACCGGCCGCCCCTTCTTCAGCTCGTAGGTGGCCGGGAACAGGAAGCCCTCGAGGCTCGCGCCGCGCGGCGCCCTGTAGTTCGTCGGGTCGAGCCGCGGTGAGCGCCGGCTCGCGCGGATGTAGTCGCCGCGCAGGCCCTTCGTCAGCGGCCTGATCTCGCGGCGCGAGAGGCCCTCGGGAATAGCCACCTGCACCACGTTCGGCGGGACGCCGTGCCGGAGCGCGTCGAGCGCGGCCGTGAAGCTCATGTCCTTGCGGAGCTCGTAGGCGCCCGGGCGCAGATCGCCGGTGTGGCCGGTGAGTCGTGCGCGGAGCTGGAAGAAGCCGGCGTCCTCGACCACGCCCGCCTGCTCGAGGCGATCGGCGATCTGGGCCAGGCCCGAGCCCTGCGGGATCGTCACCCGCACGGGCGCGCCGCCGTCTCCCTTGAAGGGCTGGAAGAGCGCGTTGGCGAACCACGCCAGCGCGCCCACGATCACGAGGAGCACCCCGAGCGCGATCACGCGGCCGGGGCCGCGCCGCCTGCGGCCGGCGCGGCCGCCCCTCGGCCCGGGCTGGGTGAGCACGCGCGCCTCGCCGAGCCAATCCCGCGAAGCCGGGCCGCGCGTGTCCGCGGCGGGGGGCGCCGCCGAGCGGGGACGGCGCCATGCCCGCGCGCGGGCCGCGGGCGCCGCCGTGTCGGAAGCCGCGGGCGACAGCTCCTCGCGCGCCTCCGGCTCGCGCTGCGGGGGCGGGCTTGCGGCCGGCGGGGTCTCGCCCGTGCGGCGCGCCTCGCGCTCGCGGCGGGCAGCCTCCCGTTCCTCGGGCGTTCGGCCGCCCGGGACGGGCGGCGGTCCGGAGCTCACTCGGGGGTACCCGCCTGGGCGCGAGCCAGGTAGCTCTCGAGTAGATGGGCGGCGGCACGCGAGTCGGCGTCTCGCTCTCCCCCGGTTCGCTCCGCGAGTCGCGTCGTGAGGCGCTCGTCGTGAAGCTCCACCGGTACCGAGACTCTCCGCTCCAGGCGCTCGGCAAACGTGCGCGCCCGCTCGGCCTGGTCGCCCTCCTCGCCCCGCAGCGTGAGCGGAAGTCCCACCACCACGCGCTCGGCGCCCTTCTCCTCCACGAGCCGCGCCACGGCGGCGAGACCGCGCTTCGTGTCGGGCCGCTCCACGGCGTCGAGCGGCGTGGCCAGCGTGCCTGTCGGGTCCGAGATCGCCGTGCCGCAGCGGGCGGAGCCGTGGTCGAGCGCCAGGACGCGCATCAGCCGAGCGCCTTCTCGATCTCGGCCCGGGCAGCGGCGAGCGCCTCGTCGAGCTTGTCCGGATCCTTGCCGCCCGCCTGCGCGAGCGTCGGCCGGCCACCGCCGCCTCCGCCCACGATCGGCGCCGCCGTGCGCACGAGGTCGCCGGCGTTGATCCCGCGCTCCACCGCCGCCGGGGCCACGTTCGCCACCAGGAACACACGTCCGTCGACCGCGGAGCCGAGGAACACGACGGCGTTGCCAAGTTTTTGCCGCACGGTGTCCGAGACGTCACGCAGCGCGTTCGAATCGAGCCCTTCCTGCGCCTCCACGAGCACGTGCACGCCGCTCTTCTCGACGGCGCGCTCGGCGAGCGCCGAGACGTCGAGCTCGGGCCCGCCCTTCGGCTTGCGCTCGAGCTCCTTCACGCGCGCGCTCAGGCGCTCGACCGCCTTCACCAGCTCGTGCTCGGGAACGCGGAGCCGTGTGGCCATCTCGTTGAGCCGTTGGGTGCGCTCCTGGAACAGACGCGTCGCCTCGGGGCCGGTCACGGCCTCGATGCGGCGCACGTTCGAGGCGCTCGACGTCTCGGTGGTCACGTGGAACAGCCCGATCTCGGACGTGGAGGCCACGTGCGTGCCTCCGCACAGCTCCCTCGACACGCCCTCGACCTCCACCATGCGCACGCGCTCGCCGTACTTCTCCCCGAACAGCGCCATCGCGCCGAGGCGCTCGGCCTCGTCGCGCGTCGTCTCGATCGCTCGCACCGGGTGGTTCGAGGCGAGCCAGCCGCCCACGAGGCGCTCCACCTCCGCCAGGTCCTCGGGCGACAGCCGCTCGCCGTGGGTGAAGTCGAAGCGGAGCTTGTCGGGGCCCACGTAGGAACCCGCCTGGCGAACGTGCGAGCCGAGCCGCTCGCGGAGCGCGGCGTGGAGCAGGTGCGTGGCCGTGTGGTTGCGCATCGTGGCTAGGCGGCGGTCGCGCTCCACGACCGCCCGCACGCTCTCGCCCGGCTCGATCTGGCCCTCCACCGGCTCGAGCGCGAGCGCCTGGTCGTCGCCCACGCGGTACACGTCGACCACGCGTGCGCTGCCCGAGGGCGTCTCCACCAGCCCGCTGTCGGAGATCTGGCCGCCGCCCTCGGGGTAGAACGGGCTCTCCTCGAGCTTCGCGAGCAGCCACCCGTTCGCGTGCTCCGCCGAGCGCAGCACGGTGTCGAGCTCGATCTTCTCGTAGCCGACGAAGCGGGTGCGAAAGCCCGCCTCGCGGGCGAAGCGGAGCACGTCCTCGTGCTGGACGTGCACCTCGCCGCCGGCGCCCGCGTCGGCGCTCGCGCGCGTCCGCGAGCTACCGGCACGCGACACCTCGCGCGCGCGCTCCATCAGCTCCTCGAAGCCCTGGTCGTCGACCGACAGCCCCTCCTCGGCGAGCAGCTCCTTCGTCATCTCGTAGGGGAAGCCGTAGGTGTCGTGCAACTTGAACGCGTCCTCGGCCGAGACCCACGAGGTCTGCTCCGCCTTCGCGCGCTCGATCACCTCCTGCAGCAGCCGCTCGCCCTGCTCGAGCGTGCGGCTGAAGCTCTCCTCCTCGGCGCGGGCCCAGCGCTCGATCGTGGGCCATTCGCGCTCGAGCTCGGGATAGGCGTCCGCCATCACCTCGCGCACGCGCGCGCACACACGCACGAGGAAGGGGTCGTCGATGCCGAGCACGTGGCCCTGCTGGATCGCTCGGCGCATGATGCGGCGGAGCACGTAGCCGCGCTCCTCGTTCGAGGGCACGACGCCGTCGGCCAGCAGGAACGTCGCGCCGCGGCCGTGGTCCGCGATCACGCGCAGCGCGCGCGTCGTGGCGAAGTCGCTTCCGTAGGTCTTCCCCGACAGCTCCTCGCCGAGCTCGATCAGCGGCGCGAACAGGTCCGTCTCGTACACCGACGGCGCGCCCTGCATGATGCTCGCCATCCGCTCCACGCCCAGGCCGGTGTCGATGTTCTTCGTGGGGAGCTCCGGCAGCGAGCCGTCCGCCTGGAGCTCGTACTGCATGAACACGAGGTTCCAGAACTCGAGGAAGCGCTCCGTGTCGTCGCCGGGCCTGTCCGAGTCGGGGCCGAACTCCGGCCCGCGGTCGAGGTAGAGCTCGGAGCAGGGGCCGCAGGGGCCGGTCGGGCCGGACTGCCAGAAGTTGTCGTCCACGCCGAGGCGCACGATGCGCTCTTCGGGGACGCCGACCGCGCGCCAATGCTCGATCGCCTCCTCGTCGGGGCCGAGGCCGAGCGTCTCGTCGCCGCCGAAGACCGTGATCCAGATGTCGTCGAAGTCGAGCCCGAAGCCGTATTCCTTCGAGGTCGTGAGGTCGAGCGCGAAGCCCACCGCCTCCTTCTTGAAGTAGTCGCCCACCGAGAAGTTGCCGAGCATCTCGAAGAAGGTGAGATGGCGGAGCGTGGTGCCCACCACCTCGATGTCGACGGTGCGGAAGACCTTCTGGCACGAGGTGAGCCTCCTGCTGGGCGGCTCCTCCTCCCCGCGGAAGTACGGCTTGAAGGGCTGCATGCCCGCCGTGGTGAGCAGAACGGTGGGATCGAACCTGCTCGGGACGAGCGAAGCCGACGGCACGCGCAGGTGCGCCTGCCGCTCGAAGTACGACAAAAACCGCTCCCGAATCTCGGCAGCCCTCATGGGGGCGGAGTCTAGGCCCCGCGCACGCGGTCGATCAGCTGGCGGAGCTCGTCTGGAAGCCGATCCTCGCTTGCCGTGAGCTCCCGGCGGCCCGAGTCGTCCTCGATCGTCAGGTGGTACTGGAAGCGGTCCGCGCCCTCGGCGCTCTCGGGGGCGTCGGCGAGCAGCGCGGGCACGTCGGCGCTCTGCACGAGCCCTTCGATCTCACGGGCCTCCGGCTCGGGGAGCTGTTGCGTGTCGAGCTCCCCGAGCTTCGTGGTCAGGCCGGCGTAGCCGCCGCTTCTTGTCAGTTCAATGCGCAGTGAGGGATTGCAGCGCGGGCTGCTCGGTCGGGACGCCCACATTGTCCCAGGCATCCTTCACAGCCGTCGCCGCGGCGCTGCCCTGGCCCTGGAGCCGCTCGGCAGCGACCACGGTGAGCCGCGCGAAGGCGGCGAAGCCGGAGTCGGTGCGGAGCGCGGGGTCGCGCAGGGCCTCGTACCAGATGCGCCCGGTCACCTCCCACGAGTTGCCGCCGATCTCCGTGGCCGCGAGGTAGAAGGCGTGGTTCGGGATGCCGGAGTTGATGTGCACTCCGCCGTTGTCCTGCACGGTCTCCACGTACTCGCTCATGTTGGCCGGCTGCGGGTCCTTGCCGACGAGCGGGTCGTCGTACGCGGTCCCGGGCGCCTTCATCGAGCGAAGCGCGTCGCCCGCGATGCTGGGCGTCCAGACCTCGGAGCCGATCAGCCAGTCCGCCGCGGCGGCGTCGTCGCCGTTCTTGTACTGCTTGACGAGCGAGCCCCAGACGTCGGACAGCGACTCGTTCAAAGCGCCCGACTGGCCCCAGTACTTCAGTCCCGCCTCCTTCTCGGTCACCCCGTGTCCGAGCTCGTGCCCGATCACGTCGAGCGAGCCCGTCATCACGCCGAGCACCTGGCCGTCGCCGTCACCGAAGACCATGCGCTGGCCGTCCCAGAACGCGTTCGGGTACTGCTTACCGAAGTGGACGACGCCGCGAAGCGGCATGCCGGCGTCGTCGATCGAGTTGCGCCCGTAGGCCTTGAGCCAGAACGTGAACGTGTCCCCGAGGCCGTCGTAGGCCTCGTTCGCGGTGTTGTCGCCGACGGGTGGGTCACCCTCGCGGCGGACGATCGGACCGCGGACGTCCTCGCTGTTCTTCGCGTCGCTGATGACACGCGCGGGCTTGGGGGTCGCCATCCCGACGAGCGCATCCGCCCGGGTGTCGGCCTCCACACCGCCCGCGAGCGAGTTCTCCACTCGCGCGAGCCGGATGGAGTGGTCTTGGCTCAGAGCACGCGTAGCCCATTCGCGCTGCTCCTCGTCGCCCTTACGCGCGATGTTCTCGAGAACTATCGGCGGCAGTACGCAGTGAAGGCCATGACTGCGACAGTGCATGCGAGCCTCCTGGCGGGGGTCGGAGAGGGTTATGTCCACTGTACGCCTCTCGTCTGGACGAGTCCACTCCACCGGTCGCTGTGCGCGACGAACGACCGCCACCCGCGCCGCCGCGACAAGCGAAGCTGCCGCAAGACGGGTTGCGACGGAGCCTCAACACGGCACTTTCCGTCCAGTTTCCGGCGAACTCTGCGGCCCTAATGGAGCTTTGCACCGCAAACGTGTGCATTGCATGTGCACGCGCGCGAGGTACTGCGGAATACGCCGACGATGCCCGAGAGATGCTTCTCGCGGAACAGCTCGTGGGCGAAGCCCGCGCCCGCCGAGCGCGTTCAATGGACGCGCGCGAGCGCGTGGTGGTGGCCGTGTTCGCGGCTCTGTACTGCGTCGCCGCAGTCCTGATCGCCCTGCTGGTTCCATCCGAGCGCTCCGTCAGCCCCCTGCTTGTGGCCGGACTGCTACTCGGCCACGCTGCGGTGTCGCAGGTTCGCTTCGAATTCGGCGTCGGGTTCGTCGTGCCGGAACAGCTCGTAGTCGTCCCGCTTCTGCTGCTGTGCCCGCTCCCCTACGTCCCCGCGCTCATCGCGGCAGCCGGCGCGCTGGCCCTAGTCCCGGACTTCAGGCGCGGTAGCTGGTCGAAGGACCGCTGGCTCAAGCCGATCGCGGACTCGTGGTCCTACCTTGCACCGGTCATCATTCTCGCTGCCTTCGCACCCGGCAATCCCGAGCTCTCACTCGTTCCGGTCTACGCGCTCGCGCTGGCCGCGCAGCTCGGGACCGATTTTGCTCAGACCGTTGTGCGCAACAGGCTGCTCGACCAGGTTCCGATTTACGAGCTGGCGCGCGGGTTCGCCGACGCTGCGCGAGTCGAGCTGATCCTCTCGCCGCTCGCCCTCGTGGCGACGCTGGCGGCGCACGAGCAGCCTCTGATCCTCCTCGCGGTGATCGCGCCCCTTGTTTGGCTGCTCGACAACTTCTCCCGGGACCGCGCGGAGCGGTACGCAGCGGCGCTTGAGCTGAACCG
>DASYMP010000235.1:0-5167 GCA_036009005.1 Thermoleophilaceae bacterium | reverse complement strand
GCTTGCGCACTCGCTCAGAGTCGTCGGCTGCTTTGAACTGCGACTAAAGCTCGCGGCTCGTCAGGCCGCGCAGGGCGGCCTCGATGTCCTGGGCGCGCATGAGGCTCTCCCCGACGAGGACGGCGTCGACGCCGACCTCCTCGAGCTCCTCGAGCTGCTCGCGGCTGGCGATGCCGGACTCGGAGACGACGATCTTGCCGGCGGGCACGTCGGCCAGCAGGTCGTAGGTTCGCTCGGGGTCCACGGAGAAGTCCACGAGGTCACGGTTGTTGATCCCGATCACGTCGCAGTCGAGCTCGAGAGCGCGCTCGAGCTCCTCGTCGTCGTGGATCTCGACGAGCGCGTCGAGGTCGAGCTCCCGCGCCTGCGCGTACAGCTCCGTGAGCAGCCCCTGCTCGAGCGCGCCCACCACCAGCAGCACGCCGTCGGCTCCGGCCAGCTTCGCCTCGTAGAGCTGGTACGGGTCGATCGTGAAGTCCTTGCGCAGGATCGGCAGCTCCGTCGCGGCGCGGGCCTCGCGCAGGTCGGCCAGCGAGCCGCCGAAGTGCTCCTCCTCGGTCAGGACCGAGATGGCGGCCGCGCCGCCGCGCTCGTAGGCGGTCACGATCTCCGAGCAGCTCGCGCCCTCGCGGATCGCTCCGGCGGACGGCGAGCGGCGCTTGTGCTCGGCTATCACGGAGGTGCCCGGGCGCGAGAGCGCCTCCGCGAAGGGCCTCCCCTCCTGGCCGGTCTCGACCTCCGCGGCGAGGTCGGACAGCGGGCGCTCGCGCTGCCGCCGCGCCACCGCCTCACGCGTCGCGTGCAGGATCTCGTCGAGGCGGATCACGAGTTGGTCGCCTCGATCCAGCGATCGAGGACGGCCGAGGCGGAACCGGAGTCGACCGAGCGCTCCGCGCTCCGCACCCCGTCCGCCAGCGTCGCGGCGACGCCCGCCACGTAGATCGCCGCGCCGGCGTTCAGAACCGCCAGCGAGCGCTCCGTGCCGGGCTTTCCGGCGAGCACGTCGCGCAGCACCGACGCGTTCTGGTCGGGCGTTCCCGCCCTCACCGCGCTGTCGGCCGTCGGCTCGAGCCCGACCTCCACCGGCGTCACGTCGTAGCTCGAGAGATCGCCCTCTCTCAGCTCCACCACCCGGGTCGCCCCGGAGACCGAGAACTCGTCCAGGCCATCGGCGCTCGACACTACCAGGGCCCTCTCGGCCCCAAGCTGCCCGAGCGCGGCCGCCATCGTCTCGAGCTTGCCGGGGTCCGAGACGCCGATCACCTGGTGGCGCGCGCCGGCCGGATTCGTGAGCGGGCCGAGGAAGTTGAAGACCGTGCGCACGCCCAGCTCCTTGCGCACGGGCACGATGTGCTTGAAGGCGGGATGGTGGAGCGGCGCGAACATGAAGCCGAAGCCGATCTCGCGGATGCAGCTCGCGACCGCCTCGGCATCCACGTCGATCCGCCCGCCGAGGGCCTCGAGTACGTCGGCGGAGCCGCACTGGCTCGTGGCGGAGCGGTTGCCGTGCTTTGCGACTCGGCAGCCCGCCCCCGCCGCGATGAAGGCGGCGGTCGTCGAGACGTTGAAGGTGGGCCTGCCGCCGCCGGTTCCCGCCGTGTCGACGAGGCCTTCACCGGCGTCGACCCTCACGGCGCGCTCGCGCAGCTCCGACGCCAGCCCCGCGATCTCCCCCATGGTCTCGCCCTTCGTGCGCAGCGCTATGAGAAATGCGGCCGCCTGCGCCTCCGAGGCGTTGCCGTCGACGATCTGGGCGAGCACGGCGGCCGTGTCCGCCGCCGCGAGATCCTCACCGCCGGCGACCCGGTCGATGGCATCCGTGAGTATCGGGTTAGGCATCCAGGAGGAAGTTCGCGAGCAGCGCTTTGCCGTGCGGGGTGAGCACGGACTCGGGGTGGAACTGCACGCCCTCGAGCGGAAGCTCCCGGTGGCGCAGGCCCATGATCACGTCGCCCGAGCGGGCGGACACCTCGAGCTCTCCCGGGAGATCCGGGTCCACGACGAGTGAGTGGTAGCGGCCCACCACGAGCGGAGATTCGAGGCCCTCGAAGATCGTCCTGCCGTCGTGTTCGGCCTCGGCCGTCTTGCCGTGCACGGGCTCGCCGCGCACGACGCGCCCGCCGTAGGCCGCCGCGAGCGCCTGGTGGCCGAGGCAGACCCCGAGCACGGGCACGCCCGCCTCCGCGTAGCGGCGGATCGCCTCCTTCGAGAGGCCGGCCTCCTCGGGCGTGCACGGCCCCGGCGACACGATCACGCGATCGGGGCTTCGCTCCAGCAGCTCGGGCAGGTCGTTGCGCACCACGTCCACCTCGGCGCCGAGCTCGCCGAGGTACTGGACGAGGTTGTAGGTGAACGAGTCGTAGTTGTCGACGACGAGGACCGAGCTCACGACCAGTCCCCCTGCGAGCAGGCGAGCCGGATCGCGTCCATGACGGCGCCGGCCTTGGCCTCGGTCTCGCGCACCTCGTAGTCGGGCTCGGAGTCGGCCACGATGCCGCCGCCCGCCTGAATGTGCACGCGCCCGTCCTTCACGAACGCCGAGCGGATGTAGATGCAGGTGTCGAGGTCGCCCGTGTAGGACAGGTAGCCCACGCCGCCGCCGTACGGTCCGCGTCCCGCGGGCTCGAGCTCGTCGACGATCTGCATCGCGCGGATCTTCGGCGCGCCGGAGAGCGTCCCGACCGGCAGCGAGGCGCGCAGCGCGTCCATCGGGCTCACGTCCTCGCGCAGCGTTCCGGAGATCTGGGAGACGATGTGCATCACGTGCGAGTAGGTCTCGACGGCCATCAGCTCGTCGACCTGCACCGAGCCGTACTCGCAGACGCGCCCGAGGTCGTTGCGGCCGAGGTCCACGAGCATCACGTGCTCGGCGCGCTCCTTCGGATCGGCGAGCAGCTCGCGGGCTCGCTCCAGGTCCTGCTCGACCGAGTCGGCGCGCGGGCGGGTGCCGGCGATCGGCCGCTGGCGCACCGTGCGCCCCGTGACCATCACGAGCGTCTCCGGCGAGGCGCCCGCGATCTCGAAGTCCTCGAAGTCGAGGAAGTACATGTACGGGCTCGGGTTGATCGCGCGCAGGCCGCGGTAGATCGAGAACGCGTCGACGGGGCAATCGGCGCTCCAGCGCTGGCTCGGGACCACCTGGTAGATGTCGCCGGCGCGGATGTACTCCTTGGCGCGCTCCACGGCCTGGGCGTAGCCGTCCGCGCCCATGTTCGACGTGTACTCGGGCGGCTCGCGGCGGCCCGAGGCCGTCTGCGGCACCGGGCCGCGCAGCCGCTCCCGCACCTCGGCGATCGCGGCGGCGGCGTCCTCGTAGGCCTGCTCGAGGTTGCCCTCGGACACCACGTTCGCGAGCACGGTCACCTCGTGGCGCAGGTGGTCGAAGGCGAGCAGGACGTCGGTGATCATCACCGCGAGCTCCGGCATGCCGAGGTCGTCCGGGTTCGGCTCGCCGATGCTCGGCTCGGCGCTCCGCGCGAGGTCGTAGCCGAACATGCCCACGGCGCCGCCCGCGAACGGCGGCAGGCCCTCGAGCGGCGCGATCCGCCAGCGCGACAGCTCCTCGTCGACGAGTGCGTACGGGTCGGGATGCTCGCCACGGGCGAGCCGGATCACCGAGCGCGGCCGGAAGCCGAGGAACGACCAGCGCCCGACCTGCTGGCCCTGCTCAGCCGACTCGAGCAGGAACGACGGGCCCTCGCCGCGCAGCTTCAGGTAGGCCGACACCGGCGTCTCGCAGTCGGCGATGAACGTGTGCCGGAGCGGGACCAGCAAAGAAGGCGTCGCTGCGCGCCGGGCACCGCCCGGCGCTTGCGCAAGGCGGCCCCTGGAGAGCTCGCGCACCTCCTCGAGCGACGGTGTCAGCTCGAGGTCAACGGCGACGGCCATTCAGCACCTCGTAGACGTCGGGCAGCTCCACGCCGCGGGCGGCCAGCAGCACGGCGAGGTGGTAGAGCACGTCCGCGGCCTCCTCGGCCACGCGTTCGTCCGGCTCCTCGCGCACCGCGCGCACCACCTCCTCGGCCTCCTCCTGCACCTTCTGGCCGGCCAGCTCGCCATCGGCGAGCAGCGCGGCGGTGTAGCTGTCAGCGGGCGCGGCCGAGCGCCGCTCGGCGATCGTGCGCGCGAGCGTGGCGAGCGCCTCGCTCGGGACCGGCTCGAGCTCGCCCTTGTGGAAGCAGGTGCGCTCGCCGGTGTGGCAGGCGGGACCGGCCGGCTCGACGAGCGCGAGGATCGCGTCCTCGTCGCAGTCGAGGCGCAGCTCCTTCAGCCGCTGGACGTTGCCCGAGGTCGCCCCCTTGTGCCACAGCTCCTCGCGTGAGCGCGACCAGAACCACATCTCGCCGGTCGCGCGGGTGCGCTCGAGCGCCTCGTCGTTCATGTACGCGAGCGTGAGCACCTCACCGGTGCGCGCGTCCTGCACGATGCAAGGGAGCAAATCCACGCGGACGATTATGGACGGCTCGTGAGCCGTACCTTCAGAAACTCGTATGTGGCGCCGATCTCGTCGAACCCGAGGCTGCGGTAGAGGTCCTGCGGCCAGTCGGCCGCGTCGGTGACCATGAAGACGCTCTCGCAGCCCTCCCGCGAGGCCGTGTCGGCGGCCGCGGCGACCGCCGCGCGGGCGTGGCCGCGCCGGCGGCGGCCCTCGAGCGTGCCCACCTCGTCGACCTGGCCGAGCCGGTCGTGCGTGTAGAGCCGGCACGCGCACGCGGGGTCGCCGGGTGGGGATACGAAGTCGCGAGCGGTGAGCACGCGCGTGTAGCGGTCATCCATCTCCGCGAGCTGGCGGACCGCCTCGCTCTGCCAGCCGAACGGCTGCTCGCGACGGAAGGCGGCAAGCGCCGCCGCACCCACGTCGCGGCTCACCTCGGCGCCGGCGGCGGGCTGCTCCGGACGGTCCGGCGGACGCTGGCGCAGCATGATCAGCACGCGGAAGATGTTCCAGCGGGCCGCCGCGAACTCGCGACTCAGGCGAGCCCCGACCTGCTCATCGTGAACGACGAGCTTGCGGTGACCGAAAGCGGCCTGCACCTGGTCGGCCTCAACCATCAGCTCGCGCGCGTCCGCCTGCGGGTCCTCCACCCGGATGGCATTCACCTGCCACACGAGCGGCAGGCTCGGGGTGAGCATGGCGGTGCCGTGGCGGGTCTTCACCACCTCGTCG
>DASYMP010000234.1:0-16883 GCA_036009005.1 Thermoleophilaceae bacterium | reverse complement strand
GCGGCGACGCGGCGGCAACAGCACCCACCGGATGCACCGCCGCCGGGCGAACCGTGGCCACGGCGGGCGGGGTGGCGGAGGGCTGCACCGTCGGGATGGGGCTGGGCTTGTCCACGGCCTGCTGTGCGGCCTGCTGGACGGAGGGGGGCGCGACGGCCGCGGTCACCGGCTCGGTCACGGAATGCACCGCATCCAGCACCGCGACCGTCGCATTGGGGGCTTCAGGAAGAGTCACGGCGGCGTGGGCAACCGACGTCAGGACGACCGGGCACGCGAGCATGAGCGTCGCGGCCAGCGCGGTCGAGAAGCGTCGCCGAAGCGACATCGGATGTTGGCCCCCTGCCTCCACCTGGGTGACCTATGCCCCAATCGGGGGATATCGAGCAGCGCGCACAGGTACTCCTCAGGCTCTGCACGGAAATCCTGCGCGCCGAGCGCGAAAAGCTCTACTCGATCAGTCCAAGGCGAAGCCCAGATGCCACGGCTGCGGCGCGGTCGGAGACGCCCAGCTTGGAGTAGATGTTCTCGAAGTGCGTCTTCACGGTGGCCGGACTCACGAACAGCTCGGCCGCGATTCGCGGTCCCGTGTTGCCTCGCGCGGCCAGTTGCAGGACCTGGAGCTCGCGCTCGGTGAGGGCGGGTGCGCTCAGCTCGCCGCGGCGGTGCGCGAGGAACAGGCCCACCTCGTAGCCGATGCCGGTGAGCGTCTCCATCAAACGCTCGGTGATCGACACCTCCCCGGGCGAGTGCAGCTCGATCACGGCGAGCACCTCCTGGCCCGTCATCACCGGGATTGCGATCGCGCCGCCCTGGTGCACGGGCGTCCGCTCCTGCCACGCGAGCAGCGCAAGGCCTGGCTGGTCGGGCGTCTCCTCCCACGACACTCGTGGCGCGAGCTGCCCGTTCTCGGGCACCCACAGCGCCGCGGCGGCAAACCCGAGCGACTCGGTGAGCCCCCGGAGCAGCGACTCGGCGCTCCTGTCGAAGGAGTGCCACTCGCTGAGCGCCACCGCGACGGCCACGTGCGCGGTGACCTCGCGCTCGGCGCGCCGCCGCGCCGTGATGTCCTGGACAGAGCCGATCAGCCGCGTGGGGCGGCCCTCCACCGACTCCGCGACCGCGAGCGTCGCGGTCAGGTACGCCAGCGAGCCGTCGGCCCGGATGATGCGGTACTCGAGCGGAGTCATCTGTCCGGTGCCGCTCAGCGCGCTCACCTCGCGCTCCACGCGCGCGCGATCGTCGGGGTGCGTGCGCTCGAAGACGTACTCCGGTGTCGGCCGGAGCGCCCCGGGCTCGAGGCCGAACAGCCTGAACAGGTTCTCCGACCAGAGCAGCTCGCCGGTGCCGATGTCCCAGTCCCAGCTGCCGAGCCCGGCCGCCTGCTCGGCGCCCTCGATCAGCGTGCGCAACCGGACGTCGGCCTCGCCCTCGCTCCCTGACGGGACCAGCTCGCGGATCCAGGCCGTGAAGCGGACCGGCGCATCTCCCGCGCGGGTTACGGTCAGCTCGGCAGGAAACTCGGTGCCGTCCGAACGGAGCGCCGGGAACTCCACCCGGCGCCCGAGGATGTGTGCCTCACCGCCCGCGGCGACCCGCGCGATGCCCTCCCTGTCGGCCTCGCGAAGACGCTCCGGCACGACGAGCTCCGCCGCCTCCCTGCCGACCGCGGCGGAGCGCTCGTAGCCGAACGTGCGCTCGGCGGCGCGGTTAAGCCACACGATCGAACCCTTGGCGTCGGTTACGACCAGCGCATCGAGCGCCGAGTCGAGAATCGAGAGAGCGTCGGAATCCTGCACAGGTGGCCCTTACCCGGAAATCCCCCAAATGGCCGATGACGCGATGAGGTATCTGCGCCGACACTCGAATTGTGCACAGCGAAGCCAAAGCGTTTCACACGAAGCTGCGCACCGAGGCCTCGAAGACCTGCAACCACGCGAGCAGGTCAGCGGCCACCAGTCCGAACGGGATGCAGGCGTCAAAGCTCATGCAACATGGTCGTCGGCCTCGCGCCGACGCGCCGCTCTACCTCAAAATGACGATGTTCGGGGCGGCATGACGAAGCCCGCGCCGAGACCCGTGATCGTCGTGGTCGCGGGGCTGGCGCTCCTCGCGCTGCTTCAGGGGCTCGCCGACCCGGCCGGAGCGTTCGGCGGGCCGCTCCACATGGGGCTGCGCCGCGAGGGCTACGACGTCGTGATCATCGGATCGGCCCTGCTGCTCGCGTGGCGTGCGATCGCGGTCCGCGAACAGCGGCTCGCATGGTCGTTCATTGCCGCCGGGATGGTGTGCTGGGCCGCCGGCGACCTCTACTTCACGCTGATCGACGACTCGCCCGCGCTCGGCGCCTATCCGTCGATCTCGGACGTCATGTTCGTGGCCTGCTACCCGCTCTTCACGGTCGGCTACATCGCGCTCGCGCGCGAGAACCTGCGCGGGCAGGCCAATCTGATCCTCCTCGACGGGCTGACGGCGGCGCTCGCCACGACGAGCCTCGCGCTCGCTCTCCTGTCGGGTCCGTCGACCGACCTGATCGATCAGGGCACGAGCGCCTACGCGCCGACGCTCGCGTATCCCGTCTGCGACTTCGTGCTCGTCGCGTTCGCGGTGGGCGCCCTCGCGATCTCCGGCAGCGGCTGGCGCCGGGTCTGGTTCCTCAGCGCGATCGGATGGGCGCTGGCCGGGACCGCCGACGGCATCCACGTGTACGACGCCGCCTCGAACGGGTTCCAGTTCGGCACCTCCTACGACTTCATGTGGCCGCTCGCGACGGTGCTGATCGCGTGGGCCGGCTGGCAGAGCCGCAGGGGAGCGGCGTCGCCGCCGATCCGCATCGGCTCGCGATTCGCCTTTCCGTCGCTGTTCGCCCTTCCGGCGCTCGGCGTGCTCGTGTACGACCACGCCGCCCGGGTCGGGATCGTGCCGCTCGTGCTCGCCACGGCCACGATCGTCCTCGTCTTCGCACGGGTCGCGATCGCCCTGCACCACCTCGGCATCGCGCACGAGTCGCAGCTGTGGCAGCGCGAGCGCAACGCCCAGTCCCGGCGGCTCGAGGCGCTTGGCCAGCTCGCGGGCGGGGTGGCGCACGACTTCAACAACCTGCTCGCGGTGATCCTGAACTACGCGCACTTCCTCGCCGAGTCGCTGCCCGAGGGGGACGAGCGTCGCGCGGACGCGCGGGAGATCGGCCTGACCGCCGAGCGCGCGGCCAAGCTGGCTCAGCAGCTGCTCCTGTTCAGCCGGCGCGACATGTCGCCTCCCGAGCTCGTGCAGGTCGGCCCGGCGCTCGCCTCGCTCGAGGCGATGCTCCGCACGACCGTCAGCACGCGGGTGGACCTGCGCATGCTCGTCGACGACGACCTGCCTCCCGTGCGCCTCGGCCCCGGCCAGTTCGACCAGATCGTGCTGAACCTCGCCGTGAACGCGCGCGACGCGATGCCCAAGGGCGGCCAGCTCGCCGTCCTGGCCGACGTCGTGACCGAACGCCAGCTGCCGGGCGAGCGCAGGCCGGGGACGAGCCGCTACGTGCGCCTCAGGGTGCGCGACAGCGGGATCGGAATGTCGGCAGAGGTCAAGGAGCGCGCGTTCGAGCCGTTCTTCTCGACGAAGTCGGTTGGCCATGGCACCGGCCTCGGCCTCGCGACGGTGTACGGCATCGTCGAGCACGCCGGCGGTGTGGTCGAGATCCGCTCCAGGGAGGGCGCCGGGACCTCCGTGTTCGTGTACCTCCCGGCCACCGAGGGAGTCGAGGGGGCACTCGAGCACCATGCTGGCGGCGGCTCCCTGCGCGCCGCGGGCGAGCGGGTCCTGCTCGTCGAGGACGAGCGCAGCCTGCGCGTCTCCACCTCTCGGATCCTCAGCTCGAGCGGCTACGAGGTGCTCGAGGCCTCAGACGGCGAGGAGGCGCTCACGCTGGCCTCCGAGACCGGCGGCCCGATCGACGTGCTGATCACCGACGTCGTCATGCCGAACCTCTCCGGAGTCGAGCTCGCCAGGCGCCTGCATACGGGCGGGCGTGGCATCCCCGTGATCTACCTGTCGGGCAATCCGGGGCAGGTGCTCGACGAGGACGGAGCTCTGCACGGCTCCGGAGTGGTGCTGGTGAAGCCCGCGAGCGGCTCTGAGCTGTTGGGCGCGGTGCGTACCGCGCTCGAGACTCGGCCGACGACGGTAGGGCACGCGGTAGGGACCGCGTTGTCATGATCTGGGCGCTGCTCGTCGAGCCGGACGCGGACGCGCGTGATCTGATCACGGAGGCGCTGAGCGAGAACGGCTATCACGTATCGCGCGCCGGCACGATCGCCGAGGCGCGCGTTCAGCTCGGGCGGCGCCGCTACGACGCCGTGCTGTCGGCCCTGCCGCTTCCGGACGGCTCCGGCGCGATGCTCGCGGACGCCGCGCGCGAGGTACATCCCGACATCGCGACCGTGATCATCGCCGAGAACGGCGACTTCGCGACCGCCCGCCGGATCCTCGGCGCGGGCGTGGACGGCTACCTGGTCAGGCCGCTGAACCGCGAGCAGGTCGCGCTGACGGTCACGGCGGCTCTTCACCGGCGCAGCGAGCGGCAGGACGCGCGCAGGCGCGGCGACGAGCTGCGCGCGGTGGTCAACGCACGGGCCTCGAACGGGACCGACCCGGCATTCGGCGAGCTGCTCCTCCGTCGGCTCGCCCGCACCGCCCGCTTCCGCGACGAGGAGACGGCCGCGCACATGCAGCGGATGAGCGAGAGCTGCGCCGCGATCGCGAAGCGGCTCGGCTTCTCGGACGCCGACTGCGAGCGGCTGCGCGCGGCCGCGCTCCTTCACGACGTGGGCAAGGTCGGCGTGCCGGACGTGGTGCTCCAGAAGCCCGGCAAGCTGAATGCCGACGAGCGACGAATGATCGAATGCCACACGGAGTACGGGCACGAGATCCTGACCGGCTCCGGCGACGACCTGGTGGAGCTCGCCGCCACGATCGCGCTGAGCCATCACGAGCGGCCCGACGGCAGCGGCTATCCGCGCGGGCTGAGCGGCGAGGAGATTCCGCTTGTTGGTCGGATCGCCGCAGTGGCGGACGTGTTCGACGCGCTGACGAACGATCGGATCTACCGCGCCGCCTACAGCATCGGCGATGCGGTCCAGACGATGTCGGAGGGCCGCGGCACGCAGTTCGACCCGGAGGTCTTCGACGCGTTCCTCGACGCGCTGAACGACATCACGGAGATCGGCGCCCGGCTGCCGGACGCGCCAGAGGACCGCGCAGGCGAGGGCGCCAGCACGGCCCAGCCCACGCGCGTCCTGATCGTCGAGGACCACGAGGCCGTGGGACGCGGGCTCGAGCTGCTGCTCCGCCGCGAGGGCATGGAGATCGCCGGCACCGCGTTCAACCTCGCCGGCGCGCGCAGCCTGCTCGACCGGCGGCGCCCCGACGTCGTGGTGCTCGACGTGGACCTGGGCGGCGAGAACGGCCTCGAGCTGATCGAGGACGCGCACAACGCGGACGCACGAGTGCTCCTCTACACCGGCCGCGGCGACCCCGCGGTACTCGCTGCGGCGGAACGCTCCTCGGCGCTGGGCGTGGCCACGAAGGCGGGGCCTCCCGTGGAGCTGGTGGCGGCCGTGCGCGCCGTGGCGGCGGGGCAGATCTACAGAGACCCGCGGCTGACCGGCGCCCCCTCGCCCGTGGAGCCGAAGCACCGGCTCACCCCGCGCGAGCAAGAGGTGGTCAAGCTGCTCGCCCAGGGCCTGAACGGCCAGGAGATCGCGGAGACACTGTTCCTCTCCCCTCAGACCATCCGGACGCACATCCGCAACGCGATGGACCGGGTGGGCGCGAGGACCCGGACGCACCTGATCGCCGTCGCGGTCGCGAACGACGAGATCACGATCGAGCGCTGAGCTCCTACGGGCGCTGCGACAGATCGGTCACGGCGGCCAGATCGAAGTCGCCGTGGTCGGTGCCGAGGCCCTGCGCCACGAGCGCGGCGGCCGCGCAGCCGAGCCGCGCCGCGTCGGGCCGCCCGCGTCCCAACGAGAGGCCGCGCAGGAAGCCGGCGGAGAACGCGTCGCCGCAGCCCGTCGTGTCCACGGCCTCCACCTCGAAGGCGGGCACCGTCTGCGCGCCGTGGGCGTCCACCAGCACGACACCCTCGGCGCCGCAGGTCGCGGCCACGCAGCCCACGCCGCGTTCGAGCAGCGCCCGGCAGCCCTCCTCGAGGTCGCTCTCGCCCGTGAGGGCGAGCACCTGCTCGCCGTTCGGCAGCAGGTAGTCGAGCTCCGGCAGCGCGGGCGCGATCCAGTCGAGCAGCCCCTCGCCGGGCGCCAGCACGTCGGCGGAGGTCACCGCGCCGTGCGCGCGGGCGCGCGCGAGGAGCGGGGCCGCCGCCTCGCCGCCCATGAACTCCGGCCCTCCGAGGTGCACGTGCGTGGCCGCCTCGAGCTCGGCGTCCGGCACGTCGTCCGGCCCGAAGCTGCCGTTCGCGCCCACCACGTGGAACGCCGGCCGCTCGCCGGTCGGGCGGATCGGCAGGACGCTCGCAGAGGTCTGCACGTCGTCACGCCGCACGAGCAGTCCGGTGTCCACGCCGTCGCGCTCGAGCAGGGCCAGCAGCATGTCGCCGGCCGCGTCGCGGCCGATCGCCCCCGAGCTCTTGACCGACGCTCCGAGCTTCGCCAGGACGAGCGCGGTCCCGCCCGCGGAGCCCGCGGCCGTGATGCGAATCTCCTCCACGAGCTCGCCACCCTGGCCCTCAGGGATCGCCTCCACCGGCCGGACGAGCACGTCCAGCACGTGGACTCCCACGCAGAGCGCCCTCATCTCGCCGCTCATCAGTCGTCCTCGATGCTGCGCGTGCTCCCGTATCCACCCGCGATCGCGCGCGCCACGACGGCGTCGAGCTGCTGCTGGTCGAGCACGCGCGGCTCGCCGATCGTCGCGGCACGCCAGTAGACGGCGCAGGCCCACTCGAGCAGCAGCGCCAGCTCGAGCGCTCCGTCGAGGTCCTCCGCGTAGACGATCGCGCCGTGGTTCGCCATCAGCGCGGCGCGGCGGCCCTCGAGCGCGTCGAGCACGACGTTGGCCAGCTCCGGGGTGCCGTAGGTCGCGTACGGCGCGACCCGCACCGACCCGCCGAGGGCCAGCATCCCGTAGTGCACGCACGGCACTTCGTCGATGACGCAGGCGAGCGCGGTGGCCATCGGCGCGTGCGTGTGCACGACAGCGCCGGCGTCGTAGCGGTTGTAGACGCCCAGGTGCAGGTCGAGCTCCGAGGTGGGCGCCAGGCCTCCGGCGAGCTGCCCGCCGTCGAGATCGACGACGCTCACGTCACCGGCCTCCACCTCGGAGAGCACGGCACCGGTGGGGGTGATCGCGACCTGGTCGCCCTGGCGGGCGCTCACGTTCCCGGCGGTCCCAAGCACAAGACCGTCGGCGGCCAGCCGGCGGCTGACGGCCGCCACCTGCTGGCGAACTGGCTCAAGCGTCACCGGCCGGATGGTAACTTCGCGCGCGCTGTGGACGACGGGGTACTCAGCAGGCGCGAGCTGCTCGAGGCCGGGGCGCTCGCCGGCGCAGGCGCGCTGGCGGTCAGCGCGGCGGACGCCGAGGCCGCGAGGCGCAGGCGTCACAGGCGCGTCAGGCGGCACGCGGACGTCGTGGTGATCGGTGCGGGCTTCGCCGGGCTCACGGCCGCGCACGAGCTCGCCAAGGACGACCGCTCGGTCGTCGTGCTCGAGGCCCGTCACCGAGTCGGCGGCCGCGTGCGCAACAAGTCGATCGGCGGCGGCGAGGAGACGGAGACGGGCGGAACGTTCGCGGGGCCCACGCAGAACCACATCCTGGAGCTGGCGGCGGCGATGGGCGTGGACACCTTCCCCACCTACAACGAGGGCGACAACGTCTACTTCGCCGACGGCACGCGCATGACCTACAGCGACTCCGGGCCCACGGGCACGGCGCCGCCGGACCCGACGGTCATCCCGGACCTGGCCACGGTCGTTTCGCGGCTCGACGACATGTCGAAGCAGGTCCCGGTCGATGCGCCCTGGGAGGCGGCCTCGGCCGGCGACTGGGACCGGCAGACGCTCGAAGAGTGGATCAACGCGAACAGCGCCAGTCCGCGCTTCAAGCGGCTCGTGCCCGCGGCGACCCGGCCGATCTTCGGCGCCGAGCCGCGCGAGCTGTCGCTCCTGTTCACGCTCTTCTACATCGCCTCGTCCGGCGACGAGCGCAACGCCGGCACCTTCGAGCGCAACTTCAACACGCGCGACGGCGCGCAGATGTTCCGCTTCCACGGCGGCTCTCAGCTGATAGCGCAGCGGCTTGCGCGCAGGCTCGGTCCGCGCGTGAAGCTCGGGACGCCCGTCGGCCGCATCGTGGCGGTGCGGGGCGGCCTGCGAGTCGAGTCACGCCACCACGTGGTCACGGCGAAGCGCGTGATCGTGGCCGTGCCGCCGGTGCTCGCCCGGCGCATCCACTACAGCCCCGTGCTGCCGGAGAGCCGCCGCGCGCTCACGCGCACCATGCCGCAGGGCACCCTCCTCAAGGTCACGGCCGTCTACGACCGGCCCTTCTGGCGCGACGCGGGCCTCAACGGCACGGCGGTGTCGCTGAACGGCCCCGTGAACGCCACCTTCGACGACTCCCCGCCCGACGGCTCGCCGGGCGTGCTGTTCGGGTTCGTGGGCGGCGACGAGGCGCGCGCGCACCGGTCGAAGTCGCGCGCCGGCCGACGCGCCGCGGTGCTGAACAACTTCGCCGACTACTTCGGCGCCGCCGCCCTGCACCCGGCCCGCTACTTCGAGACGGACTGGCCGGCCGCCAAGTGGTCGCGCGGAGGGCCTGTCGGCATCGCCGGGCCCGGCGTGCTGCTCGGCCACGGCCCGGCCCTGCGCGAGCCGGTCGGCCGCATTCACTGGGCCGGCACCGAGACCTCGAACTTCTGGAACGGCTACATGGACGGCGCCGTCCGCTCCGGCAAGCGGGCCGCCCGAGAGGTGCTCGACGAGCTGTGAGGCGCGCTCTGCTGATCGCCGCCGCGCTGCTGGCGTCGGCGCTCGCGACCGCTCCGGCCGACGCCGCCGTGCGGGCGCGCTTCGACACGCGGCTGTTCGCGCGCGTGCCGCCGCCGGGCTTCCCCGCCATGGCGTACGTGCACCCGAACGGACGCGTATACGCGGGCACCTACGTGAACCCTGCCGGCGACAGCTCGCGCTCGCGCGTGCTCGAGTACGACGGGACCGGCACGCTGATGCGGTCCTGGACGGTCCCCGGCCAGGACCTCTCGAAGGACCACGGCGTGCAGGTGACCACGAGCGACGCAAAGGGACGGCTCGTGCTGCTCGACCGCACCCCGGCGCGCGCTCTGCTGCTCGACAGGGCCCGCGGCAGCTTCTCCCAGTACGCCACCTTCCCGGACCTCGCGCCCTGTCCCCCGCTCCAGGCGCGCACGGACTGCTCGCCGACGCTCGAGGACCGCGAGCCGATGGCGAACTACGGCGCCTGGGGACCGGACGGGAGCCTCTACGTGAGCGACTTCCTCCAGGGCGTCGTCTGGCGCGTGCCGCCCGGCGGGGGCACGGCCACGGGCTGGCTGTCGGACCGCCGGCTCGACGGCGGTGAGTTCGGCACCACCGGACTCGCGCTCAGCGCGGACCAGCGGACGCTTCTGATCGGTCAGGGCAGCTCGGCCGGTCTGGGCGCGCTCAACCCGACCACCGGCAAGATCTACTCCGTCGAGATCAAGCCCGACGGCTCGCCCGGCGAGCTGCGGCAGCTGTGGGAGTCGGCACCCGCCGACCTGCCGGACGGCTTCACGATCGCGCAGTCGGGGAACCTCTACGTGCCGCTCGCGGGAGCGGCCAACCAGATCGCCGTGGTGGCTCCGGACGGGCGCGAGCTCGAGCGCTTCCCGGGTTCCAGCGGGGACGGGAACAACGGCTCACCCGTGCCGTTCGACACGCCGTCGAGCGCCCGCTTCCTCGGCACGCGGCTGATCGTCGCGAACCAGAGCTTCAGCGGCAACCGCGACAACCAGGCGCTGCTCGACGTCGAGACGCGCGAGCGGGGGGTCACCGAGCTGATCCCTGGCCTCGACCGCGAGCCGCCGGTGCTCGCGCGCGTGTCGCTGTCGCGCAAGCGCGTCCACGCGGGCTCGCGCGCACGGGTGCGCGTGCGTTTCCGCGCGAGCGAGCGCTCGGCCGTGACGGTCCGGATCGAGCGGCGCGTGCGTGGCCGCTGGAGCATCGAGAGGAGCCTGACCCGCAGGCGAAACGCCGGCCGCGGCGCGCTGACGGTGAGGACACGCGGCCTGCATGCGGGCCGCCACCGGGTCGTTGTCCGCGCCGAGGACGGCGCCGGCAACCGCTCGCGGCGCGCGATCCGCCGCCTTCGCGTCCTGGCGTAATACCGCGCTCGGCTCAGCAGGATGGGCGCGCCACCGGCGGGCGGCGCCCGTGGCCGTAGCGCTTCCACGCGTCCAGCGTGAACGTGATCGTCGTCTTCACCCTGCGCCCGTCAGCTGCCCGCAGGCGCAGGTAGAGCCGGACGGGATAGGAGTGCCGCGGCGCGGTGCGCAGCCGCCTCATGGCCTCGTCGTTCAGTCGCAGCCGCAGCATCGAACGCGCGCCGACGCTGACGCGGACGGGGCGCTGGGACGCGATTCGGCGCATCTTCGGACCGCCCTTCACGTCACGGCCGTAGAAGTGCACGAGCCGAGCCGTGCCGCGCAGCGGGACGGACTCGCGGTTCACGAGGCGCGCGCGCAGCACGCGGCCGCTGTGCGGCATCCGGAAGACACCGCCGCGCACCTTCACGAAGGGCGGGTTCAGCGGGCGCGCGTCGCCCGAGGTCGTGGGCGGCGGTGGCGGTGGCGTCTGCGCCGCGCTTTCGGACGAACCGATGACCTGCACCTTCGCCCAGTACGACTGGAACACCGCCCATCCCGCGAGCGCGTCGCCGGCCGGGTCCATGGCCACCGAGGGCCGTGACAGGCCGCGGCCACCGGCCACCCCGAACGGGGTGGGCTGCTGCCAGCCCGCGGCCGTGCGACGCGAGCCCATCGCTTCGTAGAGCTCGTCCTGGTTGCCTGTGCTCCAGACCACGACCGGCTCACGGCCAGGCACCTGCCCGAGCGTGACGTGGCTGACGTAGCCGCCCTGGGGCGGGTCGTAGAGACGTTCGGCCGCCCCCCAGGCGCCGCCGGCGCCCGCCGACGTGGCCACGCCGTCGGTCGTGCGCCTGAGCCAGGCGACCGTGCCCGTTCCGCTCGCGCCCGCGCTGACGTCGGTCGCCGGAGTGCAGTTGACCCTCACATCGTCGGTCACGTCGCCGATAGCCCAGGCGCCGTCCGAGAAGGTGCCCGCCTGAATCGTCTGCGGGATGCCGAGCGTCCAGGCGGCGACGATCCGCCCCGCGCCGTCACCCGCCACCTCGAGGTCGAAGATGGGATCGAGCGAGGACACCACGTTGTGAGGGGCGCTCCAGGCGGCGCCGTCGAAGCGGCTCTCCTGCACGTTGTATGTGTAGTCGGTCGTCTCGAGGGCGAGCCAGAGGGCGCGGGCGTGGCCCTCCGCGTCGAGCTCGACCTGCGGCGTGGCCTGCTCGCTCACGGCATAGTCGCTCGTGTCGAGCGTGACGGGCGCGCTCCAGACACCGTTCGTCCGGGTCGACGCCTGGATGGTGGTGTCGCCGCTGTTCTCGTCGCGCTCGATCCAGGTGGCCACGGCGTCACCGGCGGCGTTGATGGCCACGTCGGGGTCGGACTGGTCCTTGCCGAGAACCTCGAAGTCCGTGTCCGCTCCCCATGCTCCGGTGGCGCCTGAGCGTGAGGCCACGTGGACGTTCTCCTCCGCGTCCACGCCATCGCCGAGCCATGCGACAACCGCGTCGCCGTCCGGGTCACTCACCATCACCGGTCTCACGGCGTAGGCCCCGCTCCACACGAGCGAGCGAGCCTGCCACGCGCCGCCGGCCGGGCGCGTGCTCGTCCAGATGTTCTGCCCGGGCAACCCGTCGTCGGGGCGGCTGCCCCAGACGGCGATCCCGTCGCCGTTCGCCTCGAGCGCCACCGACGGGCCTGAGGTGCCCTCGACGTAGGGCGCGAGTGTCGTGGCCGGCAGCTCCCAGTCCTGCGCCTGCGCGGCGGGCGCCAAGACGGCGAGCGAGCCGGCCACCGCCACGGCGGCGAGGTATGTGCGGGCGAGGTGTGTGCGAGTAGCAGGGGGCATGCGACCCGAGTGATCGGTCCCGGTTGCGGAACCTTGAGGCGCGCCGCGACCCGCGCGCTTAGGGTTGGGGGGTGCCGCGCGTCGGAGTCCAGCTTCCGGAGGTCGAGCGGGAGGTCGGCTGGCCGGAGTACCTCGCGATGGCGCGCGCCGCGGAGGAGGTCGGCTTCGACTCGATCTGGCTCGGCGATCATCTGCTCTACCGCGACGACCGAGGGGCGGAGCGCGGGCCGTGGGAGGCGTGGACGCTCCTCGCGGCGCTCGCGGCCGGCACCGAGCGCGTTGAGCTCGGGCCGCTCGTGGCCTGCACGGCCTTTCATCCGCCCGGCCTGATCGCGAAGATGGCCGCGACACTGGCGGAGGTGAGCGGCGGCCGGTTCGTGCTCGGTCTCGGGGCGGGCTGGAACGAGGACGAGTTCCGCGCGTTCGGCCTGCCGTACGACCGCCGCGTGTCGCGCTTCGAGGAGTCGTTCTCGATCATCCGGCGGCTGCTCGCCGGCGAGCGGGTCACGCTTCAGGGGCGCCACTCGCAGTCCGAGGACGCGGTGCTGCTTCCGGTACCAACCACCCGCCCCCGCCTGATGATCGGCAGCAACGGGCCGCGGATGCTCGGCATCGCGCTCCCGCATGTCGACGCCTGGAACACCTGGTACGACGACTTCGGCAACAGCGCCGAGGGCTTCGCCGCGCTGAACGCCCGCATCAGCGACGCGACGCGCGCCGCGGGGCGCGATCCCGCGGAGATCGAGCGCAGCGCGTGCGTTCACGTCGCGCTCGACGGTGGCGCCGGCGAGCGCCCCGTGATGCCGGAGGCTCCGCCGCTCGAGGGATCGTCACGAGAGCTCGCGGCGCGGCTCGACGAGATCGCCGAGGCGGGCGCGGACGAGCTGATCCTGGTCGTCAGCCCGATCTCAGAGCGCTCGATCCGGCAACTCGGCGAGGTCGTGGCGGTGCTTAAGAGCTAGAACGCGGGTAGGGAAGGATCGCTATGCAGATCACGAAGAACTCGATCGAAACCGCAGCCGGCCCGAGCGAGTGGTTCACAGGCGCGGTGTTCATCGACGCGGTGGCGGCGCCCGCCGAGACGTCGCGTGTCCAGGCCGCCAGCGTGCACTTCACGCCCGGCGCGCGCACGGCGTGGCACACGCACCCGTTCGGTCAGAACATCTACGTGACCGAGGGGGTCGGCCGCTGCCAGAGCCGCGGCGGGCCGATCGAGACGATCCGCCCCGGCGACCGCGTCTTCTTCGAGCCCGGTGAGGACCACTGGCACGGCGCCGCGCCCGACCGCTTCATGACCCACCTGGCGATGCAGGAGGTCGACGACGACGGCAGCCCGGTCACGTGGGGCGAGCACGTGACGGACGAGGAGTACAACGCTCAGTAGAAGCCGTGGCGGGCGAGCGGCTCGACCAGCTCGCGCTCCTCGTAGGAGAAGTGTGAGAGCAGCGAGTCGGTGAGCAGGTCCATCGCAAGCCCGACGCGGTCGATGCCGTCCTCCTCGGCCGCGACCAGCGCGACGAGCGCCTGGTCGACGCGCTCGAGCAGGTCGGCGATCTGCTCGTGCTCCTCCTCGAGCCGGTCGATCACCGCCTCGAGCCCGGCCTCGCTGCGACGCAGGTGCGGGAAGACGCTGCGGTCCTCGAGGGTGTGGTGGTTCGTCACGGTGCGGCAGTAGGTCTCGCAGAACGTTCCGAGCGTCCAGTGGTTCTGGCGGATCGTCATGCGGTTGATGAACGATCGCACCGCCGCGGGGTTGGTCGTCCCGGCCGCCACCTGCTCCACGAGGTCGCGCAGCTGGGCGAGCTCGCCGCGGAGCGCGTCGTGCACGTCGATGAGGTGCTGTCCTGCGGCCTGTTCCTGCGGGCTGTAGGTGCGCGACGGGTCGGGACTCGGGCCGGTCGGGCGCGTGGCCTCGTCCCATACGCGCTCGTCGCTCACGCGTTCGGGCTCGGGGGTAGCGCGGGCACCCAGCGGCGTCGGCGTCGGCGACTCGAACACGACGGGACCGGCCGGCGGCTCGTGGTCGGGCGCCCCGCGCGCGTTCGCCACCAGCTCGCGCGTGGCGGGCGCAACCTCCTCGGCGAAGCGCCGCACGTCGTCCGCTGAGGAAACCGCGAGGATGTACGCGCTCATGCCGGTCGAGAGCGTGAGCTGCGTGAGCTGCTCGGCCCACTGCCGCGGCGTGCCCTCGAGGAACCCGTTTCCACCGCCGAAGCTCCCGCCGATGTTGAGGAGCCGCCGGATCTCCTCGGGCCGGCGGCCGGCGTTCGCCGCCGCCTCGTCGATCGCCGCGTTCATGTCCGGCAGCTGCTCGAGCTCGAGGTAGGCCTGGGTCGGAACCCAGCCGTCGCCCTTCGTGCCGGTGAGGGCCAGCATCCTCGGCTTGTATGCGCCCAGCCAGATCTCGATGTCGTGCGCGGGCGGCGGCCCGGGCTGCGCGCCGTCGACCGTGTGGTATTTGCCGTGGTGGCGCACCGGCTCGCCCCCTGCGTCCCAGAGCGCGCGGATCACGTCGATCGCCTCGCTCAGCGCGTCGACGCTCTGCCCGGGCGTCAGCCGCGAGCCGCCGTTGGCCGCGATCCCGTCCCAGAACGCTCCCGCGCCGAGGCCGAGCTCGACCCGCCCGCCGCTCAGGATGTCGAGGCTCGCGGCGCTCCGGGCCAACAGGGCGGGCGGACGCAGCGGCACATTGGCCACGTTCGGCGCGAGACGGACGTTGGTCGTCTCCGCCGCGACCACCGACAGCAGCGTCCAGGTGTCGAGGAAGGACGCCTGGTAGGGGTGGTCCTGGAAGCTGACGATGTCGAGGCCGACGACGTCGGCCAGCCGCGCCAGCTCCACCACGGCGCCCGCCTGGGCGGCGACGGGCGTGATGAACACGCCGAACTGGAGCTCTTGGCGGTAGTCGGGCATGACCGGGGCCATGCACCGTAATGGGCCGGGAACTAGCGCAGATCCACGCCGCGGCTTTGGCACCCGAGCGCGCTGTCGACATCGCCGATCAGCGGGCGGCCGAACCACTCGCCCGAGGGCATCGCCGCGGCCAGCTCGAGCATCACGTCGGGGTAGCCGCCCTGCTTGGCCATCTCCTGGAGAATCGGCCACCGCTTGGCGCCCGCCATCGCGGCGATCGCCGCGCGCTCCTTGGCGCGGTCGCTCGTCCTGCGCGCGTCCGCCCAGCGCCTGAACCACTGGCAGGCCACCGTGCCGGTCACGGCGGCGCCGAGCTGGTAGCGGTCCGAGGTCAGGCCGGCGCCCGTTATGTCCTTCGGGTGGAAGCCCGGGGGGGTCTCCACGCCCTTGAGCATCTGCTCGATGGTGGCCTCGCGGTCGGCCGTCTTGATCACGCTGGCCGGCATCGCGGAGAGCCACGAGTCGACGTCCACGCGCTCGAGCGACGCGAGCAGGGCCTTGAACGCGTCGAGGTCCGCCGCTCCGGCGCGAAACTCGAGCACACGCCCGTCGTAGCGGAACAGGGCCGTGATCTCGCGGTGCCCGGGCGTGCCGCCCTCGTACTGGTAGACGTGAGCGGTCGTGCCGAGCACCGGAGCGGCGATGGTCCGTACGGCGCTCGCGGCGCGGTCCTCGAGCCAGTGGCCGAGCGGTCCGCCGCGCCAGTTGAGGTCCGCCGCGCCGGTGTCGGCCGGGAGCGGCCTGGGCGATCCCTGCGCCGCGTCGGTGAAGTCTGGAGGCGGCGGTGCCGGGCCCCGGCGGAAGTGAAGCTCGCCCTCGTCCTGGGACTCCTCGTTCGCGTACTCGACGCGCCAGCCGGACGCACCGATCAGGACGAGGGGCGAGGCCTCGGCGAAGCGCACCTGCTCCGCCGCCCACGCCGTCCCGGACCCGTGGTCGGTGGAGTCCTCCGTGAGGGAAAGCACGGCGACCAGCACCACCGCGGTGGCCGCGATGGCGGGCACGACACGCGTCCAGACGCGCCGCCCGGATGCGCGCGGGCGCCTGCGGGTGGGAGCCAGAACCCGACTCTGTCGCATCAGCCCGGCGAGGAGGTCGTGCTGCGCCTCCGCGACCTCGAGGCGTGCGGCACGCTCGGCGCTCACCGGATTGGCGTCGGTCAACAGGCGATGAAGCTGGTGGTCGGTCATGGTGCAGCCTTTGTCGCGAGGGTTGGCGAAGAGTTCGCGAGCACGCCCGCGTCCTGTTGAAGCAGCTCGGCGCGAAGGCGCTTGCGGGCGCGGTGCAGCCGGCTGCGCACGGTCACGCCGGGCACGCCCACGACGGCGCCGATCTCGGAGGGCGTCAGCCCCTCCCAGCTCGTGAGCCGCAGGATCTCGCGGTCCTCCTCCTCGAGCCGGGCGAGCGCGGCGCGCACGGCGGCCGCGCGGTGATCCTCCGGGGTGCGCATGCTGGCGACCGCCGCCGGCAGCTCGCCCCGCAGGCGGTCGGCAAGGCGCGAGCGGCGCAGGTGCCCGCGGCGCTCGTTCGCAAGCTGGCGCCGCGCGACCCCGTACAGCCAGAGGCGCGCCTGCTCACCGGCGGGAACCGTGTCGAGCCGGCGCCACGCCACCAGAAACGTCTCGGCCACCACGTCGGCGGCGTCCTCTGGGCGGTCCACGCGGCGAAGAGCGTACGCGAGCAGGTCGCGCTCGGTGTCAGCGAACAGGCGGCTGAAGCGGTCTGTCGGGAGCTCGGCGTCCACGTGCCCTGGCATCTACAAGA
>DASYMP010000233.1:0-5033 GCA_036009005.1 Thermoleophilaceae bacterium | reverse complement strand
GCGCGCGGAACCGCGCAACCGACGGGCTGGCCCACGTCGACGGAGGTCTCGCCCCGGCCCGGCACGCGGCGATGCACGAGGCCGCGGTCGATGTCCACCCAGAGGAGCTCCTCGCGGGTCGCATCCCAGACGGGACCCTCGCCCAGCTCACAGCGCAGGTCCACGCTCCAGCCGCATCCGCGCGGTGAGCGCGTGCCCCGCGAACGACTCCGCGTCGGAGATCGCCGCCGCGGCGGGCGCGATGCGCCGCGTGCCCTCGTCCGTGAGCTGCTGGAATGTCACGGTCTTTAAGAACTTCCCGACCCAGAGCCCGCCGGTGTAGCGCGCGGCGCCGGCCGTCGGAAGCACGTGGTTCGTGCCCACGGCCTTGTCGCCGTACACGACCGTCGCCTCGGCGCCGAGGAAGAGCGACCCGTAGTTCCGCAGCCCCTCGAGGTACACGTCCAGCTCGTCCTCCGCGGCGTGCACCTCCACGTGCTCGTGCGCATAGCGGTTGGCGACCTCGATGGCCTCGTCGCGGTCGAGCGCCACCACGATCTCGCCGCAGGCCCGCCAGGCCTCGCCGGCCACCTCGCGGGTCGGCCAGTCGAGCAGCAGCCGGTCGATCGCAAGCGCCACCGCCTCGCCGAGCGCGCGCGACGGGGTCACGAGCACGGCGGGCGAGGTGGGACCGTGTTCGGCCTGCCCGAGCAGGTCCGCTGCCACGAGCTCGGGGTCGGCGTGCGCGTCGGCCAGCACGAGGATCTCGGTCGGCCCGGCCAACAGGTCGATGCCCACCCGGCCGAACAGCTGGCGCTTTGCCTCCGCCACGTACGCGTTGCCCGCCCCCACGATCATGTCGACGGGCTCGATGCCGCCGAGCCCGAACGCGAGCGCCGCGAGCGCCTGGACGCCCCCGAGGCAGAGGATCTCGTCGGCCCCCGAGCTGCCGATCGCATAGAGCGTGGCGCTGTCGATCCCCCGCCCATCGCGGGGCGGGGCGCAGCCCACCACGCGTCCCACGCCGGCGACCTTCGGCACGACGATCGTCATGAACGCCGAGGCCACCATCGGATAGCGGCCTCCGGGCACGTACGAGCCCACCGAGTCGACCGCGATGTGCCGGTGGCCGAGCCGAACGCCGGGCAACGTCTCCAGGTCGAGCTCGCCGAGCGTGGCGCGCTGGTGGCAAGCGAACGAGCGCACCTGCGCCTGCGCGAACGCGATGTGCTCCTTGAGCTCGTCCGGGAGCGCGTTGCCGGCGGCGGCCACCTCCGCCGCGTCCACGAGAAACGAATCCGGCGCCCAGCCGTCGAGCCTCAGCGACCAGTCGCGCAACGCGGGCTCGCCGCGCCGCTCGATGTCCCGGAGGATCTCCGAGACCGTGCTGCGCACGTCATCGCTCGCCTCGGCCGGCGCCGCCGCCGAGCGCTTCAGGTAGTGCGGCATCGCTACGCCGCGGCGACTGCCGGCTCGTGGCCCAGCTCGGCCGACAGGGCAGCCGCCGCGACCATCACGGCCGTGCCCACCTCGGCGTAGCGCTCGGCGCCGAGCCGCTCCACCGGCGCCACCACGGCAAGCGCCGCCACGGCCTCGCCGGTCTCCGCGAACACGGGCGCAGCGATCCCGCGCGTCACGGGCTCGTACTCGCGGTCCTCCACGGAGTAGCCGCGTGCCACGGTCCTCGCCAACTCGCGGCGAAGCGACTCCGGGCCGGTCGTGGTCCGCTCGGTGAACGACGCGAGCGGCTGCTCCAGCACGGCATCGCGCCACTGCTCGCGCCAGGCGAGCAGCGCCTTGCCGGCGGCCGTGCAGTGACAGGGGACCAGCTCGCGCAGGTGCGGCCGGCAGGCGCCGGCCTCGTCGCCCTCGTCGTGCACGAGGCAGAGCGCGAACAGGTGGCTCGGCACGCACAGGTGACAGCTCGCGCCGACCTGGCGCCGCAGCGCGGTGACGTGCGCTCGCGCCGTGGCGGGCAGCTCGGCACGCTCCACCACCTGGCCCGCGAGCGCCACGACCCTCATCGTCGGCCGGTAGCGCCTGCGACGCTCGTCGGTGAGCATCACGTAGCCCTCGCTGTCGAGCCGCTTCAGGACCCGCCGGGCGGTGCGCACGTGCACGCCGAGCGCCTCGGCGAGCTCGGGCGCCGAGCGCGGGCGGACCGCGAGCAGCTCCATTGCGCGCAGCGTGCGCGTCACATGCCAGGCCTCAGGTGCAGACACGGGTGGTGCCCTTTCGTTCGGGTTCGTCGAGCGCGTGCCTCACGCGGCGGAGGCGCGTGTGCAGCGCCCGCGCGTAGATCCGGACGTCCGCGCCGAGCACGAGCACGCTGGAGCGCCCACGCGCCAGGTCGAGAAGAAGGTCGGGGTCGTCCGGACCGGCGATCCCGGAAGGGATGTCGGCCGCCTCGGCGGCCTGGTGCACGTGGGCGATCGCGTCGCGCAGCCGCGTGGACGGCGCGCGCGGGTCGTCGCCCACCGCGAGGGCCATGTCCGCGCAGCCCACGACAAGCGCGTCCACGCCGTCCACCGCGGCGATCGCGCCCGCCTCGTGCAGCGCCGCCTCCGACTCCACCTGGACCATGCAGACCGGGTCGGTGGAGACATCTCCGGCGACGCCATAGCCGGCTCCCCGCCGGAGCGCGAAGCCGCGCGAGCCGTCTGGGGGATATCTGAGGCCCTCGACCACGCGCGCGGCATCGGCCGCGCTCTCCACGCGCGGCACGACCACGCCGTCCGCTCCCGCGTCGAGTGCACGTCCGGACGCGGCCGGGTCGACCGCGCTCAGCCGCACCAGCACCGCGGCTCCGCCCGAGCGGGCCGCGATCGCCAGCGGCTGCACGTCGGCGGGGCCGATCGCTCCGTGCTCTAGATCGAGCCAGAGGAAGTCCGCGAGGGACGCGGACAGCTCCGCAAGCCCGACGTCGGGGAGCGTGACCACGGTGCCGGCGAGGCGCTCATGGCCGCGCAGGCGGCTGCGGAGGGGAATCTGCACGACAGTCATCCAATCAGTGTCTCACCATCGCGACAAGCAGCCTTAGCGGTCCCTTACCGAGTGAGCGACGTGCCGTACTCGTGCAGGTACTCCTCGACCGTGAGGAGGTGGGCGCGCATCGCGTCGCGCGCCTCCGCGGCGTCGCCCGCGGCGATCGCGCGCAGTATCCGCTCGTGCTCCGGCAGGCCGCGCTCGAATCGCTCCCGCGGCCGCGCGAGCTCTCCGAAGGTGGCGGCGAGAGCGCGGTGGATCGGCTCGGTCATGAGGCCGAGCACGGGGTTGGCGGCGGCCCGCACCACCGCGCGGTGGAAGGTCACGTCGGCCTCGTGGTAGCGCCGCTCCGCCGCGGGGTTGAGCCGTGCCTCCTCGGCGGTCACGCGCATCCGGGCGAACGCGCGCCCCAGCTCCTCGACGGTCACTGCCGTCGCGCGTCCCGCGGCGAGGCCGGCGGCCTCCACCTCAACGATCCGGCGGCCCTCGAGGTACTCACCCAGGATCGCGGCGCCGCGAGGGCCGCGCAGCAGCACCGCAAGTACGTCGGGGTCCATGCGGTCCCAGTGGTCCTCGGCCTTGACGACCGCGCCGTGCCCGTGGCGGATCCCCACGAGGCCGCGCTCCTCCAGCGCTCGCATGCACTCGCGCGCGACGCCGCGGCTCACGTCGAACTGCTCCGCCACGTCGGACTCGCGCGGCAGGAGCTCCCCCTCGGCGTACCTGCCGGAGGCGATCTCGCCGATCAGTACCCGCATCGCGCCCGTGTGCAGCCGGCTCACCGCTCGGAGTTAACGGCCGTGGCCGGTCGGGGTCAAGTGACCGTTTTGGCACTGCCCCGCCCCCCGCGCCGTTCCTAGCATCGCCGCGATGCAGGTCCGCATCGCAAACGCCCCTGCCTCCTGGGGAATCGAGGATCCGGAGGACGGGGCGAATCCGCCCTGGCAGGACGTGCTCGACCAGGTCGCGGCCGCGGGCTACGCGGGCGTCGAGCTGGGACCGCTCGGCTACCTGCCCACGGATGCGACCGCGCTGCGGCCCGAGCTGGCGCGCCGTGAGCTCGAGCTGGTGGCCGGCTTCCTGTTCTCGCCACTCCACACGCGCGAGGGCGTGGCGCGGGCGCTCGAGTCGGCCCGCCGGGTGTGCGGACTGCTCGCCGACGCGGGCGGCCGCTATCTCGTGATCATCCAGGGCTTCACCGCGGAGCGCGAGGCCGCCGCGGGCCGGCCCGACGCCGCCGCCGCGCTCGCTGAGCCCGAGTGGCGCACGATGATCGAGGGCGTCCACGCGGTGGCGAGGGTGGCCTCGGAGGACCACGGCCTCACGGCCTGCTTCCACCCGCACGCGGGCACCGCCGTCGAGTTCGACTTCGAGATCGAGCAGCTCATCCTCGACACGGATCCCGAGCTCGTCTCGCTCTGCATCGACACGGGCCACTGCGCGTACGCCGGACTGGATCCGGTGGCGCTCTACGCGGAGCACTCCGCGCGCGTGGCCTACCTGCACCTGAAGGACGTGAGCCGCGCTCGCCTCGGCGCCGCGCTCGCAAGCGGCCTCGGCTTCGAGGAGGCCGTGGCCCACGGGGTGTTCTGCCGGCTCGGCGAGGGCGTCGTGGACTTCGCAGCGCTGCGTGCCGCGCTCGACGAGGGCGGCTTCGCGGGCTGGGCGACCGTGGAGCAGGACACGCTGCCGACCGACTCGGCCGCACCCGGCGACGACGCCGCGGCGAGCCTCGCGCATCTGCGACAGGTCGGCCTCGCCGCGTGAGCGCCGTGCGCCTCACCGCCGCGCAGGCGCTCGTGCGCCACCTGGCCGTCCAGTGGAGCGAGCGCGACGGAACTCGACGGCGGATCGTGCCCGGGATCTTCGGCATCTTCGGACACGGGAACGTCTGCGGCATCGGCCCGGCGCTCGAGGAGGACGAGGGGCGCGAGCTCGAGTTCCACCAGCCGAAGAACGAGCAGGCGATGGTGCACGCCGCGATCGGATACGCGCGCGAGTCGAACCTGCTGGCCACGCTCGCCTGCACCGCGTCGATCGGCCCGGGCGCGACCAACCTCCTCACCGGC
>DASYMP010000232.1:0-2688 GCA_036009005.1 Thermoleophilaceae bacterium | reverse complement strand
TCGAGGGCACGCAGCGCATGCGCCAGGCCGAGGAGGGCGTCCAGCGCCTCCGCGACGTGGTCGACACGCTGATCGTGATCCCCAACGAGAAGCTGCTCGCGGTGGTGGAGCGCCGCACCAGCATCCTGGACGCGTTCCGCGAGGCCGACAACGTCCTGCGCCAGGGCGTGCAGGGCATCACCGATCTGATCACGATCCCCGGCCTCATCAACCTGGACTTCGCCGACGTCCGCACGATCATGCAGGACGCCGGATCCGCCCTGATGGGCATCGGCGAGGCGGCGGGTGAGCAGCGCGCTGCCGAGGCGGCCAAGAACGCGATCTCGAGCCCGCTGCTCGAGCAGTCGGTGGAGGGCGCCACGGGCATCCTCCTGAACATCACCGGCGGCACGGACCTCGGCCTGTTCGAGGTGAACGAGGCGGCCGAGATCATCCAGAGCGCGGCCGACCAGAACTCGAACATCATCTTCGGGGCTGTTGTCGACGACACGATGGGCGACGCCGTGCGCGTGACGGTGATCGCGACGGGCTTCGAGCGTCCGAGCCGCACGCCGCTGTTCGAGGAGGACTCGACCGGCCGCCGGCGCGAGCCGCGCCGCCGCGACGTCAAGCTCGACGACCGCCAGCGTGCCTCCCTCGAGATCTCGGACGACGAGATCGACGTTCCGTCATTCCTGAGGGACTGAGAGAGCTACTCGCGCCCGACACGGCGCAGGCCTTCGAGGCCATGCGCGCCCTGCGCACGCACCACGCCGACGAGGGCGAGTTCGTGCGCCGCGTGAACGAGCTGCAGCGCCCCCAGGGCTACCGGATCGTGGGCGCATTCGAGGGCGAGCGCTGCGTGGCCGTGGCCGGCTTCCGCGTGATCCACAACCTCGCCTGGAACGACACGCTCTACGTGGACGACCTCTCGACGCTGCCCGAGGCCCGCGGACGCGGCCACGGCCGCGCGCTGCTCGAGTGGTGCAAGGAGGAGGGAACGCGCCAGGGCTGCACCCAGTTGCACCTCGACTCCGGCGTGGGCGCCGAGCGCGAGGACGCGCACAGGCTCTACTTCAACACCGGGCTGCGCATCACGAGCTACCACTTCGCGGCTCCGCTCGAATGATCGAACGCGAGCTCGAGGCGCTCGTGGCCGTGTCGTCCCCGTCCGGCGACGTGGCGGGCGCGGAGGAGTGCGTCGCACTCGCCACCGCCTTCCTCCCTGCGGAGGCCGAGGTGGAGCGGGTCGACTGCTCCACGGCCGGGCACGCGCGCGACCTGATCGGCACGCTGCGCGGAAGCGGGAGCGCGCGGCTGCTCCTGCTCGGCCACCTCGACACGGTGGTGAGCCACTCCTCGCACCGGCCGATCGAGCGCGACGGCGACCGTCTGATCGGCTCGGGCGCGGTGGACATGAAGGGCGGCGTGGCGATCTCGCTCGCGCTGATGCGCGAGCTGGCGGAGCGCCCCGAGCGCTATGCGGAGGCGGCCATCCTGCTCGTGAACGACGAGGAGTGGCGCACGGCGCCCTTCGTGCACGGTTCGCGCTTCGGCCACCTCGACGCCTGCCTCTGCTTCGAGGGAGGCGAGCTCACGCCGGATGGCGAGGACGCCGTGATCGTCAAGCGGAAGGCGGCGGCGACGCTGCGTGTGGACGCCCACGGCCGCTCGTCGCACTCGGGGTCGGCCCCGGAGCGCGGCCGCAGCGCGCTGCTCGCGCTCGCGGCGACCGCCCAGCTGGTGGCGGCCCAGAGCGACCCGTCGGGCCCTGAACGGCTCACGGCCGTGCCCACGATCCTGCGATCGGGCGATGCGTTCAACGTGGTGCCCGCGGCCGGCGAGCTCCTCTGCGACCTGCGCGCCGACCGGCTCGACGCCTTCGACCCGGTGCTGGCCGCCGTGCCGCGCGAGCACGACGAGGTGCGGCTCGAGTCCTCCATGGTGCGGGCCTGGCCGGGGATGGACTCGCGTGCGCGCACCGCGGCCCCGCTCGCCGCCGCGGCGGAGCGCCTCGGCCGCCCGATCGTCGGCTCCGAGCGCGGCGGGGCGAGCGACGCGAGCCACATGGCGGCGGCCGGCATCGAGCTGACGATCGACGGCCTCGGGCCGCTCGGCGGCGGCGCGCACACGCCCGACGAGTGGGTCAGCCTCGAGTCGCTCCAAAGGCGGGCCGAGCTGGCGAGCGCCGTGACCGCCGCGCTGCTGGACGGCTAGCGACTCTCGCCGGCCTACGCGACCGGCTCGGCAGACGCCGACTGGCGGTCGGCCAGTGCGGCGGGGAGCGCGTGCCGCGACTTGATGTCGAGCTTGCGGTAGACGCGGCCGAGGTGCGTCTCCACGGTCTTCTCGGAGACGAACAGGGCCTGCGCGACCTCGCGGTTCGTGAGCCCCTCGGCAGCCAGCTCGGCCACGCGGATCTCGCTCGGGGTGAGCCCCTCGACGCCGCTGGCGGGCTCGCGGATCAGCCGTGCGCCGGAGCGCGCCAACTCGTCGCGCGCCCGGTTCGCGAGGCGCGTGCCGCCACACTCGGAGGCCAGCGTGTAGGCGCGTCGCAGCACGTCGCGGGCGGCGGTGCGCTCGCCGCGCCGGCGCAGCTCCGCGCCGAGCTCGCAGGTCACGCGCGCCAGCTCGAGGCGAGCCGTCCCGGGCTCGAGCGCGGCCACGGCCGCCTCGAGACCCGCCTGGCGCTCCTCCGCCGGTCCCGCC
>DASYMP010000231.1:0-2238 GCA_036009005.1 Thermoleophilaceae bacterium | reverse complement strand
CACGGACCGCCGCCCCGGCGCGAACCGCCGACCCAGTCGCGGTCCACGCGTGGGCGCCCCTCGCGTACGAGGGTCCCGCACGCGGGCTCGTGCGGGCGCTCAAGTTCAGGGGTGCCACCCGCGCGGCCGGCGCGATGGCCGCCCAGATAGCCGCCAACGCGCCACCCGGATGGCTGGATCCACCCGCCGCGCTCGTGCCGGTGCCGCTGCACCCGGCACGGCAGCGCAAGCGCGGCTACAACCAGGCCGAGCGGCTGGCGGCGGCGCTCGCCACTCGCACAGGCCTTCCGCTGAACGATTGCCTCGAGCGCGCCGGGCCGCGCGGCACCCAGGTCGGCCGCGACCGCGTCCAGCGCCTGAGCGGGATCTCGGGCAACGTCCGCCTCGCGCCCGAGCGCGCGCCCCCACCACCGCGTGCGGTGCTCGTTGACGACGTCATGACGACAGGCGCCACGCTGGCGGCGTGCGCGGCCGTGCTCATCGAGCACGGCAGCGCGGAGGTCGTCGCCGTCGCGTACGCGCGGACGCCCGGGCGATGACCCCATGGCGACATGGGCTCCGCGCGCCCATTGCATTGTCGGCGCGCGTCCGTACCATCAGTCGAGAAGGGCGACGGCCAACTAGAGGAGGGCTGGATGCGCATCGAGGTCAAGGGGCGCAACGTTGTCGTCGGTGACGAGCTCAAGGAGCGCATAGAGAAGCGCTGCGAGAAGGTCGCTCGTCAGGTCTCGCCGCTCGCCATGATGGACGTGGAGCTGAGCGAGGAGCGCAACCCGTCGATCAAGGACGGCCAGATCGCCGAGTGCACGCTGCGCCTCAAGGGCGTCACGCTGCGCTCGCGCAGCGCCGCCACGACCATGTCCGCCGCCGTCAACGAGGCCGCGGACGACCTCGCCCGGCAGGTCAAGCGCCACCGCGACAAGCGTCGCGACCGCCGCTCCGCCCGCGACGTCGAGGCTCGCCCGGCAACGTCGCCGTAAAGCGCCCGAAGACCCACTAAACAGCGGTTAAAACGCCATTCGGGCACCCCGGCCCGATGCTAACCTCGGCCTTATGACGATCCTCGATCGCGCCCTTCGAATGGGCGAGGGCAAGAAGTTCAAAGAGTTCCAGAAGCGGGTCTCCAAGATCAACGACTTCGAGCCCGAGCTCGAGCTCGACAGCGACGAGGAGCTGAAGCAGCGAGCGCAGGAGCTCAGGCAGCAGGCCAAGGACGGCGCCGACCTCAGCGAGCTGCTCCCCGAGTCGTTCGCGCTCACCCGCGAAGCCGCTCGCAGAGCCCTCGGCCAGAGGCACTTCGACGTTCAGCTCATCGGCGGCATGGTCCTCCACGACGGCTCGATCGCCGAGATGCGCACCGGCGAGGGCAAGACGCTCACCGCCACCCTGCCCGCCGTGCTCAACGCGCTCGCCGGCACCGGCGTTCACGTGGTCACCGTGAACGACTACCTCGCCCGCCGCGACGCCGAGTGGATGCGTCCGGTCTACGAGGCGCTCGGCCTCACCGTCGGCATCCTCCAGGCCGGCGAGCAGGACGAGGAGAAGCACTCCGCCTACGCCGCCGACATCACCTACGGCACGAACTCCGAGTTCGGCTTCGACTACCTCAGGGACAACCTCGCCATCAGCGTCGAGGACAAGTACCAGCGCAACCATGGCTACGCGATCGTCGACGAGGTGGACAACATCCTCATCGACGAGGCGCGCACCCCGCTGATCATCTCCGGCCAGCCCGAGCAGGCGGCCGACCTCTACTACAAGTTCGCCAAGCTGGCGCCGCGGCTCCAGGGCGGCAAGAAGCCCGAGGGCCCCGAGGCCAAGTCGAAGGACTACCTCGCCGACTTCGACTACGAGCCGGACGAGAAGCACAAGACCGTCGCGATCACCGAGCGCGGCGTGGAGAAGGCGGAGCGCTTCCTCGGCATCGAGAACATGTACCTCGCCGAGCACGGCAACCTCGTCAACCACCTGATCCAGTCGCTCAAGGCGGAGTCGCTCTACAAGCGCGACGTGGACTACTCGGTGATCGACGGCGAGGTGAAGATCATCGACGAGTTCACCGGCCGCATCCTCGAGGGACGGCGCTGGTCGGAGGGGCTCCACCAGGCGATCGAGGCGAAGGAGGGCGTCGCGATCCAGGAGGAGAACCAGACCGTCGCGACGATCACCTACCAGAACTACTTCCGCAAGTACGACAAGCTCGCGGGCATGACCGGCACGGCCCTCACCGAGGCCACC
>DASYMP010000230.1:0-13451 GCA_036009005.1 Thermoleophilaceae bacterium | reverse complement strand
GACGGTGCGCTCGCGGTCGCACATGCCCTTCACGAGGTTCGGGCTGAGCGCGCCGTACTGGTTGTGCTGCACGCCGAGCGAGTGGAGGATCCAGACGAGCCTGCTCCGCTTGGCGCGCGTGTAGGAGCCGGGCACGTAGACCGCGTAGGGCTGCACGCGGCCGAGGAAGTTCGGCTCGAGGTCGCCCGTCGAGCTCTTGTCCTTGACGACGCCCTGGCCGGGCTCGATCGAGGACACGTACCAGCGGTTCGAGTAGCCGCGCGGCTTCGGCTCGGGCGTGGTGCGCGTCCGCGCGAGCTCGCTCCAGCGCACGACGGCCGAGAACGCCGACACGTCGCCGCTCGACAGGGCGTCGGCCTGGGCGTCCTCCATCCAGTAGTTGTCGCGCGGCGGCTCCTGCTTCACGCGGCGGAAGGAGACGTTGTAGACGGGCGGCTGTCCCGAGCGGGCGCCGAGGTTGCCCCCCACGGGCGCGAAGCCGTCGCCGTCCGCGTTCGCCAGGCCGGTGGCGAGCCGCACGCGGGTGGTGCGGCGCGGCGGCAGCGCGCGCCGCGGGATGCGCACCACGAACGAGCGCGCAGCCCTGTCCACGAACACGCGGCCGACGCGCCGCCGTCCGTTCGCGCGGACGAGCCAGGCACCGCGGCTCGATACGAGCAGCACTCGCTCGATGCCGGGCGAGTGGAGGCCCGGCACCCCGGGCCAGTCGGAGACGCCGCGGGCGGCGTCGTTGTTCGTGTCGAGCGCGAACGCCGCCACCGGGACCCTGGGGTCGACCAGCGTGTTCCAGTCGACGCGCCACCAGCTGTGGCGGCGCGTGAGGCCGATCGCGGCGCGGAAGACGTCGGCGCCGTTGCCGGCGGCCGGACCCGCCGGATAGGAGTAGGTGCCGTTGCTCGCCGCGAGGTTGGTGGGCGACGAGCTCTGGCCGAGGCCGACGGCGCCGTGGTCGTCGTAGAGGAAGTCGGTCCACAGGAACGCGCCGCGCTGGAGGCGGCCCGTGCCGGACGTGCGCGAGAAGCCCTCGCGGAACGGCCACGCCCTCGGGGCGGGCAGCTTGGGCTCCGCGTGCCTGGCGGCGCGCGGCACGCCTGGCGGAAGCCCGCGCGGAGCCGCCGCGACCGCCGCCGGCGCGGCGGCGAGCGCCGCCGGCCCCACCGCCAGCGCGATAGCGATCGTCACTGCGCCCCGCACGGTCGGAGCTTTCCCCGCCGGGCCGCTCCTCAACCGCTCAGTGCGAGCCGAGCCAAGCCACGAGCGCCGTCACGGCGCCGCCACCCGCCACCACGCCTGCGAGCACCAGCGGGCGCGGTCCGGTGCGGGCGCCCGGCGCGGGCGTCGTGGGCGCCAGGTCGGCCTCGAGCAGCACCTCGCGCGCGGTCTCGGCGCCCGACTCCGGCACGAGCACGTCGCGGGGCCCGGCCGCGAGGAAGTCGGGCACGTCGAAGCCCGCCGTGCGGCGCAGCACGCTCGGCACCCCCCACTCGAGCAGGAGGCCCTGAATCAGCTCGGCCTCCGCCTGGTTGCGGCCGCCCGCCACGCGCACGAGGTCGCCCTCGGTATAGACGGGGTCGATCTTGCGGGCGCGGTCGTGCGCCTCGCTCAGCGGTGCTTCGAGCGGCTCGCCCTCGGGATGCACGAGCGGCATTCCGCAGCTCGGGCAGAAGCTCGCGCCGGAGTCGTCCGCGCGCCCGCAGCCGGGACAGGTGAGCCGCTCGTCAGCCGTCGACGACGTCGAGCTCCTCCTCCTCGACGCGCCCCTCGGCGATCCGCCAGACGCGGACGACCGGGTCGCCCGCGAGCGACACGATCAGGTAGCGCCAGTGCGGGTAGGTCGCGAGGTTGATGTCGGTCTGCGACGGCTCGGCGGGGCTCTTCGGGTGCGAGTGGTAGATGCCGACCTCGAAGCCGTCGTCGTCCAGCTCGTTCGCCGCGAAGAGGCTCTTGTGATCGAGCTCGTAGCCGTAGGGCGACTTGCGCGGGTTCTCGGCGCGCGCGACGCCCTCGACCGTGCCTTCCTTCATCCACAGATACCCGCAGCACTCGTTCGGCGCGTCGTCGCGCGCGTGCGCGACGAGCTCCTCCCAGTACGACCGCGAGATCCTCACGGGGTGAAGGCTAGTCTGCTCGCGATGGCGCCCTTCGTGACCCGGCGCGAGGCGCTCGGCGGCGCCGCGGCCGCTCTCGTGCTCGCCTCCTGCGGCGGCGACCCCCCTCCCTCGAACGGCCCGCGACCCGGCTCGGGCGCCGCGCTGCTCGGCTCGCTGCTCGCGCTCGAGCGCGCCGTCGAGGCGGCCTACGGCACCTGCGAGGAGGTGCTGAGCGGCCCCGCGCTGCGCGAGGCGCGCGCGATCCGCGACCAGGAGCGAGCTCACGCGACGCGGCTCGAGAACCTCATCCGCCGGCTCGGCGACGACCCTCCCCCGGGCCGCTCGCCCGCGGAGTACGCCCGCACCTTCCCGCGACTTCGGAGCCCCGAGGATGCGCTCCGCTTCGCCGAGCAGCTCGAGGAGCGCCAGGTGCGCGCGTACCTCGAGGCGCTCGCGGAGCTGCCGGACCTCGCGCTGCGCGGCGCCGCGGCCGAGATCGCGGCGGACGAGGGCATGCACCTCGGCGCGGTCCGCGTGCTCCAGCGGCTGCCCGTCGCCCAGGGACCGTTCGTGACTGGCGCGCTCTGATGGCCGGTGGCCCCGACGTCGACCTGCTGGAGGACCTGCTCACGCTGGAGCACCGCCTGCTCTCGGCGTACGAGGACGCGCTGCGCGGCGATGTGATCGAGCCCGGCCTAGGCGAGCTGCTGCGCGACCAGGAGGCCGCGCACGTCCAGGCGCTCCTGCGCACGCTGCGCGGCCGCGGCAGCCGCTCTCCGCAGGCGAGCGTGCCGGCGCACGAGCTCACGGCGGCGCTGCGTGAACCGGCGGCGTTCGCCACCTACGCATTGAAGATCGAGCGCCAGGCGGTGGCGGCCTACCGCGGCGCGGTGGCCCGGATCTCGGACTCCTCGCTCCGCCAGGCGCTCGGCTCGATCCTCGCCTGCGAGGCCGCGCACGAGGTCGCGCTGCGCGATTCGCTGGGCGAGCGCCTCGTGGTGGACTAGTCTGGGTCGTGCATGGGCTTCATCTCCGCACCCGGCCCGCTCGAGTTGATGGTGATCCTCGTGGTCGCCCTGATCGTGCTCGGGCCTCAGAAGCTGCCGGAGGCCGCCCGCTCGGTCGGACGTGGGATGCGTGAGCTGAAGGAGTCGCTCACCGCCGACGACGACGAGCGCGACGCCTACGACTACGAAGAGCCCACGAAGGCCAACACCTAGCCGCCGGCCGACGGCCGCCTCGCCGAGGTGGCAACGAAATCAGGCGCTATGCGCCTGATTTATGCCCCACCTACGCGCCGGCGACTACCAGAAGGAGCCGCGCTCGAGCGAGCCGTCTTCCTCCAGCTGCTCGATCGTCTTCGTGTAGACGCCCGAGCTGAGGTACTTCCAGCCGTCGTCGGGCGCGACGAAGACGACGTTGCCCTCGTCGAGCTCGCTCGCGACGCGCACGCAGATCGACGCGATCGCTCCGGTGGAGACGCCCACGAAGAGGCCCTCCTCCTCCATCAGCTTCTTGGTCCACACGACCGCGTCGCGGTTCGAGACGAAGATCTTCCTGTCGAGCAGGGAGAGGTCGATGATCGGCGGGATGTAGCCGTCCTCGAGTGAGCGGAGGCCCTGGACGAGCTCGCCCTGGAGGGGCTCGGCGGCGACGATCACCGTGTCCGGGTCCTCCTCCTTGAAGCGGCGCGCGTTGCCCATGAGCGTGCCGCCCGTGCCGAGGCCGGCGACGAACGCGCTCACGGTGTCGAGCTCCTCGAGGATCTCCACGGCGGTGCCGTGGTAGTGGGCGTCGGGGTTCGCCTGGTTCCCGTACTGGTAGGGCATGTAGTAGCTCGAGTCGGACGCGGCGAGCTCGAGCGCCATCGCCACGGCGCCGTTCGAGCCCTGCTCCCCGGGCGAGTAGACGATCTCCGCGCCGTACATGTGGAGCAGCTGCGTGCGCTCCGCCGTCACGTTGTCGGGCATGACGACCTTGAGCGGATAGCCCTTGCGCCGGCAGATCATCGCGAGCGAGATGCCGGTGTTGCCGGAGGTCGGCTCGAGGATGGTCTGCCCCGGCCGGATCTGCCCCTCCTCCTCGGCCCGCTCGATCATCGAGCGAGCGACCCGGTCCTTCACGGACCCGGTCGGGTTGTAGCTCTCGAGCTTCACGTAGATGCGAACGCCCGGCTTGGGACTGAGCCGCCTGAGCTCGACAAGCGGCGTGTTCCCGATCGCCTGAACGATGTCGCCGTACTTGCCGCCACACGGCCGGTTGTCGAGGCGCGGATCCAGCACTTCAGAAAGTGTAGTACCCGGTCACGTCACTCCGTTATGAACGTGTCCTCGTCCGAATACGGGGGTGCGCAGCAGCAGAGCAGCCGAAGCGGCTCCGGGCCGGTGTTCCAGAGCTTGTGGGGCGTGCCGGGCGGGATGACGATCGTGTCGCCGGCGGCGACGGGGGTCTCGTCGTCGCCCAGCTTCAGGCGGCCGCTTCCGCTCGTGAGGAAGTAGATCTCCTCGGAGACGCCGTGGTGGTGCTCCTCGGTCTCGGCGCCGGGCGCCACGGTGGCCTCGGCGAGGCTCTGGTTGACGGAGTTGCCGGTCGGCGTGCCGGCCAGCTCGCGGATCTCGGAGCCGTCCTTCGTGATGAAGGGCTCGACCCGGTCGAGTCGCTCGATCCTCATGGCTCAGAGGCTACGGCGGTAGCGCAGCTCGAGGATGTGCGCCCAAGCGTCCTCGCTCCGCTCGGCGCCGTCGCGTGTGAAGCCGGCCGCCTCGTAGAACGCGTTCGCCCGCTCGTTGCCGGCGAACGACCAGACGGTGACCTCGGAATAGCCGTGCTCGCGCAGGTCGTCGAGCGCGGCGGCCAGGAGCGCGCGGCCCACACCGCGCCTCCACGAGCGGGGCGCCACGAACATGGAGCGCAGCTCGCCGGTCTCGGCGCGCGCGTCCGCATCGCGGTTCTCGCCGCAGCCGCTGAAGCCCGCGACCACGCCGTCCTCGTCCGCCACCAGCAGCGACACGCCCGGATCGGCGAGCAGCTCCTGGAACCGCCCCGGCGGCGCCTTCGGGTACGCGTGCGACTCGGGCAGCAGCGGGCCGAAGCCCTCGACCGCCGACTCGAACCAGGCGCGCGTCCAGCCGGCCTCGTCGGCCGGGACCGCCGGACGGACGATCAGCGGCTGCCGCCGGCCATCGCCGGCAGGATCACGACGGTGTCCGTGTCCGACACCTGGGTGTCGAGGCCCTGAAGGACGCGCACGTCCTCGTCGTTCAAGTACACGTTCACGTAGCGGTTCAGCTCGCCGTCCTCGGAGAACAGCTGCGACTCGGTCGCCGGATGGTCCGCCGCGAGCTTCCGCAGCACGTCGCCGACGCTGCCGCCCGAGGCCTCGAGCTCCTTCTCGCCGCCGACGCTGCCCCGGAGCACCGGGGGAATCTTGATCTTCGCCATGGGGTCCGGCAGCCTAGCCAGCGCCCGCGCAGAACGCCTCGTAGTCCGGGAAGACACCCAGCTCCTCGTCGGAGATGTCGCTCGGATCGCGTGAGCAGATCGGGCAGTCGGGGTCGCGCCGGACCTTGAGCTCGGTGAACGTCGTGCCGAGCGCGTCGTACAGGAGCAGGCGGCCGGCCATCGTGTCTCCGGCGCCCGTGACGAGCTTGATGACCTCGACCGACTGGAGCAGGCCCATCACGCCCGGAAGCACCCCGAGCACGCCCGCGGCGCCGCACGAGGGCGCCAGCTCGGCCGGCGGCGGAGTCGGGTAGAGGCAGCGGTAGCAGGGGCCCTCGTAGGGGTGGAAGACCGACAGCTGCCCCTCGAACCCGAGGATCGAGGCCGACACCACCGGGGTCTGGAGGCGCACGCTCGCGTCGTTCACGAGGTAGCGCGTGGGGAAGTTGTCGAGGCCGTCGACGATCACGTCGTAGCCCTCGGCGATCTCCATGATGTTGTCGGCGGCGAGCCGGACGGGGTACTTCTCGACGTTCACGTCCGGGTTGATCTCGTGGATCGCGATCTCGGCCGAGTCGACCTTCAGCGTGCCCACCCGGTCGTTCGAGTGCGCGACCTGGCGCTGGAGGTTCGAGAGGTCGACTACGTCGTTGTCGACGATGCCGAGCGTGCCCACGCCGGCGGCGGCCAGGTAGAGCGCGGCCGGCGAGCCGAGCCCTCCGGCGCCGAGCAGCAGCACCTTGGCGTCGAGCAGCTTCAGCTGCCCCTCGAGGCCGACCTCGGGAACCAGCAGGTGGCGCGAGTAGCGCTCGCGCTGCTCGGGGCTGAGCGAGCGCGGCACCTCGACCTCGTAGCCGCGGTCCTTCCAGAGCGTGATGCCGCCGCGCATGGATGCGACGTCCTCGTAGCCGAGCAGGTCCTGAAGAGTGTGGGCGGCGAGCGCGGAGCGCTGGCCGGAGGCGCAGTAGAGGATCACGCGCTTGGAGCGGTCGTTGACCGCGCCCTCGATGCGCGACTCGAGGTGTCCGCGCGGCACGTGGACGGCGCCCGGAACGTGCGCCTCCTCGAACTCGTGCTGCTCGCGCACGTCGACGATCACGGCTCCGTTGCCGTTGCCGTTCTGGCCGAGCGAGTGGACGTCCTTCGGGTCCACCTCCTCGATCTGCTCCTTGATCTTGCGGATGACTTCTGCGCCGGATGCCATTACTTCAGAAAGAATAGCGACGTTGCGCGGGGAAGCGCGGGGCGCCCGAACGACAGCCGGGGCGCCCTCTCGGACGCCCCGGCGGAAGACCCAGACCTAGATTGTGCGGAAGCCCTGGCAGTTCCAGCTGCTTTAAGCCTCACCAGGAGTTTCGTCTTCCGGCAAGCGTGCCGATATGGGGTGAGGACCCCATTTGTGGTCGCCCGCCCCGTTCCGATCATGAAAAGACCCTTGATGACCAGACGCGACGACTCCCTGATCGGCCAGGTCGTGGCCGCCAACGTGGTGCTCGTCGCGATCACGCTGTTCGCCGCGAGCCTCGCCGCGGGCCTCGACCTGACGGTCGCCGACCAGCGCTGGTCGTTCCTGATCCTCGCGCTCGCGATCGTGCTCACGCTGTGCGTGAACCTGTGGATGCTCCAGCGCCGCTTCGCGCCGCTCGAGCGCCTGATCGCTCGGATCGAGGGGATCGACCCCGCCGAGCCGTCGAGCCACCAGCTGCCGGACCAGGACCCCGTCGAGGAGATCGACAAGCTGTCGCGCTCCTTCAACGGCCTGCTCGAGCGGATCGAGGAGGAGCGCCGCCGCTCGGGCACGCTCGCCATGCGCGCGCAGGAGGAGGAGCGGCGCAGGCTCGCTCGCGACCTGCACGACGAGGTGAACCAGGCGCTCACCGCCATCCTGCTGCGACTCGAGGCGCTTGCGCAGGACAGCCCGGCCGCCCGCGTGGAGGAGCTGAACGAGCTGAAGCGACTCGTGAACCAGGCGATGGAGGAGCTCCTGAACCTCGCGCGCCAGCTCCGCCCGACCGCGCTCGACGACCACGGCCTGATGCCGGCGGTCGAGACCCAGCTGAAGCGCTTCTCCGCGCGAACGGGCGTGGAGGTGACCCTGAACGCCGACGGCGACGCGGCGCTGCTTCCGGACGACGTGCAGACGGCCGTCTACCGCGTGCTCCAGGAGGCGCTCGCGAACGTGGGTCGCCACGCAGGGGCCACCGCCGTGGGCGTGGACATCGAGGTCGACGAGGAGCGGCTCGAGCTGCGCATCCGCGACGACGGCGCCGGCTTCGACCCCGCCTCGATGAGCCGCGCGGCGCGCGACGAGGGCCCGGGCGCCGGCCTCGGACTCAGCGGCATGGCCGAGCGCGCCCGCCTCGCCGGCGGAGAGCTCGACGTGCGTTCCGCCCCTGGGAGCGGCACCACCGTGTCGTTCCGCATCGCCCATCTCGCCCCGGTGGTGGTGTCTTGATCCGCGTCCTGATCGCGGACGACCACGGCATCGTCCGCTCCGGCCTGCGCATGCTGATCGAGCGCCAGCCCGACATGGAGGTCGTGGCCGAGGCCGAGGACGGCGTGGCTGCGCTCGAGTCGGCCCAGGCCCACCACCCGAACGTCGCGGTGCTCGACGTCTCGATGCCACGCATGACGGGCCTCCAGGCCGCGCGCGAGATCCGCGCCCACGCGCCCGACACGCGCGTGCTCATGCTGTCGATGCACGACGACGAGCGCTATTTCCTCGAGGGCCTCGAGGCCGGTGCCGCCGGCTACGTGCTCAAACGCGCCGCGGACAAGGACCTGATCGACGCCGTGCGCACCGTCGCCGACGGCCGCACGTTCCTCTCCGACGAGGCACAGCGCACGCTGATGGACGAGTGGCTCGGGGGCGCAACCGAAATCGAGGAGCCGCTGACCCCGCGCGAGCTCGAGGTCGTGAAGCTGATCGCGGAGGCATTCACGAACAAGCAGATCGCGGAGACGCTGAAGCTCTCGGAGAAGACCGTCGAGTCGCACCGCACGAACGTGTTCGGCAAGCTCGGCATGCGCGACCGTGTCGAGATCGTGCGCTACGCCATCCGGCGCGGACTCGTCGAGCCGTAGGCCTCCGCCTCCGCGCGGTCGTGGTCCTCGCCCGAGCGGAAGAAGAAGAAGGCGACCGCGAACAGCATGATCGCCACGTCGAGGCTGAGCATCAGGCCGCCGGCGATCTGCTGGTCCGTGAGCGGCTTGAGGCCGTGCTCCGCGGTGCGGCCCACGTACCAGTCGTAGGCGGGCGAGCGCATCGCGATGAAGGCCATGCCCAGGAACATCCCGACGAGCCGCGCCCCGAGGATGTGGCCGGCCTTCCAGAGCTCGCCGCGGAGCCGGCGGCGGGTCGGCTCGAGCGCCGGGATCCAGACGAGGATGGCGATGAAGAAGAACGACTGGTGCTGGATCGCGTGCACGAGCGGGTGGTGGAGCGCCGCCTCGAAGGCCGGAGCGAAGTGCCAGCCGTACAGGACGAGCGCGTAGGTGGCGATCGCGCCGAGCGGGGTCGTGAGCCTGCCCATCACGCGCCGGAGCCTCCGACGCCGCGCCAGCGCCTTCAGCGCGGCCGGCGGGAGGTAGAAGAAGATCACCGGCGCCCGCAGGCCGGCCAGGATCAGCGGGCCGCCCAGCTCGGCGAGCAGCAGGTGCTGCGCCATGTGCGCCGAGAGCAGGTCCTCCGCGAGGCGGTCGAGCGGCGAGACGAGCGCGATTGCCCAGAGCGCGACGCCGCCGTAGAACGCCGCCTGCTGGAAGCGCGTGACCTCGAGCCCGCGCCCGTGCGCGACGCCCACGGCGCGCACGTAGAGCGCGACGCCGACCGCGAGAAAGGCCAGCACGCCCGGGTCGAGAGAAAATGACACCGTTTGGATTGTGGTGCAGATCCGCAGCGGAGGCTCCGGAGCCGACGTGAACGAGCTCGTGCGGATCAACGGCGCGGTGTTCGAGCCGGAGTACGGGCTCGAGCCGTCGTTCGCGGGCGACATGGCGCTCCAGCTGGCGGAGCTGCGGCGCTCCGGCTGGCCCGGCCCTCGCGACGGGCTCTGGATGGCGGAGCTCGACGGCCGCGCCGTGGGCGCGATCACCCTGCGCGACCTCGGCGGCGGGCTCGCCCGCCTCGGCCATCTCGCCCTGCTGCCCGAGGCGCGCGGGGCGGGCGCGGGCCGCGGGCTCATCGAGGCGGTGCTCGGCGCCGCCCGCGCGGCCGGCTATGCGCGCATCGAGCTCCTGACGTTCAGCGAGCTCGCCGCCGCCCGCGAGCTCTACCGCCGCACCGGCTTCGCGCCCATCTCGAGCGAGCCGGTCTTCCGCTGGGGGCGCCGGCTCGACTGGGAGCGCTGGGAGCTCGCTCTCTAGCCTGCGCTTCGTGAATCCGCGCATCGCGATCGCGCTCGTGCTCGTGGCATTCGGAGCGCTCGGAGGAGTCGTGCTCGCGGCGAGCGGCGGCGATGACGGGGAGCCGGTCGCGCCGGCGAACACCTTCGCCGGCGCCGTGATGCCGAAGCACCTGCGCGCGCCCGACTTCGAGCTGCGCAACCAGGAGGGCGAGCCGGTCTCCATGCGCGCGCTCCGCGGCACGCCCGTGCTGGTCACGTTCCTCTACACGCACTGCCAGGACACCTGTCCGCTCCAGGCGCAGACGGCGCGCGGCGCGCTCGACCAGCTGGGCCACGACGTGCCCGTCCTGGCGATCGCCGTGGACCCGCCGAACGACACCCCGCAGAGCGCGCGCAAGTTCCTGGCCGAGCAGCGCGCCACCGGCCGAATCGACTTCGTGCTCGGCTCCCGCGCCGAGCTCCGGCCCGTCTGGCGCGGCTTCGCCATCCAGCCCCAATCCGTGACGGCGGAGCACAACTCCCGCTTCACGCTCGTGGACGCGCGCGGCTTCCAGCGCGTGGGCTACCCGGGCTCCGAGGCCACGCCGGAGCGCCTCGCGCACGACCTGGCCCTGCTTGAGCGCGAACCCGCCGCTTTTCCTAGCTCGTAGCTAGGATTTACGGGGTGATGTTCTCGACGAAGGCGGAGTACGGGGTCCGCGTGATGGCGCATCTCGCCAAGCGCGGCGGTGAGGATCCGATCTCGCTCGGCTCGATCGCCGACGCTGAGGGGCTTCCGCTCGCCTACCTCGAGCATCTCGTCCAGCGCCTGCGCAAGGCGGGCCTGGTCGAGTCGAGGCGCGGCGCGCATGGCGGCTACACGCTTGCGCGCGACGCCGGGGAGATCACGATGGCGGAGGTCGTGCGTGCGCTCGAGGGCCACATCGCGCCGATCGAGTGCATCAGCGCGGACGCGGACGGCGTGCTCGTCTGCTCGCGCGAGCACGACGAGAACCACGAACCCTGCCCCACGAAGTTCCTCTGGACGCGCGTTCAGGGGTCCATCGTCAGAACGCTTACCGACATGACGCTGGACGACCTCGTCCAGCCACTGACCCAGACGAAGAAGGCAAAGGCAATCGCATGACGCTCGAAGTCCAGAACTTGCACGTCCGCACGGAGGATCGGGAGATCCTCCACGGCGTCGACCTGGTGATCCGAAAGGGCGAGACCCATGCCCTGATGGGCCCGAACGGCTCGGGCAAGTCCACGCTCGCGAACACCCTCATGGGCAACCCCACCTACGAGGTGACCGAGGGCAAGATCATCCTGAACGGCGAGGACCTCACCGAGGCCGGCCCGGACGAGCGGGCGCGCGCCGGCCTCTTCATGGCCTTCCAGTACCCGGCGACGATCCCGGGCGTGTCGGTCGCGAACTTCCTCCGCATGGCGGTGAACGCCGGTCGTGACGAGCCGATCAAGGTCAAGGAGTTCGGGGCGATGCTGAAGGGGCACATGGAGCTCCTGAAGATCGACCGCGCCTTCACGAGCCGCTACCTGAACGAGGGCTTCTCCGGCGGCGAGAAGAAGCGCGCCGAGATCCTCCAGCTGGCGATGCTCCAGCCCGACTTCGCGGTGCTCGACGAGACCGACTCCGGGCTCGACATCGACGCCCTGCGGATCGTCTCCGAGGGCGTGAATGCCATGCGCGGCGACGAGCGCGGCTTCCTCATCATCACGCACTACACGCGCATCCTCAGCTACGTGCGGCCCGAGTTCGTGCACATCCTGCTCGACGGGCGCATCGTCCGCGAGGGCGGCGCCGAGCTGGCCGACGAGCTCGAGGAGAAGGGCTACGAGTTCGTGCGCGAGGAGGTGGCGGCAAGTGGCGCCTGAGTTCGTGGAGAGCCGTCGCCGCGCGGCGCTCGAGGTCTACGAGTCGCAGGACGTGCCCACCTGGCGCCGCTCCGGCTTCTGGACGACCTCGCTGCGCGGCCTCGACATCGACACGCTCGAGCCGAAGCGCTACGAGCCCGGCCTGCCCGAGCTCGACCTCGGCGACGACGAGCACTCCGCCCTGATCGTGCAGCGCGGCGCGAACGTCGTGCACAGCGACCTGAACGACGACCAGATCGTCGTGATGCCGCTGGAGCAGGCGGTCGAGGAGCACCCCGAGCTCGTGGCCGAGTACTTCGGCAAGCGGCTCCCGATCGAGGACGACAAGTTCGCCGCCGGCACCGCCGCGTTCTGGAGCGGCGGCGTGTTCATCCACGTGCCGAAGAACGTGCGCGTGGAGAAGCCGATCCAGGTGGTCTGGCTGATCGACGAGCCCGGCACCGTGCAGTGGGCGCACACGCTCGTCGTGGTGGGCGAGCACGCCGAGGTGCGCATCCGCGAGTTCTTCCTCGGCGGCGACTTCGAGGGTCAGGCGCTCCACTCCGGCGCGTTCGAGCTGTACGCCGAGAGCGGCGCCCAGGTCGACCTCGCGCACTACCAGGACTGGGGCCGAGGCGACGTCTACGACCTGTCGACGCGTCGCGTCGACGTGGGCCGCGACGCCCGCGTGAAGTGGGTGCCGATCCACCTCGGCGGCCACCTCACCAAGCAGACGCTCGACATCATCACCGCCCAGCCGGGCTCGGACATGCGCCACACCGGCATGTACTTCACCGAGCGCGACGAGCTGCTCGACCTGTTCACGACCGACAAGCACGAGGCCGGCCACACGACCGGCGACACGGTCTGGAAGGGCGCCCTGACCGGTGAGTCGCGCGCGTCCTACGAGGGCCTGATCCACATCCTGCCGGGCGCGCCCGAGGTGGACACCTACCTTCAGACGCATCAGATGCTGCTGTCGCCGAAGGCGAAGGGCGACGCGATCCCGTCGCTGATCGTCGAGGTGGACAACGTGAAGGCGTCGCACGGAGGCACCGTCGGCGAGCTCGACCCCGAGCAGATCTTCTACATGATGACCCGCGGCATCTCGCGCGCCGAGGCGGTGCGGGTGCTGGTGGAGGGCTACTTCGAGGAGGTCATCATGCGGCTCGACGACCCCGGCCTCGAGGAGCTCGTGCGGCGCCGGATCTCCGAGAAGCTGGCGGGCGCCGAGGACCAGGTGCGCGAGTTCATCGGGGAGCGGGCCGAGGGCCGGTGAGCGCCATCGCGGCACACCAGCCGCTCGTGGACGTGCGCGCCGACTTCCCCGTGCTCGCACGCGAGTTCGGCGGCCAGCGTGTCGCGTACCTCGACTCGGCGGCCACCTCGCAGCGGCCCGAGCAGGTGATCGCGGCGATGGACGGCTTCCAGCGCGAGTCCTACGCGCCGATCCACCGAGGCGTGTACGAGCTCGCGCGTGAGTCGACGGATGCGTTCGAGTCGGCACGCACGCGCATAGCGGAGTTCGTGGGCTGGGACCCGGCCTGCTCGGTCTTCACGCGGAACGCCACCGAGGCGATCAACCTGGTGGCCTACACGTGGGGCCGCGAGCACGTGGGCGAGGGCGACGAGGTGCTCATCACAGAGATGGAGCACCACTCGAACATCGTGCCCTGGCAGATCCTCTGCGAGGCGACCGGCGCGAAGCTCCGCTACCTCC
>DASYMP010000229.1:0-2475 GCA_036009005.1 Thermoleophilaceae bacterium | reverse complement strand
GCGTCGAGAGCACCAGGTGGCCCGTGAGCGCCGACTCGATCGCGATCTGAGCGGTCTCCCTGTCGCGCACCTCGCCCACCATCACGACGTCCGGGTCGGCGCGCAGCATCGCGCGCAGGCCCGTCGAGAAGGTGAGCCGCGTCTTCGAGTTCACCTGGACCTGCTTCACGCCCTGGACCTCGTACTCGACCGGGTCCTCGACCGTCACGATCGTGCGGTCCGGCGTGTTCAGCTCGGTCAGGGCCGCGTAGAGGGTGGTCGTCTTCCCGGAGCCGGTCGGGCCGGTCACGAGAATCGCGCCGTGCGTCGTCCCGATCGCGGCCTGGAAGCGGCGGCGGTCCTGGTCCTCCATCCCCAGCCCGTCGAGGTCCATGACGAGCTGGTTCGAGTCGAGGATCCGCATGACGACGGCCTCGCCTCGCACGACCGGCAGCGTGGCCACGCGCAGGTCCACGAGGTTGCCGTCCACGGAGAGGCCGATGCGCCCGTCCTGGGGCATCCGCTTCTCCGCGATGTCGAGCTCGGCCATGATCTTGATGCGCGAGACCAGGCCCGGAACGAGGTGGCGCGGCACGGTGGTCGAGTCGGCCACCACGCCGTCGACCCGGAAGCGCACGCGCATGTCGTGCCCGCGCGGCTCGAAGTGGATGTCGGACGCGCCGCGGCGCACCGCGTCCGCGATCACCGCGTGCACGAGCTTCACGACGGGCGCCTCGTCGGCCGACTCGCGCAGCTCGATGACCTGCGCCTCGTACTCCTCCTCGTCGATCTCGTGGACCGAGTCCGCGAGCGTGCCGAGCTGCTCGATCAGCGCGTCGATGTCCTCGGGTGAGGCCACCGCGCGGCGCACGTCGTAGCCGGTGGCCATCGTGATGTCGTCCAGCGCGAGCAGGTTCGCGGGGTCGGCTGTGGCCACCAGCAGCGTGTGGTCGGCCAGGAAGGCGATCGGGATCGTCCGGTAGCGGCGCGCCTTGTCGCCGTCCAGCATCGTGGCGGCGCCCTTGTCGACCTCGAACGTGTTCAGGTCCACGTAGTCGAGCCCGTTGCGCTCGGCGAGCGCCTGGGCGAGCTGTGCCGAGTTGACGATCCCCGCCTGGAGCAGCGCCTGCCCAAGTGGAAGGCCGTCATGGCGCCCACGCTCGACCACCTGCTCCACGCGCTCGCGCTCGGCGAAACCGAGCAGCACAATCACGTCGCCGATGCGCCGGCGCACGTCCCCGCGCCCGCTGGGCGGGGTCAATCCGGGGACGGGAAACGGCCCGGCCGAGGCAGCCTGAGCGTCCATACCCCACAGGTATCGGCAGGGTGCCGTTTTAGGTGAAGCTCACGCCGGTTGGGTCGCCGCCTGTCTCGCGCTCTCGCGATCTGGGCAGACGCGAAGGCTGCCGACCATGTCGGCGATCTCGAACACCCGAGCGATCGGCCCGCCCGGGCAGACGATCGCGAATCCCTGTCCCAGGCGCATCGCGCGGCGGCGCGCGTTCATCAGCAGAGCGAGCCCCGTGGAGTCCATGAACACCACGCTCGTGAGGTCGACGACGAGCGGGGCGGCCATGTCGGCGAGCGCCTCGTTGAGGGCGGCGATCATCCGGGGGGCCGTCGCGATGTCGAGCTCACCGTCCACCGTCAGGACGGCGTATCCGTCGCTCTGGCTCCGCTCCACGGCAAGCGGTGTCACGGCGGCGGAGAGTCTACGCCTCCGTATGTCTTCCGGTCGCGGTACGGTCGGGGACGTGCAGCTCTCCGACTACCAGCAGCGCTCACGCGTCACGGCCGTCTACCCGAACGCCGGCGACAACCTCACCTACCCCGCGCTCGGCCTCTGCGGCGAGGCGGGCGAATGTGCGGAGAAGGTGAAGAAGGCGATCCGCGACGACGGCGGTGCGCTCACCGACGAGCGCCGCGCGGCCCTCGCCGCCGAGCTGGGCGACGTGCTCTGGTACATGGCCCAGCTGGCCACCGAGGCCGGGCTCGACCTGGACGAGCTGGCCGAGAACAACCTCGCGAAGCTGCTCTCCCGCAAGGAGCGCGGCGTGCTTCAGGGCAGCGGCGACACGCGCTAGCGGCGCGCGCCCCCGCCGAGGCGCACCAGCGACAGCACCGCGCCGGCGGCGGCCAGCCCGGCGAGTCCGTAGTAGCCCAGGATGAACAAGCCGGTCTGGGAGTCCGGCAGCGGCACCACGATCGCCGCCATCCAGACCGCGGGCCCCGTGACGGCTGCGAGCACGAGCGCGGCCACGAGCGGCAGCCCGGGGTCCGTTCGCCGGCGCGCAACAGCGGCCGCCACGAGCGCGGCGGCCAGGACGAACCCGCCGAACAGGACGACCCGGTCGGCGGGCGTGACGCCGGCGGCCCGCGAGGCCACGACGAACAGGATCGCTCCGGGAGCGGCGCCCCGGGCGAGCCGCCGGATGGCGTGCCGCGCGGGCACGCGCGAGAGCGCGCCCGCACACGCCAGGGTCAGTAGCGCGGCGG